>CAXUBB010000526.1:0-2305 GCA_964249105.1 uncultured Bryobacteraceae bacterium | reverse complement strand
CGGGCGCACTCGATAACGCTGCCTGGACGGAAGAACTCGCCGGTGTTGCCGGCGCAGCCTGGACGGACGCCGGAGCGGGGGCGCCCGTATTCGCGACTTTGCTTTCCAGGGCTGAAACGCGCTGCTGTAGTTGCTCGATGCGGTCCAGCAGCATCTTTTCACGTTCCGTCAGCGGCGGTCCGCTATCGGCTTGTGCCTGGGAATGAGCAGGCAAAACAAAGAAAGCTGTTAACACAAAAACGGAAAGTGCGATATTGTGGCGGCACATAATTAACGTTTAGGAAATTGCCGGTCGAGAGCGAGATTGAGTTTCAGAACGTTTACGCGAGATTCACCTAACAACCCGAAATCACGGTCTTCCCGTCCCGCCTCCAGCAGCTTTCGAATGATGGACGGATCAGCCCCGCGCGCCTGGGACACGCGCGCCACCTGCGCTTCTGCATTCGCAATACTGACATGCGGGTCAAGGCCGCTTCCCGATGCGGTCAGCGCATCAGCCGGGATGGGGCCTTTGAAAGCAGGATTTTCCTTGCGGAACTGATCGGCGGACGCTTTGACCCGGTTGTAGAGTTTTTGGCTGGTGGGTCCCAGGTTGGAACCGCCCGACGCTGTGGGGTCATAACCGTCGGTACCGGCAGCGGAGGGGCGGCCATGAAAGTACTCGGGCTTGGTGAAATTTTGCCCCAGCAGAGAAGAGCCGATAATCTGACCGTTAGCCTTCACCAAACTCCCGTTTGCCTTATCTTTAAAGAATACCTGGCACAAGCCGGTCACGACACCGGGATATAAAAAACCGGTCAGCACGGTAAGAAGAAGCGTCATTCTCAGGGCGGGCATGAGTTGTTGAAACATCTATTTTCCTTTCGATTACGCCAAGCGCAACCAGACCAGCAATTGATCCAGAATCCAAATCCCCGGAAAGGGAACAATGATCCCTCCCAGGCCATAGATCAGGAGATTGCGCCGCAGGAGCGCGGCGGCTCCCAGCGGGCGGTATTTGACCCCGCGTAAAGCGAGCGGCACAAGGGCAATGATAATCAGCGCATTGAAAATGACAGCCGCGAGCACAGCGCTTTGCGGCGTATGGAGTCCCATGATGTTGAAGCGGGCCAGCGCCGGATAGGTGGCCATGAACATCGCTGGAATAATGGCGAAATACTTCGCTACGTCATTGGCAATCGAGAAGGTGGTGAGCGCTCCTCGCGTAATAAGAAGCTGCTTGCCGATAGCAACAATTTCAATCAGCTTGGTTGGATTGCTATCGAGGTCCACCATATTTCCGGCTTCCTTGGCGGCCATGGTGCCGGTGTTCATGGCTACGCCGACATCGGCCTGCGCCAAGGCGGGAGCGTCATTAGTGCCGTCTCCCGTCATGGCCACCAGGCGCCCTTCCGCTTGTTCTTTTTTGATATAAGCGAGTTTGTCGGCGGGTGTGGCTTGCGCCAGAAAGTCGTCCACGCCCGCTTCATGAGCAATGGCGGCGGCGGTCAAGGGATTATCGCCCGTAATCATGACGGAGCGGATGCCCATGGCGCGGAGCTGCTGCATGCGCTCCTTCATGCCGCCTTTCACAATGTCTTTCAGGTGAATCACACCAAGCGCGCGGGAACTGTCCGCCACCGCCAGCGGCGTGCCGCCGCCGCGTGAGATACGATCGGAGATTTCCTCATAACCCGCGGGAATGACGCCACCGTTTTCCTTTACGAAGTTAACAATAGCAGCGCTGGCTCCTTTCCGAAGCAGGCGCCCATCCATATCAACGCCGCTCATGCGGGTGTAAGCGGAGAACGGAATAAAGTTGGCCTCGTGCTGCGCCACTTCGCGGCCCCGCAGTCCGTATTTTTCCTTGGCGAGCACTACGACGGACCGGCCTTCGGGAGTTTCATCCGCCAGACTGGAGAGTTGCGCCGCGTCCGCGAGTTCCTGTTCCGTCACGCCGGCGAAAGGTATAAACTCGACCGCCTGACGATTGCCGAGAGTGATGGTTCCGGTTTTGTCGAGCAACAGCGTATTCACATCACCAGACGCTTCCACCGCTTTGCCGCTCATGGCGAGCACGTTATCCTGCATGACGCGATCCATGCCGGCAATGCCGATAGCGGAGAGAAGGCCGCCGATGGTAGTCGGTATCAGACAAACCAGCAACGATACCAACACTGCAATGGTAGGCACCAAGCCTGCGCCTGCCGCGCTCACGGAATAGACGGCAAACGGATGCAGCGTGGCGACCGCCAGCAGAAAAATAAGCGTTAGACCCCCAATCAGAATGTTCAAGGCGATCTCGTTGGCCGTCTTCTGGCGCTCC
>CAXUBB010000525.1:0-2346 GCA_964249105.1 uncultured Bryobacteraceae bacterium | reverse complement strand
CCGTAACGCTCTACTGTAGTGCTCGCCTGTTGAGTAACCCTCGTGCATATGGCGTTCCCGTGCTTCTCCTGGGCTTTCTTGCGTGCGCCGCGTTTTTCACCAAGATGCAGTCCGTACCAATTGTGGCAGCGCTGGCGGGCGTGGGCCTTATCTATATCTATGCGACAGCTAGTGCCGGTAAGCTCTGGCGGCCCGTTCTGCTGTTCTGCGCGGGCGCGGCGCCGTTGCTCATTGCCGGTGTAGCCATGTGCTTAACGGCGGGCGTATGGAACGACTTCCGGATGAGTTACATCCAGGCGAATTGGAGCTATGCCAACATAGAAAGCCGCTTCGTTACGGATTTACCGCTGTTTCTGAAATACTTTGTGGGAACGAATGAGGTGCGGTGTTTTTTGTTCCTGTTTACCGCTGTGACGGCGGCATACGGGTTCCAGAGAATGCGCCGGGAAGCAACTACGGAGACAGGCGCTTTTCTGCAAATGGCCGCAGTCGGAGTCATGATTGCCGCCGCCATCTTTGTGCAAACCTCTGACCGTATCGCGATGTACGCTTACTTGGCGTTAATTGCTGTTACCGTTGTCCCGATCTACGTGCTACTACTTTGCAGAAAGGGGCGGTGGGGAACCGATCCGGTACGCTGGTTTGGATTTCTGGCTTTAGCGGCTGTCGGATCCGCCGTTTTCTCCGTTTATAAGGCCCACCATGGGTTCGCTCATTACCTGCTGTTCCTGTTTATCCCGCTTTGCGCCGCCATGGCGTGGATGCTCATACGACAGTCTGGATTTCTCTTAGCGACGCAAGAGAACGGTGACGTGGGGGGACGGAGACTACCTTATCGAATTCCCGCGCGGCTGGCCTTTATCGCGCTCTTTCTCACCTTGACTATTACCTATCAAAGCTACTTGTGGGGCTTCCAAGATGATCACGTATTTAAGCACGTTCCTTTTACCATTCGTGCGCCGGAAGGCGACTTCATCCGCTCTTTAACAAGCCCTGAAGCCGGAATCACAGTCTGGGGCTGGACAGTGCATCCTTACCTTTCATCCGGACGTATTCCGGCAACACGGGATACGAACGTAGCCAACGCTTTCCGTACTCTGAATTTAATGGCCTCGCCGCCGGTGGATAACGGCAGTCCCGAAGAAAAGCAGGTCAGCGCTTATTATGTAAATCGATTGCTGCGGGACTTGCGGAAAAATCCAGCCGAGCTTTTTATCGATGCGACCGGACCTACTTCCTGGTTCCTCACGAATCCCAAATACTTTGGCTATGAGCAATTTCCGGAAGTGAGCGCATTTGTTAGAGCGCATTACGTACACCTTGTTGATTTATACGGACAGCGCTATTTTCTCCGCCGTGATCTCGCCGCTCGCCGGGAGCTTGCCTTCAGCCAGCCATTGCCTGTAAAGAGCTGCACGACGGAGGCGCTGCGCTGTATTGATAATCCTGTCACCCTGCCTCGAACTCTGCCGCCGGTTCGGATGCCGCGTCATGCTCTTTTACAAGCGGAATTCATGCCGGTAATGCCTCAGATCGGGTACGCGACCGTGTTTAGTAACGAAGCGAAGCCTAACAGCTTTCAAGGTTTTCAGTTCCAGCACGTGACTGGCGACCGGTACCGCTTAGTTCTAGGTTTGGGAGACCAGCGGATCATTTCAAAAGAACTCCTGCTTCCGCAAGGGAAGCCCGCAACACTAGCGCTCGAATTCGATGAAAACTTGGCTGATATTCGCTGTAACGGCGCGTCGGTTGACCAGTTGCGCCTCCCACATCCAGTGGCCGATTCTCCAGGCCCTATCACCTTAGACTCATGGATCGACGGCGCTCGCGTTTTCTCCGGAAAAATTCAATTCTTTCAAATTACCGATTTGGACAGGAGCCGCTGAAATGTCTTCCACAAATGCCGCTGTTATGGTCCGCAGTACGGTGGTGGAACCGGCCGCCATGCGGCGCATTATCCTTCAGCAATCAAAACGCGCCAATGTTGGGCATATCGGCTCCTGCCTGGGAGTTGTCGAGATTCTGAGCGCACTGTACCGTGATGTGTTGCGCATTTCTTCGCCGAGCGATCCTGACCGCGACGGGTTCATACTTTCCAAAGGCCACGCCGGTTTAGCGCTTTATGCGGCGCTCGCCTTAAAGGGCTGGATTTCGCAAGGGGAGTTGAATACTTTTTGCGGCGATAACAGCCTGCTCGGAGTGCATCCTGAAGCGGCGCTCAAGGGGGTTGACTTTTCGACCGGTTCGCTTGGGCATGGGCCCAGCATGGCCGCCGGCGCCGCGCTTGCCGCGCAGATGCAGTTCTCCCGCAGGCGTGTTTATTGCCTTATCAGCGATGCCGAATGC
>CAXUBB010000524.1:0-2478 GCA_964249105.1 uncultured Bryobacteraceae bacterium | reverse complement strand
GGCGAGCGCTGCGGCCATATCCATATACCCGGCGCCGACGGTAAAGATGTCGTAATAATCAGTGTAGATCTGCCCGGTTGTCGAATCAACAACGTTGCTTACGGTCGGAAAGGTTTTGGAGGCGGTCTGCATGAGCAGTATCTTTACTTGGTCCGGCGTAAGGCCCGGAGCAGCCTGGAGCAGGTCCGCTACCGCGCCGCTGACAACACCGGCGGCCATGCTGGTTCCGCTCATAACGTAGTATTGATTGGAATAGCCGGGTCCCACTTTAACAGCAGGCGGCTGCGTGTTGGAAGTAGAGTCATAAACCGGCTGGGCCGGGACAATGCCAAGTTTAGGCGCGGGATTTTGATAGGCAGACAGGGGCGCTATGCCCTGCGGCTGGTCGAGAGCGATGGTTCCATTGTGATTCAGCAAAGAGATAATCTGGTTGCCCGGAGCCACGATGTCGGGCTTTACAATATGGTCCACCGCGGTCGGCCCTTTCGAGCTATAGCTGGCAATGAAGTCATCCGAGCGGACAGGCGTTCCCATGTCTTTCATGGCGCCTACCGTGATGACGTATGGATCATTGCCAGGGGAGTTGATGGTGCCGTACCCTTCATTGCCAAACGAATTGTCGCGGCCATTATTACCCGCCGAGACAACCACCACAATACCGGCTTGCCAGGCGGCTTCAACGGCCTGGCAGATCGGGTCCTGCGTGTAACTTTCGTATACCGGCCGGCCAAGAGACATATTGATCACGCGAATGTTATAGACACTCTTCAACGCAATGGCTTGGTTGATTGCAGCCAGGACAGCACTGTCCGAGCCAGTTCCGTTGGCATCCAAAACCTTTAGATTAAGCAGATTAACGCCGGGCGCGACTCCGACAAACGTTTGAGTGCAGTTTCCGCAAAATGAAGTTTTGCCGTTTGACGCGATAATGCCTGCGATATGCTGGCCGTGGCCGAACCAATCGGGAGCCGTGTTGGCTGCCGGTTTTGGAGCGTGTTTATCGCTTATTGACGCCGGTATTAACGCCGTAAAATCTTGCGCGTAGACCGGAGTATGAGAGTATATGCCCAGGTCGTCGTCTTGATTAATTCCGCTGTCAATGACGGCAACTCCGATCCCTCTTCCGTTGTACCCCAGACTCCAGGCATAGGGAGCGTTAATAGTCGCAGACGCTAAACCAATAGAGGCCGCTTTCTTACTGATCTTTCTGTCCGCGTAGACGAATTTTACGGCTGTGTCCATGCTCAGGGCTGACAAGGCGGAAGAAGGAATGTTGTACACGCCCGCACGCACCGACGGAAATTCTGAAACCACAGTTCCGCCCAGCGCAACAATCTTCTGACTGGTTGTCGCGCCTGTGCCGATGCTCCACTGCACAATAACTTGAACCGAACTGCTTGCCGCTACACTCGCAAGGTCTGAGGAAACCTTTCTAGGGCCTCCCGCCGAGCACGCCATTGCTGCCGCGAGAAATAACGACGCAATTTTTTTCATATTCTGATCCTTTCTCTGGCACCAGCAGCAAATATCAAAGGAAGTACTGCCGGTTACAATTCACCTATCGGCAGCAGGTTTGAGTACTTTAATTATTTGAGGGCAGGAAGAACTGGAAATGTACTAGTACCAAAGATTTAATCAACGATGTCGTTGCTCGGCCGTTGTAATTGCCTATTCAGCAAGCGCCAGTTGCGGTAACGGCGCTGTGGTGACGGCGGAGGAAAGCAGCCCAAATGTGGCGGTGAAATGAAATGTGCTGCCGCAATCCGGCTCGCTGTCAACCCACATCGCACCATTCATTAATTGGACTAGTTGGGATGCGATAGTCAGCCCTAAACCTGTTCCGCCAAATTTACGCGTGGAAGAGTTATCGGCTTGAGAGAAAGCATCGAAGATCACCTTCTGTTTGTCCTTCGAAATGCCCATTCCAGTATCAGCAACAGTAAAGTGCAGTACCGTTTCAGAAACGGATAAGATTTCTAAGTAAATTCCTAGGGATACAGATCCTTCTTTCGTGAATTTAATGGCATTATCGAGCAAGTTGAAAAGAACCTGGCGCAGTCGGCCCCCATCACCAATCAGATTGTCAGGTACGTTCGGAGCCAGACTCATTTGAAGCTGAAGGCCTTTTTCCCGCCCGCGAACGGCAACCAGCCTCATGAGTTGATCTAGACATTCAGACAACTCGAACGGCTTAGTTTCCAGCTCTAATTTGCGCGTTTCAATCTTGGAAAAGTCCATGATATCGTTCACGATACGCAGAAGGGAGTCGGCCGAAGTCTTCACAATATCGAGATATTCAATCTGCTCCGGGTCCAAGTCCGTGGATAACGTAAGATCGGTCATGCCCATGATGCCGTTGATGGGAGTCCGAAGCTCATGGCTCATGTTAGTCAGGAACTCGGATTTGGCGCGGCTGGCCGCTTCGGCTTTTTGTTCCGCTTCCCTGCGGACACAGATCTCCAGGGCCAGCATTTCATT
>CAXUBB010000523.1:0-2573 GCA_964249105.1 uncultured Bryobacteraceae bacterium | reverse complement strand
GTCGTACTCCATTCAGGTACTGGAACCTTCTATGAAGCATGAATAGTCAGCTTAGCTTGGTACGGCACTGCAATTTGTTATGGCTGAGGCTCAAAATAGTCAAAGATGATCAATCGTCCCTCCGGCCGATTAAGCCTGGAAGAAGTGGCTCAACGCGCGAAGGTTTCGACCGCTACGGTTTCCCGCGTGTTGAACAACGTGGGCTCCGTGAAGAACTCGACCCGCGCCCGCGTGCTCCGGGTTGCTCAGGAACTGAACTATCATCCCAATATTCATGCCCGCATGCTGGCGCGAGGCAGCAGCCGAACGCTTGGCATGATCGTTTCCAATATCGAGAATCCCTTTTTTCTGGACATTTTCCGGACTGCTGAATCCGATGCGCACGCACAAGGGTTCGAGATGGTAGTAGCGCACACCGGATACGAAGCGGACCAACTGTTGAAGAGCTTAAGGCTAATGATTGGCCGACGGGTCGCGGGGCTTGCGATCATCGTGTCCGAAACCGATCCTTCTTTACTCGAAGAGCTAACCCGCAATCGGATTCCTGTTGTTCTCTATGACGTTTCAACTCCTGTCGATCACATCTCCCGTGTTCGGGTGAACTACGGAAGCGGCATCCGGAAAGCGGTACAGTATCTTTATCACCTTGGCCATCGCCGGATGGCTTTCGTGAGCCATCACGCCACTTTGCCTCCTATTAGTATTCGCGAGAAAGCCTTTCGGGAAACTGTAGATGCTTTCGCGCCGGCTGTGACCTGGATGAGCCGGGCCAGCACAGACGGGCTGGAAGGAGGCAGACTGGCCGCCCGTGAAGTTCTTGCGTCGGGTTTCGATCCCACGGCAATTGTCTGTGTGAATGACTTTATGGCTTTTGGCGTCATTCGAGAGCTTCGCGAGCAGGGACTGCGCGTTCCAGAGGATGTATCAGTCACTGGATTTGACAACATCAAACTGTCGGAGTATTGTTTTCCGCCGCTCACAACGCTTCACATCCCAAGAGATCAGATCGGGCATATGGTTGCTGACTCGCTCCTTTCCGGCATTCAGCGAGAAGAGCCGGCACGAGATGTAATGATTGAACCGGAGTTCGTTTTACGAGCTTCAACCGGTCCAGCGCGGAGTTAATCCCTTTTCCCTGAGGATCGCGCTCGAGTGGTCTTGCCTCGCTGAGTCTTGGCCGCCGCCTTCTTCGTAGCGGTTTTCTTGCGTGTTTGCTTGGCCGGTTTCGGGACCGCTGCTGAGGAAGATCCGGCATTCTCTTGCCCAAGATCCAGGCCAAATATCCCGGCCAGATTCTTGCCCGTCAGCACCTTTGATGATTTGCGTTCTGGACCGGGCTTCGCGGAAGAAAGCGTCTTCTCCACATGATTGATCAATTCTTTTTCATCTACTTGACGCAGTCGGAACAGCAGTTCGGGCTGCTCGTCCAATCTAGCCCCAATGCCGTATAGCACCGCCGCGACATGTTTGCACATATCGGCCCAGTCCGGGCAACTGCAGGAAAGCTCGATCTCCTTTGGCGACGGGAACAGACCCTGCGTCTTACGGCAAACCCGCTCCATGACCGCTTTGGACAATTGTCCCTGCAACAGTTCCACCACTGAGTCAATCGCGCCCGCGCAGTCGCCGCAGATAGACTGCCAGCAGGCCTTCTCGACTCGGCTCACTTTGATTTCGACCTTGTAAAGTTGCGAACCGCTGACCAGCGCTTGAATACGACCGGGAGTCATGCGCAGATCGATAACCAAACCGTTCCGTACATAGCTGCGCCCGCGCGGCATCCGACTGGCAAAGTCGCTGTAATGCTCCAGGTTGTCGCACCAGGCCTTGCCCCAGAAGGTCTTTGCGATATCGCGGCCTTCAATGATGACCGGTACGACGTCTCCTTGTTTTTTCCTGAGTTTTGCCATCGCGCGGGTTGCTTTCGCTCGCCGCTCCGCCACGGAAACATAGGGCGCCCATCCCCAACCGCCGTAACTCATTTATTCAGGCCTCCTTCAATGCCTTGTTGATGTCCAACGCCACAAGGTTCAGCAGCTCTTCGTCGTTCATCTCCGTCAGCAGCACGTCCGCGCCGCCTTCCAATAAATCGTTCGCAAGCCGCCTTTTAGAATCGATCAGCCCATCGATTTTCTCTTCCACAGTGCCTCGGCAGATAAATTTATGGACCAGCACGTTGCGCGTTTGGCCAATACGAAAAGCCCGATCCGTGGCCTGATTCTCCACAGCCGGGTTCCACCATCGGTCGAAATGAATCACGTGCGACGCTGCCGTCAAGTTCAGGCCCGCGCCTCCAGCTTTCAGGGATAGCACAAAAAACCGGACAGATTCATCCTCCTGAAAACGGCGCACTAGCTTCTGGCGTTCTCTCACGGGGGTTTGCCCGTGCAAAACCAGGCCAGGGCTGCCGAACACCGATCCAAGATAAGCTGCCAGCGGCTCGGTAATTTCGCGGAACTGGGTAAAAATCAGCACCTTTTCCTGTTTTTCCACTACTACCTCCGCAATCTCCCGTAAACGAGCCCACTTGCCGCTGTCCTCCTCACTCCAAGCGTGATCCGTCAGCCATTGCG
>CAXUBB010000522.1:2030-2627 GCA_964249105.1 uncultured Bryobacteraceae bacterium | reverse complement strand
TGTGACCGTCATCCGCCCCGGCCGGATAGTTGGCGTCGGCGGACGTGGCTTCGACATGATGGTGAGCCAGGCCGGGCGGCCCGTAAGCATGAACTTATTCGGCAGCGGCCGGCAAAAGATGAGGAACATCGCCGTCGATGATCTCGTGTACTATCTGGTTGGCGTGCTGGACGATCCACGCGCGTATGGCCAGTGTTACGACGTGGGTTGTGACGACTTGCTGACAAATAACCAGATGATTGATATTGCCGCAGAAACCTTGGGCCGGCGTCCTCCCCTCAAACTGGATGTCCCGCGACCGCTCCTCAGGGCGCTTGCCCCGTTCATCGAACGCGCCGGCAAGTTGCCGAAAGGTTCAATCAAAGGCGTTCTGGATGGCCTTGAAACTGACCTGAATGGCGATCCCTTGCCGATACGCGCGCTTTTGCCGCAGCCGCCTCTATCCTATCGTCAAGCTGTGAAGCGCGCATTGACTGGCTCCAGTGCCACTCGGTTTTAAGGCGGACAAAGCAACCGGAGGCGCCCGGGACCGGCGTGCCTTACTCTAAAAGCGGACAAGGTAAGAAGTCGGAGTTCTCTCGTACGCATTCTGTTCGA
>CAXUBB010000522.1:299-2020 GCA_964249105.1 uncultured Bryobacteraceae bacterium | reverse complement strand
AGATCGGCAATCAGCCCGGGGCCGGTCGGAGGCCATCCTAGCCGTTCCCGTGTTTGCGCGCTTGAAGCTGGTAAATCAAGACCAGCGAACATGCTGAGCCATCCGAAATGTGCTGGCGCCTCCTCCGGAGACAAGCTGACCACCGGCGCCTTTAAGCCTCGGCCAATGACTTCAGCGATGTCCCGAACCAGTATTCCCTCTTCAGCAACTGCGTGATACCTGCTTCCCGCTTCCTGCTTTTCTATTGCCAGTCTGTAAAGCCGCGCAACATCGCTGACGTGCGCCGCCGGCCAGCGGTTAAGTCCGTCGCCGACGTATGCCGAGACTCCCTTTTCACGCGCTACCTGGATCAAGGGAGTGATGAGGCCCTGCTTGACTGGGTCGTGGACCTGAGGAAGGCGCACCACCGACACGTTCACGCCGCGCTCCGCGACGGAAACACCGGCTTCTTCCGAAGCTTTACGCGGATTCGGGTGGCTCCGATCGAAATTTTCTTCCCTAGCGGGTTGACCCGGCGCAGCGCTCCCCATGCCGGTTCCGGAAGTGATAACCATCGGGCGGTCAGAGCCAACAAGAACGGAGCCAATCGCCTGAATGACTCGCCTGTCCAACTCGCAATTGGCGACGAAGTTCGAAAAATCGTGATTGAAGGCAGTGTGGATTACGCCTTCCGACATGGCCGCTCCCCGGCGCAGACTTTCCAGGTCTTCCAGATCCCCTCGATGCGCCTCGGCTCCGGCGGCGGCGAGAGACTGAGCACCCGCCTCCGACCGCGTCAGTCCGAGTACCTGATGGCCCGCTTTGATGAGTTCCGGAACAAGGGCTGAGCCGATAAATCCGGTAGCGCCGGTAACAAAAATACGCACAAAAAATTCTCCTTTATTTCGGTTGAGGACTCCACTTTCAGCCTTTGGTTTGCTGGATCGTGTTTTCTTGCTGATGAAGGGTCGCGTTTGCGTCCTGTCACTGAGTTAGATGGGCATGTGGAAGATACGATTTATACTGAAAGTCTGAATTACTGGTTCAATCGTCCGGAGGTGCATGGACCCACTCTCAGATGTGTTGTCGTTGCTGAAGCCGCGGAGTTATGCATCGGGCGGCTTCGGGGTGGGAACCGACGTGGCTATCCAATGGCCGAAACATCCGGGCATCAAGTGCTACGCGGTGGTCTCTGGCCAATGCTGGCTATCTGTGGAAAGCGTTCCCGATGCTGTGCTGCTCACGGCCGGTGACTGCTTCCTCTTGCCGCGTGGGTTGCCCTTCTGCCTCGCCACCGATCTATCGCTCACCCCTGTTGACTTCAGCACATTTCTCGCGGCGCGGAGCACCGGTAGTATGGTCTCGCACAATGAAGGTGGAAGCCACTATATTGTCGGCGGCCATTTCATCCTGACCGGCAGCCACGCCGACATTCTGCTCAGGTCTCTGCCGCCCATTGTGCATATTCGGAAAGAGTCTGATAAAGCGGCGATGCGTTGGTCGCTGGAACGCATGAAGGAAGAGCTGCGCGATCCGCAGCCGGGCGGCTCTTTGATCGCCCAGCAACTCGCCTACATGATGCTCGTTCAAGCTCTTCGGCTGCACCTCGCGGATGCTGCCGGAGATGGTGGCGGCTGGCTCTTTGCATTAACCGATAAACAGTGGAGCGCGGCGATTAACTCCATGCACGACGATCCAGGGCATCCATGGACGCTACAGAAATTGGCCGAGCGCGTCGGTAT
>CAXUBB010000522.1:0-289 GCA_964249105.1 uncultured Bryobacteraceae bacterium | reverse complement strand
GGAGCGACCCCCCTGGAGTATCTGACGCGTTGGCGAATGCTGCTGGCCGGCGACAGGCTGAAGAATTCAGGCGATTCTATTTCCGTTATTGCATTGTCGCTCGGCTACGAATCCGAAAGCGCATTCGGTAAAGCCTTCAGAAGGGTCATGAACTCTTCACCCAGACAATACAGTCGTGAAAGCAGCGTCACGCCGCGTTCTCTGACCGCCAATGAAGGGAGCTCCGGTCATTAAATAGAACTGATGGCTGTTGGGGATGAACTTTTCTGCCTCAAGGTCTGCAACCGAC
>CAXUBB010000521.1:0-2654 GCA_964249105.1 uncultured Bryobacteraceae bacterium | reverse complement strand
GCCACGAGATTGCCTTTGCTGTCCATTACCGTAATCTTCACCGGCGTCCCGTGCGCTTCTTTCTGTTCAGGCGAGGCTTCCAGCTTGGTTCTGAGCAGGTAATCGATTACGGCTCCATTGGGCGCGTTTGGAGCGGAGTACGGTACAGGATTGCCTTCATCAGCGTCCCAGTGATGAAAGAGCGTGCTGTCACCGGCGCTGAACAGGTGGAAGTTGCTCGCTTCAATACCCGCTGTCCACTCTTCGAGGGGGCGCAAGTTATCGAACACGAAGATTCCCCGGCCATGCGTGGCGACCACTAGATCATGATTGTCTTTCATAAATTGTAAATCCCAAACGGGTGTAGTAGGAAAGTGCGCCTTAAATTGGCTCCAATGTCCGCCTGCGTCATGCGAGTAGAAGAGACCCTGTTCGGTGCCGGCCATGAGAAAGCCGTGCAGGTTCGGGTCCTCGCGGACGACCACCACCGGCGCATTCGGCAGACCGTCCGAAAGCCGCTGCCAGGTCCGGCCGTAGTCGCCCGTCTTGAAAACGTAAGCGTGGCGGTCGTCCAGTTCATGAGCGTCGAAGGAAAGGTAAGCGGTTCCGGCGTCAAAGGGCGACACGCCGATCTGGTAAACACGCGCCCACTGCGGCGCGCCCGGAATATTTGGGTCAACGCGCGTCCAATTCTTTCCTCCATCCCGCGTCACTTGCACGCAGCCGTCATCCGTGCCCACCCAGATGACCTTTGAATCAGTCGGGGCCAGCGTGACCGAAAGGATCGTATCGTAACTTTCCGCCCCGCTGATGTCGTGATGAATCGGACCTCCGGCAACTACCTGCTTGCTTTTGTCGTTCCGGGTTAGATCATCGCTGATCGGAGTCCAGGACTGGCCGCCGTCCCCTGATTTGAAGACCACGTTGCCGCCCAGATAAACTTCGTTGGCGTTCTTCGGCGACACGGCGATGGGGCTGGTCCAGTTAAAGCGGTACTTCAACTCGGCGGGCGGCGTATTTTCCACGCTGGGGATGTAAGGGCGAGCGAAATGCGACAGGTGATTTCTTTTATCCAGGCGCTCGATGAATCCGTTCTGGGCGTCAGTGTAGATGATGTTCGGATCGCTCGGCGCGGGCACCGCGTATTCGCCGTCGCCGCCCACTACCGCGTACCAATCCGCATTGGTGACTCCGCTGCGGCCTAAATTGCTGGATGGTCCGCACCAGGCGCTGTTATCCTGCAAGCCGCCGCAAAGCGTGTAAGGCGCTTCGGAGCTGGCGGCCACTTGATAAAGCTGCTCCACGGGAAGAGAATCCAAAAAACGCCAGGACTTAGCGCCGTCAAGGCTGAGAAAGACTCCTCCATCGTTTCCCTGGATGATGCGGGACGGATTTTCGGGATCGATCCAGAGCGTATGGTGATCGGGGTGAACGCCATGATCCGCCATGTGCGCGGTTTTGCCTCCGTCATCCGACTCCATCAACTCGAAAGATAAAAAATAGATTTTGTTTTCATCCACGGGCGAAATAACCATGCGGGAGAAGTAAAACGGGCGGACATCAAACGCATGATTGTCGCTCACTTCGCTCCAGTGATTTCCCATATCCAGCGAGTGCCAAAGCATTCCTTTTTTGGCGGCAATCAGCGCATACAGATGGCTGGGATTGCTGGGCGACACGGCAATCGCAATGCGTCCGAGCGGGCCCGCGGGCAAACCTTCCGCTAATTTCTTCCAGGTGTCGCCGCCGTCGGTGCTGCGATAGATGCCGCTGCTTTCTCCGCCGTCTTCCAGCGTCCAGGGATACCGGCGAAAGTGCCACATGGCGGCATACAGCACTTGAGAGTTTCCCGGCTGCGCCGCTAAGTCGGCAACACCCGTTGTCTCGTCCACAAACAGAACCTTCTTCCACGTTTTGCCTCCGTCAAGGGTGCGGAAAACGCCTCGTTCGGCGTTGGGACCCCAGGCATGACCCAAAGCGCCGACGAACACTATATTGGGATTTTGCGAATCCACGATCACGCGCGAAATCTGCCCGGCGTTTTGAAGGCCCATGCACTTCCAGGACTCCCCGGCATCGGACGAAAAATATACGCCTGCTCCATCGATCACATCATTCCGAACATTGGCCTCGCCGGTGCCGACCCAGAGCAGATCCGGGTTGGAAGGCGCGAGGGCAATCGCGCCGACCGAAGCTGTCGTTTCGTGTTCGAAAATCGCTTTCCAGGTGATGCCTCCATTGATTGTTTTGAAAACTCCGCCGGCGGCTGCTCCGGCATAGTAAAGATTCGGATTGCCCGGAACGCCGACGACAGAGGTGACTCTTCCTCCCGCCGTCGCCGGACCAAGATTGCGGAAGCGCAGGTTATGAAATACGTCCGCTTCCTCGGGGTCAGTTGACGGATTGACAGGAGTCTGAGACCACAGGCGCTCCGCTATGATAGAACAAATTGCCGCAAGCAGCAGGGGAATGGATGCGCGAAAACGTTTGGACATAGACTTGTATCCGGCGGCGCGCCTTGCGCTTGCCGGTAATTCAAAATAGTAGCTTAATCGCTGTTTATCCATGCATTGGGCGGCAGGAGGGTGCACCTATTTGGATAATTTCGCGGTTCATCCGCCATTTTGGTGAAGCCTGGATCGGCTAAGGTGTCTTACAGCATGGACTTCGGTGCA
>CAXUBB010000520.1:0-2886 GCA_964249105.1 uncultured Bryobacteraceae bacterium | reverse complement strand
CTTGATGCGAAGCGCCGGGAATCTATTAGTCGGCTTAAGTGGTTGTATATTGATGCTTTTGCGGGACCCGGCGTTCACCTCTCGAAACGGACAGGAGAAATCGTAGAGGGAAGCCCACTCATAGCGCTGAACACGACTCCGCCATTTTCGGAGTACCATTTTATCGATGCCGATCCTGCGCGGGCAGAACAATTAAGGAAGATTTCTGGGCTGCGGAGCGACGTTCATATTTATAGCGCGGACTGCAACGATGTTCTCCTGAAAGACGTTTTTCCAAGAGCAAAGTATGGCGATTACCGGAGAGCATTATGCCTGCTCGACCCCTACAACATCAACCTGAAATGGGAAGTCATTGAGACGGCGGGGCAGATGGAATCGATCGAAGTTTTCCTGAACTTCATGATTATGGACATCAATCGAAATGCGTTACGGCGCAACCGCGACAAGGTGATCCAAAGCAAGATCGATCAACTGACACAGTTGTGGGGTGATGAAACTTGGGAGGCAGCGGCATTTAGCAGCGAGGGAAAGCTATTCGATGACCCGGAGAAGGTTTCTAACGCACAGTTCGAGGCGGCGTGGCGCGAACGGCTAAAAAAGAAGGCTGGCTTCAAATTTGTCTCGAAGCCTATGCCGATGAAAACGAAAACAAATTCAGTTATCTACTACCTGTATTTCGCTTCTCAGAAGCCCGTTGCTGCGGATATAGTAAATGATATTTTCAACAAATATCGCAAACGTCAAGGACTGTGAAATGGCCACAAACTCACATATCGAATGGACAGACGCGACGTGGAATCCGGTGACCGGCTGCACCAAAATAAGTCCTGGCTGCAAACACTGTTATGCGGAGAGATTGGCGAAGCGGTTGAAGGTGATGGGACAATTGAATTATCGTAACGGGTTCAAAGTTACGCTTCAGCCGCAGATGCTGGAACTCCCGCTTCAATGGAAGTCCCCGAAACGCATCTTCGTTAATTCAATGAGCGACTTGTTTCATGAGGGTGTGCCAACTGCGTACATCAAACAGGTCTTCAATGTGATGCACCGTGCTGACTGGCATCAATATCAAGTGCTGACCAAGCGATCCGATCGCGTCAAGGAGCTTTCCAAGCAACTTAATTGGGCACCACAGATATGGTTGGGGGTCAGCGTTGAGAATGAAAAGTACGCTCATCGTATCAACGATCTTCGTAAAACAGGTGCCCACGTCAAGTTTCTTTCCCTCGAACCCTTGCTAGGACCACTTCGTAAGCTCAAGTTGCGCGGTATCGATTGGGCGATTGTGGGCGGCGAGTCAGGCCCGGGAGCGCGCCCGATAAATCCTGAATGGGTAACAGAAATCCGCGATCAGTGTGTCTCTGCTGGCGTGCCATTTTTCTTCAAGCAATGGGGTGGTGTTCATAAAAAGAAGACTGGGCGAACCTTAGAAGGCCGCACATGGGACCAAATGCCTATGAATGCGGAACTGGTCGTACTGTAGGTCGGCGGTATAAAACTACGAGCGATAGACTTAGTACACTGGAAGCTAAGTTTTAGAACAAGTAAGTTAAGCTGAAGAGATGTTAGATAAACCGTTTGCCCTGGCTCCTGCCGACCAGAAGCACCTCGCCGCCGTTACCCGCCGTGGCCGCAGCAAGGCCCGCACCTTCCAGCGGGCCTCGGCCTTGCTGCAGTTACAGGCCGGTCACCCCCTGCTCCACATTGCGGAAACACTCCAGGTCAGCCGGCAAAGCGTGGCCCGCTGGCGGGATCGTTATCTCCAAGCCGGATTACAAGTCTTGGACGAGAAACCGCGCTCGGGCCGTCCCGTCCGACTGGAGGGCAAACAGCGGGCCCGGATCACCGCCCTAGCCTGCAGCACCCCGCCCGAAGGCCGGGCGCGCTGGACCTTGCGCCTGTTGGCCGATAAAGCCGTCGCACTCGGCTACTGTGGCCGCCTGTCGCATACCGGCGTGCGCCAGATCCTCAAAAAAACGAGCTCCAGCCGCACTTGAAAAAGACCTGGTGCTTGGGCACGCTGGATGCCTTGTTTCTGGCCCGGATGGAGCAACTGCTGTATCTTTACGCGCTGCCTTATGACGAACGCTTTCCGGTGGTCTGTTTCGATGAACGGCCCTGTTTCCTCATCGGGGAACGGATCGAGGGCCTAGCAATGAAAGCCGGACAAGCCGCCCGCGAGCATTACAGCTATACCAAAAACGGATCTTGTGCGTTGTTAATGGCCCTGGAGCCGAAGGCCGGAAAGCGGCTGGCGCGGGTCTATGCTCGGCGCACCAAGCAGGAGTACGCGCAGTTTTTAAAAGAGCTGGTCTCGCAATACCCGTACGCCGAAAAGATCCGTTTGGTGCAGGACAACCTGAACACACACAATCTCAGCTCGCTCTATGAAACATTCCCGGCAACGGAAGCGTTTGCTTTGGCCCGGCGTTTTGAGTTTTACCCCACGCCGAAATCCGGCAGTTGGTTAAACATGATTGAAATTGAGTTTTCCGCTTTGGCCAAGCAATGTCTGAACCGTCGCCTTCCGACGCAGCAGAGACTAAACACGGAAGTCCAGGCTCTGGTCAGAGAACGGCAACAGCAGGGCATCCAAATTCGCTGGCAGTTCTCTCTGGAAACGGCCCGGAACAAATTCAACCGTCACTACCAAACGGTTTGTTCTAGCCGTTTCGAGTGTTCTAAAACTTAGCTTCCAGTGTACTTAGGGTTCTCTGTGAACCACATCTATTGCTCAGTGCAACAGTCTTGCTATTTGTGGGAATCGCGGAGAGATAAAAAACGCGTTGCACGATAGTACAAGACGGCACACCTAATCTATTGATTCTAAATGGCGGAGAGAGTGGGATTCGAACCCACGTTAGAGTTTCCCCTAAACACGCTTTC
>CAXUBB010000519.1:0-2952 GCA_964249105.1 uncultured Bryobacteraceae bacterium | reverse complement strand
AACTTTCTTCTTCGACCTATGAAGAAAGTACTACTTCTCCTTTCAGTAGCGATTTGTGTCCGCATTACCTGGGCCAACAATATCAATGTGCCGCCCGGAGGTAATCTACAGGCCGCCTTAAACACGGCTCGATCCGGCGACACCGTTATTCTCGCTGCCGGCGCGACTTACACCGGGCACTTCTACCTGCCTCCCAATAACGGTTCGCAGTGGATTACCATTCAAAGCTCCGCCATGAGTTCTCTTGCCGCAGCAGGAAATCGCGTATCACCGGCACAGGCATCGGCCATGCCCAAACTGATCACGCCGGACGGCGCGCCTGCTCTCGCCATTGCTAATGGAGCAAACTACTATCGCGTGCAAGGCATTGAGTTCGGCCCTGCCGCTGGGATTTACGGGCAGGACTTGATTCAGGTCGGCACCGGCGCTGAAACCTCCAACAACCAGTTGCCGCACGACCTCGATTTTGACCGCGACTACATTCACGGTGATTCTTCCGCCGGCTCCAAACGCGGCGTGGCGCTGAACGGCATTAACGTCACCGTGGAAAACTGTTATCTTTCCGCCTTCACCAGCAATTACCAGGACACTCAAGCCATTGCCGGTTGGAATGGCCCCGGACCATACACGATTGCCAACAACTATTTAGAAGCAGGAACCGAAATTGTTGCTTTCGGAGGAGCCGCCGTGAGCATTTACGGCAACATTCCTTCCGATATCACGATCAGGAATAATACCTTTTTCAAATCGCTCAGTTGGAGACCCGGCGATCCCTCCTATGCGGGCGCCAACGTTCTGGTCAAAAATCATGTTGAATTGAAGAACGCGCAGCGTGTCACGATTGACGGCAACACCTTTGCGAACAACTGGATCGGCGCCGATCAGCAAGGCTTTCTGTTCCTGTTCAGCGTACGCACGGAAGGAGGAGCCGTGCCGTGGGCCGTGGTCAATAATGTCACGGTGAAAAACAATGCTGTCCGCCACGCAGCGGCGGGAATCTATCTCACGGGACATGACGGCACGAGCGGCAGCGCCGGTAATTTTCAAATTCAGAACAATATCTGGGAAGACATCAGCGGCAATTGGGGCGGAGACGGACGCCTCTTTGAAATTCTGAACGACGTGAATGGCGTCACTTTCGACCACAACACCGCTTTCCAGACGGGCTATGCTGCGGTTTTTGACGAAGGCCCCAGCCGCAACATCAACTTTACGAACAATATCTTTAATCTAGGCGGGGGCGTGGTCGGCAATAGCCAGTTTCCCGGAATCCCGACGCTTGCCGCCTATGCGGGTGGAGGCGTTTTCGCGGGGAATCTGCTAATCGGCACAACCAACTATCAATATCCGGCGAATAACTTCTTCGCGCCATCCATTGCCCAGGTCGACTTCATCAATCCTAATGCCGAAGACTTCCTGCTGGCGTCGAATAGTCCATACAAGGGCATGGCGACGGATGGCGGCGATATCGGGTCAAGTCTGCAAACTTCAGCGCAGCCCAGCGCCCCGGCCCCCGTTCCCGCAATCCCGACCGGCTGGGTCAATGTCGTCTCCAAAAACAGCGGCAAGTGCATGGATATTTATACTTTGAACGGCAGCCAGCTCTTGCCCAGCACGAAAGTTCAGCAGTGGACTTGCTGGGGCGGCGACATGCAGAAATTCCAGTTCAGCCCTGTCAACGGCGGCTACGAAGTGACGGGCAAAGTCAGCGGTCTTCAACTGGATGTCTTGGGCGGCCCCAGCGCTACCGGCGATGGCGTCCCGTTAATTCAATGGCCTTACTGGGGCGGAACAAATGAAATCTTCCAACTCAATCCAACTTCGGACGGTTATTACACCATCAACCCGTTACAGAGCGGTAAGTGCCTGGATGTATCGGGCAACTCGACCGCTGACGGCGCGCGCATCATTCAATATACTTGCTTAGGCGATGATAACCAGAAGTGGTCCCTGAACCCCGCCCAGTAGCGAATTTGTCCAGCAAACAGGAGGGCAAGTTTTCACGTATGATGGCAAGCAGTGGCCCTCCTGATTGCGCTTCTCCTTTGCTTTATTGCTCTCCCGCTGCGGGCGGCCACAGTCGAATCCGTTCGCTCCCTGCTGAAAGCCGGGCGCGTATCCGAAGCTCTGCGCGAGATGGAGGATTTACAGAAGCAGAAGGGAGCCGATCCGGACATTCAATTGGAAATCGGGAAAATTCTTCAGGAACTCGCCGCTTCGAGAGCGGAGCGCCTGGAGCAACTGGCCCCCGAATCTCCGCAAGCTCATGAGCTGGTCGGCAAGTCGTTCGAGTCGCACGACAAAGTTCCCGAAGCGCTCGCGCAGTATAAGCTGGCCGCGCAGAAAGATCCCATGCTGCCGGGAATACACTTTCTGCTGGGCAACCTGTACTGGAAACAACGGGATCTGAGTGCCGCCCTGCCGGAACTGGAAACCGAACTTCGGCTCAACCCAAATCACAATCTCGCCAACTTGCGAATGGGTGAAATTCTGCTGGCGACGGATGCCGACCATCCCGACAAAGCGTTACCGTACCTGCGAAAAGCTGTCTCTGATCCGCATGCCGGTTTGGATGCCCACCGCGAACTGGGAAAAGCTCTGCGCATGTCGGGTCATTACGACGAAGCGCTAAGAGAATTGCAACTGGTCGCCGCTCGTCAACCGGAGGACAGTAAAATTCACGCCCAACTCGCGGCGCTCTATCGCGCTACCGGCCATACGGAAGCCGCAAAAAAAGAAATGGAAGCGCAGCGGACTATCCTGCAACGCCAAAGAGAAGCGTCTCTCCAATTCCGCCAGTCCCAGCCGCCGCGCTGAGGCAACCTGCTTTAGTTTTGCTCCGAAGCGCCGCGTTGTAGGATGCGCGCAATCGCCTCATGAATGCCGGGACGTTTGGGATCTTTTGCCGCTGCTTCCTGATAGGCCCGCAAAGCGGCTTCATACGATCCCTCA
>CAXUBB010000518.1:0-3021 GCA_964249105.1 uncultured Bryobacteraceae bacterium | reverse complement strand
GCGCGCCAGGCGGGAGCAATCACGGCCAGAAGGCTGCACACGATCATGGCGGCTGTCGAGACGGACACTACCGCTGGATCGTGCAGGCTGATATTAGTGATTTGCGGTCGAATAATCGTAAGACTGAGAAAACAGGCCGGAATCGCCAACAACAAACCGCCACCGATGAGGACAAATGCCTCCCTTAGCACGAGCATCAAAATATTCTCGCGCTGCGCTCCCAGAGCGAGACGAACGCCAAATTCCGCTGTTCTCAAGGAAGAGCTGTAGGCAATCACGCCGTAAATGCCGACAAGGGAAATAACCAGGGCGAGGGCGGCAAAAATTTGTATCAGTAGCGTCATGGTCCGTTCGCCCGACGCAAATTCCGCCATGCGGACTGACATGGCGCTGATATCATAGGGGGCCCATAACGGAGTTTCCCGGCGCACGAGATTACGGATCGTTGCCTCATTGAGCGGGTTTGTCCCATTACTCCGCGCATAAAAAGTCAACTCCCAAATGTGGGGTGCTTGCTGCGCGGAGGTGTAGATCATTGACATGCTGCTGCGCTGCCAGGACATGCGGCCGTCCGCCACCACGCCGACCACGGTTGCCTTCCAGTTCGGATCGAGGCCGTTGAACAAGGTAACGGAAAGACCCACGGGGCTCTTGTTTCCGAATAATTTATGCGCGAGGGTGTTGTTGATGATAACAACGGCCGGAGTGTTGGCCCGGTCGCGTGCATCAAACTCCCGGCCCGCGATAATGGGCATGCCGAGAGCGGAAAAATAATGAGGGCCAATGATCGAATGCGCGCCGCCGGCATGAGCTTGTAGGGCGGCATGAGGCGGTGGAATCAGCACCGCCGAATCGAGACTGGATGGGAATGGTCCGCCGCTGCCGTAGGTGACGGCCTGCACTCCCGGCGTGGAAGCTAAAGCGCTTTGCAGATCGGAGTAGAAAACGCGCAAAGCCTTTGTGTCCACGCCCGACAATTTGGGGTCAAGCGAGAATACAACCAACCCTTTGGGATTAAAATTCAGCGGGGCCGACAGGAGGCGGGTCAGGCTCCTGGCAAAAAGACCGGCAGCCATGAGCAGCGCCAGGGAAAGCGCGATTTGAAAGGCAGCCAAAGTCCGGCGAGTACGCACGTGCGACCGGGTTGCTGAGTGAGTTGCGGCAGTGCCGGCGAGACCTTCCGCTACGTTCAGGCGGGCAGCGTACCAACCCGGCAGAAAGCTGATGACAAGGGCAGCGACCAGCGCGGAAAACCAATGAAACGCGAGAGTGTAAGCGTTCCACGCTATCGTGACGCCTCCATTCTTATCCAACCGTTCCAAGTGCAGCAGAAGTGACGCGCTTCCATGAGCAAGAATCAAGCCCAGCGCGCCTCCGGCCAGCGCCAGTACCGAAGTTTGTATCAGTTGAAGACGAATGACTGCCCGGCGGCTTGCGCCCAGGGCGTAACGGACCAGCAATTCTTTCTGCTGCCGCAAAGACCGGACCAGGACAAGACCAGCCAGATTAATACAGGTCAGGAGCAGAACTGCGGCAGTCAGGTATTGCAATATGCGCAACGGCTGATGCCATGCGTCGAGCATTTCATGAATACCCTGAGAAGCAGGCACAAGCCGCACCTGCTCATGAGCCAGTTCGCGCAGGTAATCGGCAGGCGGGGCCGCTTGCGTGCTTAATTCTTCGTTCGTCGCTGCCCGGTAAACGGCTTTCAATTCCGCCTCGGCTCCGTTTACGGCAACTTGCGGAGGCAGGCGGAAGAATACATTCAGCCAGCGGATGCTCCAGTCGTGCATGCCGTTCCAGCCTGGATTGATGAGCGGCAGCGCGGATATAGGCAAATACAAGTGGGGAGACTGCCCTGCCACCAAACTGGTAAACCCTCGTGGAGCAACCCCGATGATGCGGAAAGGAACGCCGTTTAAGCGAAGGGACGAGTTCCAGGCTGTAATCTGACCGCCAAAGGTGTCCCGCCAGAAGCTGTAGGAGAGCATGGCAACAGCAGAAGAAGCGCTTTCGCTATCGTCTCCGTCCGTAATGGATCGGCCCAGGACAGGCTTGAGGCCGATGACAGAGAAAAAGTTGCCGGAAACCAGTTCCGCCCTGAGATGCCGACTGCCGTCGGGCGTCTGAACATTCAGCAATTGACCATCACGGGCAACGGTACCGGACGCGGAATGAAAACGACTCGCCAGATAGCGGTACGTGGGCGCGCTCACGACCGTCGCCTGCGCATCGCTATCGGAGCGGCCCATGTGCGCCACAGAAGCGTGAAAAGCGAAGATGCGCGAAGGATCAGGAACCGGCAGTTGCGCATAGGCGATCTGCCACAACAGCGTGAACACCGCTGACGTCAGGCCGATGCCCAGAGCCAGAAGAACCACCGAAACGAGCGAGAAGCCCGGATCATGCCGCAGCCCCCGAATCGTAACAGCGACTTCTTTCAGAAGGATTTCGAGGCGCGCGCGCATAAAAGCATCTTACGAGAGCAACGCCGCCAGCAGCGGAGGTTAAAGAGCTTCTACCTATCGGTGCCGGGACCGGTCGGCTTGGCTGCGGGCGTTCCAGGACTAGTGGTCGTGCGAGGCATACCCGGCGTGGTAGTTCGAGGCGTTCCCGGCGCGGCTGTGGTTGTGGCAGGTCCGCCATTTACCGAACTCTTGTCGTACAGCGAAACGATGTCCTGTGTAATATCGATGCCGCTCGAAGCGTAAAGCACAGGCGTATTGGGATTGCTGACGTCGAGGATCATGGTGTAGCCGTTGTCCTTGGCGTATTTCTCAATCACCGCCATCATACGCTGGCCCAGACCCTGCAAAACCCTTTGCTGTTCCCCTTGCAGTTCCTCCTGCGCGTCTTGCATATCGCGCTCCAGCCGCTTTTTCTTTTCGTCAATATCGCGGGTCAGTTGATTGCGCTTATCCTCGCTCATCACGCTGCCGCCCTTATTGAACTGATCCTGCAAGGAGGCAAGCTCGCTTTGACGGCTGTCAAACTCCTTTTTCTTGGGGGCAAATTTGGTGT
>CAXUBB010000517.1:2540-3036 GCA_964249105.1 uncultured Bryobacteraceae bacterium | reverse complement strand
CGTCCAGGTACAGCAATACCCGCCGCGGCGGCGCCGCCAAAACCACGCTGCCAGAATCCGTAGCTCAGAACGGCAAGAGGATGGCCGCCCGGTTTTTGGTCGTCTGCGCTTGTGAGTAGACGCCCACGCCACGGCTTCACCCCCAAAACATTGAAGTAATTGCCGGAAACCAGTTCGCACCGGATGTGCTCGCTGTTTGCGGTTCCGGCCAGTGTCGCGGTCGCATGAAAACTTCCCAGGAGACCAGCAAAGATAGAACTCGTTGCCGCGTTCAGATCCTGATACTGCGGATAGGAAAAGTTGCTTTGCATTCCGCCCCCAAATGTCCATCCATTGTGGTGGCCTTTATCATGCAAAATCACAAGCTGTTCCGCTTGCGGCACCGGCAGCGAATCCAACACCACGTGTTTCATCACGGTGAACACCGTTGTGTTTGCGCCGATACCCAGCATGAGGGACAAAACCGCGATGGCCGTAAAGACCGGAGCTTTTCGTA
>CAXUBB010000517.1:0-2530 GCA_964249105.1 uncultured Bryobacteraceae bacterium | reverse complement strand
TTTTCGTAAGGTCCGGAAAGCCAGCTGCAGGTCACGCTTCAGGGCATCCATCCATGCCACCACATCCGCGTCCGCCGTTTCCTCGCCGAGAGACACGGGGTTTCCGAGACGCCGCCGCGCATCTGCGCGGGCTGTTTCCGGCGTCATGCCTCGCTGCACATTTTCCCGTATACGTTGCTCTAAATGAAATGCCAGTTCATCCTCGGCATCCTGCCGCACCGGTTGTTGCACGAAGCTGTTCTTGATTTTCCGAAACAGTCCCACAGGAGCCTCCTACGCGTATCGCAATACCCGAGCAATTGCCGCCGTGACCTTCTCCCATTCGCGTTCTTCTGCTTTTAGTTGCTGTGTGCCTTTGGACGTCAGCTTGTAATAGCGCACCCGCCGGTTCGTCTCCGAACGCGCCCACTCCGACGAAATCCAGCCTTCCTGTTCCATCCGGTGCAGCGCCGGATAGAGTGATCCTTCTTCGACTTGCAGCACATCATTTGAAATCTCTTGGATGCGCGTCGTAATGGCATACCCGTGTAGCGGCCCACGATTTAATGTCTTCAGAATCAATAAACCCAACGATCCCTGCAACGGCTTTGCAAACAAGCGTTTCATATAAAGATTTCTATGCCTAGATAACGATATCTGAAATTCTCCTCTCCCGATGGCGATTTGTCAAGTCTTCTGCGGTACTGGATCTCCGCAAGGAGAGGCGGCTTGAAATCCTAAGCGGCTTCATTTACTCTAATAAACTGAACTGGATAGCGCCGCTTCGGCCTTGAGGTCGATAGGAAAATTTCCTAAGTCATTATCGAGTTCGTTGGTAATCCAATAAACGTTCCGATGTTTTCCGTAAACAAAAGCAAACAATCGCGGTGTGCCGCAATGAATTTTCCCCAAGTAATTATTCCTGTTAAACAATTTGGACAGCTTAAGGCTCCAACGCAGAAGGAACAGGTTAATGTCTCCCGTTAATAAGAACCGGATCAGGGAAGGCTTGTCTTATCCACGCGGCGCCACCTGGGATGGCAAGGGCACTAATTTTGCTCTCTTCTCCGCTAACGCAACCAAGGTTGAAGTCTGCATTTTCGACCCGAATGAGAAGGAAGTGGACCGTATCCCGCTGCCTGAGTACACAAACCAAGTCTGGCATGGGTACGTTCCGAATATTACTCCAGGCACCATTTACGGCTATCGCGTGCATGGGCCGTACGCTCCGGACGAGGGCCACCGTTTCAACCCTAATAAGCTACTGCTCGACCCTTACGCCTGCGCTCACTATGGCGAGCTTAAGTGGCATCCCGCCGTTTTTGGTTACGTCATGGAGTCGGGCGACGATACAACATTTGACGAGCGGGACAGCGCGCCGTACATGCCAAAATGCACGGTGGTCAATCCCGAGTTTGCCTGGAAGGATGAAACTGTTCGCCGCAGGATCGTTCCTTGGGACGATACCATCATCTACGAGCTGCACGTCAAGGGCTTTACCATGCGGAATCCCGCTGTATCGCCCGAGTTGCGCGGTACCTACGCCGGACTGGCTTCGAAGGAAGTCATCAGCTACATTAAGTCGCTGGGAGTTACTTCCGTCGAGCTTTTGCCGATTCACACTTTCATTAACGACAATACTCTGCTCGAAAAGGGTCTCACCAACTACTGGGGCTATAACACCATCGGTTTCTTCGCTCCCGACCCGCGCTATGCTGCCCGTCGTGAGGACAGCCTGCGCGAATTTAAGGAAACGGTGGCCCGCTTTCATGACGCCGGCCTCGAAGTAATTCTGGATGTGGTCTACAATCACACGGCTGAAGGCAATGAAAAGGGGCCGACGCTATGTTTTAAGGGCATTGATAATGCCAACTACTATCGTCTGCTGCCGGATAAAAAACGCTATTACATCAACGACACCGGTACCGGCAACACCGTTAATCTAAGTCACCCGCGTGTGATTCAGATGGTGACGGACAGCCTGCGCTACTGGGTGGAACAGGCCCATGTCGATGGTTTCCGTTTTGACCTAGGCACCATTCTCGCGCGCGAGCCAAATGGGTTCGATAATCAAAGCGGTTTTTTGAAAGCCGTGAGTCAAGATCCTGTCTTAGGCGCTGTAAAGCTGATCGCGGAACCGTGGGATTGCGGTCCTGGCGGCTACCAGGTCGGCGCGTTTCCGCCGGGCTGGGCCGAATGGAACGATAAATTCCGTGACACCGTTCGCGATTTCTGGCGCGGAGAAGCGCCCGCCTCCGCTCTGACGGAACGCCTCTGTGCCTCCGGCCAGACCTTTAACCACCAGGGCCGCCGGCCTTGGGCCTGCGTCAATTTCGTGACTGCGCACGACGGCTTCACGCTGAACGATATCGTTACCTATAACGAGAAGCATAACGAAGCGAACGGAGAGAATAATCAGGACGGCAGTTCGGATAATCGTTCCTGGAATTACGGATTTGAAGGCCCCACAGACGATCCTGAGATCAATAAAGTGCGCGAGCGTCAGATGCGTAACGTACTCGCTACCTTGCTCTTATCGCAAGGCACGCCG
>CAXUBB010000516.1:0-3046 GCA_964249105.1 uncultured Bryobacteraceae bacterium | reverse complement strand
GCTTCGCTTCCGACTCTGGTTTGTTCGACTGCTTTCGGAAAAGTTGTAAATTCGAAGCCATTGGCGGCGGCTTTCTTGGCCTGCTCCTGTCGCTCTTCTTGTTCCTTCTTGCGTTGCCCTTGCAGCTCTTTGAGTTCCCGGGCGTCCTGCCGGTACTGGCGGCGCAGGCGGCTCTCTTGCAAGTGCAGTTTTTTGAAGTGCTTGGCTTCTTACATAAGAATGTGGGCATCAAGCAGATGCGGATCGGCAAACTGGTCGGCATAGCGCCGGCGGCCCAGGGCGAAAATGCCGTTTTCCAAGCTCGGGATACGGTCCAAGCGCCACTGGGTATCGGCCAGGTTCTGCACGAGTTGGGTTTCGCGGATGCCGACCGGTTGGAATTCTTCCAAGTACTGGAGCAGATGTGTTTCGTAGGCCTCGGCGTCCTCGCTCGGCAGCAGGACCGTGCGCCCGGTCAGGCCGGTTTTGACGGCGTTCAGAGAGGATTTGGCTTTTCCCGCCGCGCTGGCAGGTCCGGTGGACAATTGGGCGTTGGCTCGGTTGGCAGCGAGACGCTGGGGGCTGATCGCTGGGGCAGCAGACATAATTATGAAGGCGCAAGATACCACAGGAAAGAACGCAACCGGCAATCGTCCGTTGCCTCAAAAAGGCATAAGCAGATGTAGATGAAAGAGTTGAGAGGGAATAAAAAATTTGTGAGAGTTGTGAACGACTTCGGCGCTTGCATACCAGCGCCAATCACAATCAGCTTTCCAGTGGTCAAATGACCATGAATGCTACGCTGATGACTGATGGAAAGGAACAGAGTTGTCAGCGCAACGGAGTTCAAGGCTAAATGTCTTTCGCTCCTTGATGAGGTTGAGCAAACTGGAGCAGCCATTACCGTAACAAAACGCGGTCGCCCGGTAGCTGTACTTGGCCCTAAGCCCAAAAAAGCCTGGAAGTCCCCTGCAAACAGTTGGGCGGGCAAAATTGAGGAAGTCGGAGATATTGTAAACACCGACGATATCGCGGAGCTTTGGGACGCTGTTCGTAAGGACTAGACCGATTTTCGATGCTTCCTCGATTGCTGCTGGACACCCATATTGTGGTTCGCTGGCTGAACGACACCAAACGTCTCTCCCGCGAGCAGACCAGGGTATTAGAAAAAGCTGTGCGGCGCACCGAACCCATTGCTCTGAGTGCCATGACTCTGCTGGAGATTGCTGTATTGGTGGGCGATAGAAAGTTGACTCTGAAGGCGAGCCTAGATGAGTTTTTCAACGATCTGCAGAGCAGTCCCATCTTTCGCATCCTGCCCATAACCTATGAGATTGCTTCGGACGCCTTTTCTCTTGCGGCATTAAAGGATCCCGCTGACCGCGCCATCGCGGCGACTGCCCGCGTTCATCGGCTTCAACTTGTCACTTCCGATCAGCGCATCATCGAATCAAAACTCGTGCCGGTGATTGAGTGATAGAACTCACCCCGCGCTCAATTTGCGCTTGCGGAACTCATCAAACCCGACCGCCGCGATGATTACCGCGCCGATAATCACCTGTTGCCAATAGGGATTTACGCCGAGCAGATCACTGCCATTGGACAGCAAGCCGATAATAAATGCGCCTGTCAGCGTGCCGACTACGCTGCCTTCGCCGCCCTGCAAGCTTCCTCCACCGATCACCACCGCTGCAATCGCCTGCAACTCGTAGCCTTGTCCGGCGGTAGGTTGTCCCGTCATTAGGCGCGACGCTTCGATCATTCCCGCCAATCCCGTTAAAGCTCCCGCAATAGTGTAAACCGCCGTCAGATGGAAGCGGATAGGGACACCCGCGTAGTAAGCCGCGCTGGAGTTGCTGCCGATGGCAAATGCATAACGTCCCAGCTTCGTGCTTTCCAGGACGAAGTGCATGATAACGGCGCAAACGGCCAGAACCCAGAGCGAGATGGGAATGCCGAGCAGCGTGCCGTTGCCCAAGAAGGCAAAGGCATCAGTGATGCCGTGAACGGGCAAACCTTTAGATACGACCAGCGCCAAGCCGCGATACGCCTCCAGAGTGCCCAGCGTGACGATAAACGGGTTGATGCGCAACCGCGTAATCATCAGGCCATTCAGAAATCCGCAAATAATCCCGCAACCAATACCAATCGCAATGCCCAGCGGAATCGGCTGGCCGGACTTGATCGCCATGGTCCCAAACAGACCGGCAATCGCCAGGGTGGAGCCGACGGAAAGATCAATGCCGCCTGTAATAATCACCAACGTCATCCCTAGCGCCATGACGTTGATAACAGCCGTCTGCCGCGCCACGCTCGCCAGATTGATGGGAGTCAAAAAGTGCGGCGTCGCAATCGCTAATGCAACGAACAGCAGAATCAAAGTCAGAAAAGGCAGCAGGCGCTGTAACTTTTGTGTCATGCCGTCTCCAGGGTGGTGCTTGGCGAAACGGGCGCGGCCAGCCGCATGATCTCTTCTTGTGTCGTTCGTCCCGGCAGTTCTCCCGTTAAGCGGCCCTGTGACATCACCAGAATGCGGTCCGCCGCCTGAATCAACTCCGGAAGTTCGGAACTCACCATCAGCACGGCGGCGCCCGAACGGGCCAAGCGGTCCATCTCTTCAAACACCTCCTGCTTCGCGCCCACATCAATTCCCCGCGTCGGCTCATCAAACAAAAACACGCGCGCTCCGCGAGCCACCCATTTCGCAATCACAATTTTCTGTTGATTTCCTCCGCTCAAGCGTCCCGCCAACTGCTGCGTGGAACTGCACTTGATGCGCAACCGCTGGCGAAACTCTTCGGACAAACTGCCCTCATCCGCCTTTCGGAGAAACCCAAAGCTGCTAATCTTGTCCAGGTCCGGCATCGTAATGTTGTGCGCGATGGGTAGTTTCAAGGCTAATCCGTCGTGTTGCCGGTCCTCGGGAATCAGCGCAATCCCAGCCGCTACCGCTTCACGCGGCGACTTCGGAGTAATGTCCCGCCCCGCAATTTCAACCGATCCGCTCGCCGTCGGATCAAGCCCGAAAATCACGCGGCACAGTTCCGTGCGCCCCGCTCCCATTAAC
>CAXUBB010000515.1:1563-3055 GCA_964249105.1 uncultured Bryobacteraceae bacterium | reverse complement strand
GCACCTTGGTGCAGCATGCCATTGCCCAGGCGCTCGAAGCGGGATTTGATCCCGTCATTGTCGTAGTGGGGGCGGAAGCCGAGGCGGTACGGGCCGCCATCGCCAAGGAACGTGTTCATGTTGTGAACAACGAGTACTGGCGGAGCGGGATGGGCTCATCGATTTCAGCAGGGGTCAAGCGCATTCAGGGAGAAGGTTTTGAGTCCGCTGCGATTGCCATTACTCTGGCGGATCAGCCGTTGGTAACAGCGGAGCATTTGCGGGCGATGCGAAGGGAAGTACACTTGAGCGGAGCGGCCATCATCGCGGCGCAGTATAACGGCACTTTGGGGGTTCCCGCGATTTTTTCGCGAAGGATGTTTGGGGCGCTGCTCGACCTGCCGCCGGACGCGGGAGCGCGGCAGCTCTTACGGCAGCCTTCCTTACCGGTGAAAGCGTTTCCGCTGCCGGAAGCGGCGATGGATATTGACACCCCGGACGATTTCCAAAATTTGCTGTCGGGCGTCACTTCTTAGGCGGCGGTACCGTGGTGGGATCGCCGAAGGTGACGGTTGATTCCGCTTCGAAACGTTTATAGTTCAGGTAACGAATGATGATGCGGATGCGCTGCGGCCAGTCGCGGAAGAAAAGCGTGTCGTCGGCGTAAGTTTCAATGGGAAAGGTCCACTGGTTGTCGATGATCCGGCGCATGGTCGTAAAGTGGGGAAACAAGTTCTGTTGGCGCAGCGTTTCAATTTGCGGAACGGCTTGGCCTTCGCTGCGAATTACAGCGAGGTCGGATTGCCGGACCCACAAGGTGCCCTCGAAGAAACGTTGCGTGGATAAAATCTGGCGAGGACGAATGTATTCCACAAAGCACGGCTCGCCATCCATGGTTTCTTCCCCTTTGTATTTGCCTTCATAAAGCGGCGCCTGGTCCGGCGTGAGCAGAAATGGCTGCACATTGCGAATGTCGGCAAAGTCCTCGGGGGTTAGCTTAATGCGAGTGAGCGTATTTTGCGGCTGTTCGACTACTTTTTCATAGCGGACGAGGTTGGGCGAGTAGGTGATATCACGGACCTCGTGATACTGGCCCGTAACGGCTCCTTGCGTATTAAACTCCTGTACCGTGACGGACTGCCTATAGGTGTAGTTTTGGCGGGCGCGCGCGTTTTCCATCTCGCGTTCCGCAATCTTCTTCAGCAGTCCGGGAGGAGGTTCCGCCGCTGGCATGACAGAAGCGGCCCATAGCAAACCGGATGCTACGATGAGGGCGATGTTCCGGACAATGCGTCCGTTTTTCATAACGGTTGTGTGCTCATACGCGGCGTTGTGGATAGCGGCATCGTTTTTTTCACAAGCGCATGCCGCCGACGCCCATTGGATATGGACGGCGGCGCTGCCTTCTCTTCTGTTAGAGGCAACATTTTATTTAGCTGCTACGTTCGAAGACACGCGAGCGGCCTTTGCCCGAATCGGTTCACCGCGCACGCAGGCCGGGGTGCTCTGGATG
>CAXUBB010000515.1:0-1553 GCA_964249105.1 uncultured Bryobacteraceae bacterium | reverse complement strand
CTAGTATTTAGTCTCCTATCAGGAACGTTCGTTAGCAACGCCTTCTCTCTCTTGCTTCTGTTGACTGGAGTTTTCGCTTTTTGGCCTGTCCTTTTGCCGCGAAGGCCCGTCTACGATTTCGGTTTTCTGGCCGTTGCGGCAGCGCCCGTGGTCGTGCGCTTATTTCAACGCATCTATCAATCGCCTGATCCGCATGTTCAGGTTGACGTCCTCGGCCATCTGATGTGGATTCGAGTCGGTATTGTGGCGCTATTAGTGTTGCGGCAGTGGAACCCGGGAAAGTTCGGCTTATGGCCAAGGTTGCGCGAGTGGAAAATTGGGATCTTTTACTATGTGTTGGTACTGATTCCGATTTGCCTGCTGGCGCTGGGATTGCACGATGTCCGGTTCGTGCCGCCCGACGGAGATCCGTGGCGGATTGCCGCTATCGCGATTGGCACGTTCTTCGGAATTCTATGGGTAGTGGCGCTCAGCGAGGAACTGTTCTTTCGCGGCGTGGTCACCTCGGCGGTGCTGAAAACGTGGCGGTCGCCGATGCTGGCCGTTATTGTATCGGCCCTGTTATACGGCGGTTCTCACTTATGGTTTCACGCATTTCCGAACTGGCGGCGCGCTTTGGTGACAAGCTTGTTGGGATTGGCCTGCGGGGCGGCTTATCTGCGTAGCGGCAGCGTCCGGGCGCCCATGGTGACGCATGCCTTTGTGGTCACGACGTGGCGGATTTTCTTTCGCTGAATGGCCGTGAGCGCAACTGCTCGCTGATGCAGAGGAGCAAGATCATATCCGGCGTAAGACGGTAATTGCGACAATACAAGGAAGAATTTTATGACGGTAAAACTGGAATTAGCGCCCGATATTCAGGCCGGGCTGCTGGCAAAGGCCAGGCAAAACGGGCTATCGCTGGAAGCTTACGCGGAGCAAGTACTCCGCGAACGGGTTCATGAAACTTCCACTCCCGCTCTGACGCGTTCGCAAATCGCGGGCCAGCGGATTCGAGAATTGCGCAAGGGCGTGACGCTAGACGGTATTTCCATCAAGGAGATGATTGAGGAGGGCCGTGAGTGAAGGAACTTGTCCTGGACGCATCCTTCGCATTACGCTGGTGTTTTGAGGACGAAACGACAACAGAAACGGAGTCCTTGTTGACGATGTTACAGAATCAGAAAGCGTCCGCATGGGTGCCTAGCATCTGGCAGTATGAAATGCTTAACGGACTTGGAAAAGGCGTTACTCGCGAGCGTCTAAGCCGCAATAAAGCGTTTCTGCTTTGACAGGAGATAAAAGAGTTGCCGATTCATATCGTCGATATTGCCGTAGATGAAAAGCTCCTCAAATTGGCATTAAAGTACAATCTGGCTGTATACGACGCAAGCTATCTCAATTTGGCGCAGACACGCATCCTTCCATTAGCGACCTTGGACGGTAAGCTGCAGCGGGCGGCGGAGAGCGCCGGAAGCCAAATCATTAAGCCATAGCCCTCACATCTGTCCGCAGAACTCTGGCGGCGCGCTTTGGTGACAAGCTTGTTGGGATTGGCCTGCGGGGCGGCTTAT
>CAXUBB010000514.1:1640-3080 GCA_964249105.1 uncultured Bryobacteraceae bacterium | reverse complement strand
CGTTCAGGCAGCGTCATCGAGTGCGCCCGCTCCGGAGAAATCTCCCCTGGCCTTCTCCGACGGAACCACGCTGAATTTCGACTTCGACGGCTATTACGGCTATAATTTCAATCACCCGATTGGCCGCGTGAACCTGCTGCGCGCCAATGATGTGTTGTCGGATAACTTTACGTTAAACCAAGTCGGCGTTATCGTTGAACGTGCTCCTGATCTCTCGGCCCATCGACGCCTTGGCTATCGCCTGGATCTGATGTTCGGCCAGAACACGGAAACCTTGCAGGGCGGCGCTCAAAACGAGCCTCGACCGCAGGTTTACCGCAACATCTTCCAGGCTTACGGCTCCTATATTCTGCCCATCGGAAGCGGTTTGCAGGTTGATTTCGGCAAATTTGCCAGCTCTCTGGGATATGAGTCAAACTATACAAAGGACCAGCTCAACTACTCACGCTCGTATTACTTCAACTTCCTGCCCTTTTATCACGAAGGCTTGCGCGCTACCTACAATCTCAACAGCAAGCTTAGTCTGCAATACTGGCTCGTGAACGGCGCAAACCAAACCGAAGGCTTCAACGGTTTCAAAAGCCAAGCCGCCATTGTTGCCATCAAGCCCACCAAGGACATAAGCTGGAACGTCAATTACTTCGAAGGCCAGCAACAGCGCGACGTTCTGCCGGCTCTGAATCCCGGAATTCCCGCCTTGCCAACCCAACCCGGCCTTTCAATAACTCCCGTGGCAACGCTCCACGATGGCCGTTTGCATATCATCGACTCTTACGCCTCATTCAACATCGGCTCAAAGTGGAGCACTGCCCTGGAAGGTGACTATGTGATTAATCGGGTTGCTTCCAACTCAATACCTACTCGCGTCTATGGCGGCGCGGGATATTTGCACCGTCAACTGACAAGCTCCCTGGCCCTGAATGGCCGGTTCACCTATCTCAAGGATAACGGCGGTCTCTTCAGCGGCACGACGCAGGATTTAAAGGATGTCACCTTAACCGCCGTCTACCAGCCCGTGGACGGATTCCAGACACGGCTCGAATACCGCCGCGATTTTACGAACCAACCATTTTTCCTGACCAATAATCCCGCTGTTCTGATGAAATCGCAAGATACCGCCACGCTAGGCATGATCTGGTGGTTTGGTGGTAAACAAGGTAGTTGGTGAATGGGAGCAACCACTTCGAATTCATGCGTCCGCTTTTGCGCTCCATAGCGGTCCTGAGCGCTGTTGCCAGTCTCACGGCCATTAACTTCCGGCTGCTTGACGTGAATAGCGCTACAGCGGCCTTCACCTTCTTACTGCTCATCCTAATCCTGGCGACGCGCGTCGGCTTGCGCGAGTCCCTTGTGGCTTCGGTCGCTGCCGTGCTGGCTTACAACTTCTTCTTTCTTCCCCCCATCGGCGCTCTCACGATTGCCGATCCCCAAAATTGGGTG
>CAXUBB010000514.1:0-1630 GCA_964249105.1 uncultured Bryobacteraceae bacterium | reverse complement strand
TTTACCTTCCTGGCGACAGCAATCATAGGAAGCCATCTTTCCTCGCGCGCACGCCAAAAGGCGGAAGAAGCCGGGTCGCGGCAGCAGGAACTACAACGCATGTACGATTTCAGCCGAGCTCTGATGCTGGGCGATACTGACCGCTCTCTTCCCAAACACGCCACGCAGCAAATCTCTGAACTGTTCGAATTGGAGGATGTCCGGTTTTATAGCTGCGAGACCGATTCAGTCTATAACACAACGGAAGCGGAGTCCTCCTTAACGGATTCACTTCTTCGCGAGGCGGCTAGATCCGCCAAGACCTGGACCCATGCGGATGGATCAGCGCTGGTTGTGCCCATACAGCTAGGAGGTCATCGCTTCGGCAGTCTCGGCATTGCAGGAGCCGCCAGATTTTCCGAAGTGGCGCTGCAAGCAGTGGCGCAGTTAATAGCGATTGCCATGGAGCGGGCGCGGGACCAGGAAACGGCAAACCGCCTGGAGGCAACTCGCCAGAATGAGCAGCTCAAGTCCACCCTACTCGATGCGTTAGCCCACGAATTTAAGACGCCGCTGACCTCCGTTAAAGTGGCGACTACTACCTTGCTGTCCCGTCCCCATAACGAAACAGAACGTGAATTTCTGACGATTATTGATGAAGAAACCGATCGCATGACGAGCCTCGTGAGCGATGCGATTGAATTAGCCCGCATCGGGAGCGGACCTGTCACACTGCACAAAGAATCCTTTACAGCCGGGGAAATCATCCATTCCGCCTTGTCCCAATTCCGGCTCCTACTGGAAGGAAGAACCCTGCGGGTGAAAATAGACGGCAATTTACCCCCCCTTTGTGTGGACAGAAAATTGACGGAACTGGCTTTGCGACAAATTCTGAATAACGCGCTGAAATACTCTCCGGCGGGTTCACCCATCCAGGTTTCAGCGGAACTTCATGCTAAAGGGAGGTCAGTCTTAATACAAGCGGCCAACGAAGGTCCCGGCATTCCAAAAACCGAACAGCCGTTTTTGTTTGAAAAGTTCTATCGCGGAAACCAGGTGCGTACCCGCACTGCGGGAACTGGGATGGGTCTCAATATTAGCCGTGCAATCATTCAGGCGCATGGCGGTCATATTTGGGTCCAAAGCGAGACCGGCCAAGGCGCACAGTTCTGTTTCACCCTCCCGGCCCATGCGGTCGAGGCCCATTCCGCCGCATGAACGCGAAAATACTAGTTGTTGATGACGAGCCGCAAATCCGTCGCGTGATGAAAATGGCTTTAACAGCGGAGGAGTATTTCGTTCTGGACGCCAAATCAGCATCCGAAGCCTTTGAACGAATGCGGGAGGACCGTTTCGACTTAGTTTTGCTGGACGTCAACATGCCGGGCATGAACGGCTTGGAGGCATGCGCCGAAATCCGCGGTACTTCCGAAATTCCAATCATTATGCTGACCGTTCGAGACGCGGAGAAGGACAAAGTCGCTGCTCTTGACGCGGGCGCGGACGATTACGTAACAAAGCCGTTCAGCATGCCGGAACTGTTGGCCCGCATCCGGGCCAATCTGCGCCGTTCGACCTTTTCCACCCCGAACGGCCCCGCAACGATTACATTCGGCGGTGTCGAGATGAATCTGAATACGCGGCATGTTTA
>CAXUBB010000513.1:0-3082 GCA_964249105.1 uncultured Bryobacteraceae bacterium | reverse complement strand
GACCCGACGCACGCGGCCAACTCGCGCCGGGAGAGTACTTTCAATCCGATCTGCTGGGCTGTCAAGTCGTGGAGAAGGGAACGGGAAAGAACCTGGGCGTGGTGGAAGGCTGGCAGCAGTATGGTGGTCCGCCCTTGCTGGAAGTGAAACGCGAGGGAGGCGAGGTGCTGATTCCCTTTGTGAGCGCAATTTGCCGGGAGATTGATTTATCCGCGCGTTTAATTTGGGTTGAGCTGCCGGAAGGCTTGCTAGATCTATAGGGACCGTGGTGAAACCCGGATAGTTATGCGGTTCCATATCATCACCATCTTTCCGGACTTTTTCCTTGGGCCTTTTAAGCACGGAGTCATCGGAAGGGCACAGGCGGATGGACGTCTGGACATTCAGATCCATGATCTGCGAAACTGGACATACGATCGTCATCGAACTGTGGATGATCGTCCGTTTGGTGGCGGTGAGGGTATGTTGCTGAAGCCGCAGCCTTTATTTGAAGCTGTGGAGGCAATCTTACCCGAGCGGACCTCCCAACAGCGGGCGATATTGCTTTCGGCGCAAGGACGTCTGTTTAACCAGAGTCTTGCCCGTGAGATGGCCGCTTTGGATGATTTGCTGATGGTCTGCGGCCGCTACGAAGGCGTGGACGAGCGTGTGGCCGAGTATCTCGTTGATGACGAAATTTCGGTCGGTAATTTTGTGTTGAGTGGCGGCGAACTGGCAGCCGCTATTATTGTGGATTCGATTGGAAGATTATTGCCGGGCGTGCTCGGCAATGAGGATTCCACGCGGAATGAAAGTTTCAGCGGGGAAAACCAGGATTTATTAGACTGCCCACAGTACACCAGACCAGCGGATTTTCGCGGCTGGAAGGTGCCCGAAGTGTTGTTGGGCGGTAATCATGAGGAAATTAGGCGCTGGCGCCGGGCTGCGTCGCGCCGGAAAACAGAAAAATTGCGCCCTGATCTGATGGGCGCGCGAGATAAGGTAGATTGAACTTTTATGCAGAACGCTCTTGTTAGCAAATTTATTAGTAAGCACGCCCGTGCCACTGCTCATCCGGAGTTTCGTCCGGGCGATACGATTCGCGTACACGTAAAAATCCGTGAGGGCGATAAAGAGCGTCTGCAGGCTTTTGAAGGTACGGTGATCGCCCGTAAAAACACCGGCATGGGAGAAACGATTACTGTCCGGAAGGTCAGTTTCGGGCAGGGAGTGGAACGCATCTTCCCGATTCATGGACCGGTTATTGATCACATCGATTTCATTCGCACAGGCCGGGTCCGCCGCGCTAAACTTTACTACCTTCGAGGATTGAAGGGTAAAGCGGCGCGTCTCCGCGAACGCGAGTAATCAGGTTCTTAGTTACTGCGTTTGTGGCCAAAAGCGGTCGCGGAGATAAGAGATCGATCCGGTGTGTCAGCTCCTACGAAGAGGAAGCTCGGGAGCGTGGTTTCACCTGTATTGCCGGTGTTGACGAAGTAGGCCGGGGCTGTTTATTTGGTCCGGTCTTCGCTGCCGCCGTCATCTTAGATCCGTTGCGTCCTGTTACCGGTCTCCGCGACAGCAAAGTTCTCCTTGCGCCTCAACGCGAGGATCTAGCCGCGCAAATTAAGTCTTCCTGCGTGAGTTGGGCCGTTGGCGGCGCTGACGTTTTCGAAATCGATCAAATCAATATCTATCAGGCGTCTCGTCTTGCTATGCGGCGTGCCGTTGAAGCGCTTCTTCTGAGGCCCGATTATCTTCTGATTGACGCCGTAAAAGTCGATCTGCCCATCGAGCAGTTGTCGCTAATTAAAGGCGACGCGCGCTGCCGTGCCATTGCCGCAGCGTCGATTATCGCCAAAGTCCACCGTGATGCCTGCCTTCAGCATTGGCACCAAGTTTTTCCCGAATATCATCTTGCTTCGAATAAGGGCTACGGAACATCAGATCATCTGGAAGCACTCCGCCGGCATGGGCCTACTCTTCTTCACCGCTTCAGCTTCGGACCTGTTCGCGCAGCCAGCTCCGAAGTACACTGGACTGGCTACTTGAGTCAACGAATTCCAGGAGCTTCGGCGTGAACACCTCCACCCCCGCGCAGCAAACGTCCACGCTTCCCGATAGAACTCGCGTTTTCATGCGCTGGCATCGTCGCATCCTAGGTTTCTGCCTGGTGATCTTCGCCTTTGAACTTGGCGTATTTCTTCTTGTGTTTCCTTGGCTCAATAGTTGGGATTTAAGCTGGATACCAGTACACTCGCCAAAGCTGTCGGACCTTTGGATGAGCTCTTACTTCCGCGGCGCCCTCAGTGGCTTAGGCTTTCTGGACATCTATGTTGCGCTTGCCGAGCTTTTCAAGCAGTTAAAGCAGGCGTTTGGACACAAGTAGGTTGTGATGGACCAAGCTTTTTCTGGACAACCACCCCAACCAATGCTAGACTTATTTCGTAGTACGAAATATCTGTCGAGGTGAGCAACGATGGAAGCGAGAAAGACCTATTCGGTTGAAGAAGCCATTCAGGCGCAGAAAGCGCTCAGAACTCTTGGCGGTTTAGAGCCTGAGCGCTTTCCCGTCGAGGCGTTTGTGGGCATGATCAGTGACGAGATTGAACATCTGAGAAAGCAAGGGCACAGCGATGAGCAAATAGCGCACGTGATCACAACGAATTCAAAAATCCAAATTACCGCCGCGGAAATCGCCGAGAACTATGCTTCTCCGGAGGAGCGGCATGTGCCTCCCGAGTAAGAGCTGCGCCCGTTTGTATATCCGCATTGCCTGCCGCACGGACGAAGCTTTCCAGCCCATCAATTAATCCCGTGCGGTCATTGTCGGGAATCGCGCGAAAAATGTCACCAATCTGTTCGCGGAACTGTCCGACTGCGGCATTCTGAAGGCTTCTCCCCTGTTGCGTGATCTTAACAAGAACGAGCCGCCCGTCAGCAGCGCTCTTTGTTCTCGACAGCATCTCGCGTGCCTCCAAGCTATCGACTGTTTTAGCAACAGTGGCAGGCTTCAAGTTCATTTGCCTGGCGAGTTCGCCAATAGCAATGCTGTCGCCGGTTTCTGGAAGGAGATTCAGGGTCATGAACTGCGTGGCGCTCA
>CAXUBB010000512.1:0-3189 GCA_964249105.1 uncultured Bryobacteraceae bacterium | reverse complement strand
CCATACTGTACGCCAAAGGCATCTTCATCAACCGCTGTTTTGACGAGCTGAATCTGTCCGCCCCTCAGCTTGTCCGCGAAATCCACCAGGAATACGTGCGCGCGGGAGCCGAAGTTCTTGAAACAAACACTTTCGGCAGCAATCGCGTCCGGTTAAGCGCGTTCGGATTCGCTGAAAAACTGCCGGCGATTGTTGAAGCGGGCGTTCGTCTAGCTCGAGAGGCCGCCAGCGACCGCGCCTTTGTGGCCGGTGCGATCGGACCTTTGGGCGTGCAAATTGAGCCGCTCGGCCCCATGTCTTTCGCCGAAGCCCGAGCGGTGTTCCGGGAGCAGGCGGAAGCGCTGGTGAATGCGGGCGTCGATCTGATCGTGCTCGAAACTTTCTTCGAACTGAACGAACTGCGGGAGGCGATCTTCGCGGCGCGTGAAGCGGCCGGGCCCGACATGGTCATTATTGCGCAAGTCACGGTGGAGGACGATGGCCGTTTGCGTGACGGCGCGAGCACGGAAACCTTCACGCGCAGCTTGGGCGAGTGGCCCGTTGACGTGATCGGAGTCAACTGCTCCGCCGGTCCTAAGGTCGCGCTTGAAACCGTGGAAAAAATGCTGGCGCTGACGGACAAACCGCTGAGCGCCATGCCCAATGCCGGGCTGCCCGCCACGATTGAAGGCCGCAACATTTATCTCTGCTCCCCGGAGTATATGTCGCAATACGCGCGCCGCTTTCTGCAAGCGGGTGTGCGGGTGATTGGCGGCTGCTGCGGCACCACGCCGGAGCACATTAAGCAAATCTGCGGCGAGGTCCGGTCGCTTCAGCCCGTGCAGCACCATCAACCAGCCGTCGCCATTACCGAGAACGCGAAAACGGAAGTCAAGCGCCTGCCCAAGGTGCCGGTAGGCGAAAAGTCGCAATTGGGCGCAAAGCTGGCCGCCGGAAAGTTTGTCTCGTTTGTCGAAATTCTGCCGCCTCGCGGCGTGGACGCTTCCAGGGAAATCGCCGGAGCGCGTCTCTGCCGTGATCATGGCGTTGATTGCATCAATGTTCCTGACGGTCCACGAGCCAGCGCGCGCCTGAGCGCGCAAGTCACCTGCCAACTGATTCAGCAAAAGGCGGAGATCGAAGCGGTGCTCCATTTCTGCTGCCGTGATCGCAACATTCTGAGCATTCAGTCCGAATTATTAGGCGCGCATACCACGGGCGTGCGGAACCTGATCTGCATTACGGGCGACCCGCCCCGCATGGGCACGTATCCCGACGCGAGCGCCGTGTTCGATGTGGACTCCATCGGTTTGACGAACATCGTCAACAACCTTAACCAGGGGCTCGACATCGGCGGTAATCCGATCGGTTCGCAAACGAGCATGCTGATCGGCGTCGGAGCCAATCCCGGAGCCTTGAACATGGATGAAGAAATGCGGCGGTTTGCCTGGAAAGTCGAAGCGGGGGCGGAATATGTGGTGACGCAGCCCGTCTTCGATCTCGACCTTTTGGAGCAGTTCCTAAGAAATACGGAGCAGTACAAGCTCCCGATTATCGCCGGCATCTGGCCGCTGACCAGCTATCGGAATGCCGAATTCATGGTAACGAACTGCGGGTGCCGGTCCCGCAGGAATACATGAACCGCATGCGCCGGGCGGACAGCGCGGAAAAAGCGCGTGAGGAAGGAATCAGCATCGCGCGTGAAATGGCGGCACGCACCCGCCGAATGGTGCAGGGAGCGCAACTCAGCGCGCCGTTTGGCCGTTACGAAATGGCCGTGCAGGTTGCTGAAGCTCTCCGCGAAAGTTAAACTGACAAAATACCTGGCGCTCCGTGCGCCATAATCATTTGTTCCCACCGTGGCTACAGATTTATTAGAAGTAGACGTCCATAATCCTCGCAACGGAGCAATTGACCGGGCAGCGGGAGAAATTCTGCGCGGCGGGGTCGTCGGCGTTCCTACCGATGCTCTTTACGTTCTGGTAGCCGATCCGTTCAATTTACACGCGGCTGGACGGGTTTTCCAGGCCAAGGGGCGTGAAAGCGTTCGCTCCTTGCCGCTCGCCATTTCTGACACGTTAATGGCGGAAGATCTCGCCAAAGAGCTGAATAGCCGTTTTTTCATTCTGGCGCGGCATTTCTGGCCCGGACCGCTGACCATGATCGTGCCCGCCGCCGCCAAAGTGCCGCTGAAAGTGACGGGCAATACCGGCCGGCTAGCCATGCGCCACTCCCTTTCGAAAGTGCTGAACGCGATTATTGAAAAGGTTGGACACGCCGTCATCGCTACCAGCGCGAACATATCAGGCCACCCCACGATTGCCAGCGGCATTGAGCTATTCGCCACCTTAGATGGGCGCGTGGATTTAGTGCTGGACGGCGGCTCCTGTACCGGACCGGGGTCCACCACGGTTGACATCACGGAACCATACTGGCGTGTTATCAAGGAAGGCGCTATCTCAGAGCGGGAGATCGCGGAAAGACTGCGGACAACTTAATTCTTTGCTGTCGAATTCTTCGATTCCTGTTACGATAAGTCTGTAGCGTTCCCCACGAGGGTTTCTCTCCTGGTCTCCTAAAAATTGATCCGATAGTCAATGTCATGGAGTCCGGCTCGAATGAAGTGCTGGTGTGCAAGCTCCTGCGCCGGAAGGCGCAATGGAGAAGCCTGAAGGCGCTCGGAGGATTCCCCCCTTGCCATCTTAGGGGTCAATGACGGAGATCAGGAGAAAAGCTTTTGCCGGGAACGCTCCTTTTATTTCCCCACAGCCGGATGAGAGTTCTTTTTATCGGTGACATTTTTGCTTCCGGTGGCCGAGGCATTGTCGCTGAACATCTCAATCGCCTGATAACAGAACACAAAGTTGATCTGGCTATCGCCAACGCGGAAAACAGCGCCGGTGGTTTTGGCATTACGCCTTCCATCGCGGAAGAGTTGCTATCGCTTGGGCTGGATGTATTGACCGGCGGCAATCACAGTTTTGACAAGCGCGAGATTTACGACTACTACGAGCACCAGCCGCGCCTGCTGCGTCCGGCCAATTACCCTCCAGGTTTAACCGGCAGCGGAGTCTTCACAGGCAAAGCCCGCAACGGTGCGCCGTACGCAGTAATCAATCTACAAGGCCGAGCGCACATGGCCAATATTGATTGTCCTTTTCGCAAAGCAGACAGCATCTTAGCGGCGCTCGACAAAGACATTAAGATCGG
>CAXUBB010000511.1:0-3263 GCA_964249105.1 uncultured Bryobacteraceae bacterium | reverse complement strand
ATTTCCTGATCCAAGAAGTTTTCCGTTTCCGCTTACTTCAGTGAAAGCCAAAAGGAAGGCATGAAATGAAGAACAATGACGGAAAGTTTCGAGTAAAGAGATATGGTTGCCGCGTTACACTAGCGGCTGGATTGATTGGGAGCGCCGCTTTACCGAGCTATGTAAAAGCGCAGGCGCAAACACTGGCAGCCCAGAGCCAGACTACTGCACAACCTGCCGTGCCATTAGGAATCGCGCCCAAGAAACCAGGCACCATTCGCATCGGAGTCGTGCAGCCGAAAGCGCAAATGGGTCAGGGTAATTCAGGGCTAAACGTAGCCGAGCCGCTGCGAACCACAATCGTCCAATATCTGAGCGGACCGGCATTCGATGTGGTTTCCATCGCCGCGATGCTGCCGATACAGATCGAAGCGGAAATAAAGCAGAAAGAATGCGATTACGTCGTGTACTCCAGCATTAGTCAAAAGATGAACAGCGGCGGCATGGGAATGCTGAAGAAAGCGATGCCGATGGCCAGCATGATTCCGATGGTCGGGATGGCGGGCGGAATGGCAGGCATGGTGGCCGGCAGCGCGGCTGGGGTAGCGATGAGCGGAGCCGCAGGGATGGCGGGCGGAGTAAAAGCAAAGAGCGAAGTCAGCTTTGACTACAAGCTCATGATGCCGGGGAACGAAACACCTGTCCTCGCAAACACCGCGAAGGCAAAAGCGAAACAGGACGGCGAGGACATTATTACGCCGCTCATCGAGCAGGCCGACTCGGCTATTCTCGCAGAAATCAGTAAAAAGAGTAAAAATTAGTCTTGGCGGCTCCGCTAAGTTCTCCATCCGAGAGTTTGCCGGACGTCACCTGACTTATAGTTTTGGGTAACAAAGCGATAGCTTCCAAAACTGTCATGTTGGTCGTTGGAACGAGGCCGGAGGCGATTAAGTTAGCGCCGGTTGTGCTCGAAATGCAACGGGACAGGCGTGGACTCGTGCCCTTTGTGTGCGTCACCGGGCAGCATCGCCAAATGCTCGACCCAGTTCTGAGTTGGTTTGGGATCGCTCCAGACCGCGATCTTCAGCTTATGCAGGAGAATCAGCAACTGGCGGAGTTCGCGGGCAAAGCGATGCTGGCCTTGAGCGGCGTCCTGAAAGAAGTGAAGCCTGATCTCGTCCTGGTGCAGGGCGATACAAACACCGCCATGATTGCCGGCATGGCGGCTTTCTACAGTCGTATTCCAATCGGCCATGTGGAAGCTGGCTTGCGCACTCGGGACTTGCGTAATCCGTTTCCCGAAGAAATGAACAGACGCGTGATCGGCGCCATAGCGGACCTGCATTTTGCGCCGACAGAGGGAGCGGCCCAGGAATTACTTCGGGAGCAGGTAGACCCAAGCACGGTATTTGTTGTCGGCAACACCGTCATTGATGCGCTCCGCCTTACCATGAAACGCCCGGTGGAACTGAACTTCGATTTGCTGTTCCAGGAGCGGCGCACCATACTGGTCACGGCTCACCGCCGGGAAAGCTTCGGAACGCCCTTTGAATCCATCTGTCTGGCATTGCGGGACCTCGCGGACCGGAATAACGAGGCGCAAATCGTGTACCCGGTGCATCTAAATCCGAATGTGCGGGAACCTGTGGAGCGGTTTCTCGGTGGGCATCCTCGTATTCATTTGATTGAGCCTTTGCGATACGAACAGTTTGTGCATCTGATAACTCGTTGCGACCTCATCCTGACGGACTCCGGCGGTATTCAGGAAGAAGCAACGGCGTTGGGCAAGCCGACTTTGATTATGCGGAGCGCCACGGAACGTCCCGAAGCAATCAGCGCGGGAAACGCCATGCTTGTCGGGACTGACCGTGAGCGCATCGTGAAGGAAGCGGAGCGGCTGTTGCGGGATGAGGCCGCTTACCGCTCCATGGCAAGCTGCCGGAGCGCCTTCGGCGATGGTTATGCGGCAAGGCGCATTTTAGATGTGCTTGCGAATTATTCGCCGGATGACCAGGCGACCCGGAATTCGGGATATAGCGTGAGTCCGCCGCAAGCGAACAGAGTCTGGCCCGTAATGTAGGAAGATTCATCGGAAGCCAGGAAGGCGAAGACAGTAGCGATCTCCTCGGCTGTTCCGGGCCGTCCCATCGGGATATGGCTTTCCACTTCCCCGCGGGCTTTCGGATCATTGATCCAGGCATTGTTGATGGGAGTCACAATCGCGCCGGGGCCGACGGCATTGACGCGAATGCCTCGATCCGCATATTCCAACGCCAGCGTTTTCGTCATATTCTCCATGCCGCCTTTGCTGATGGAGTACGGGACATACTTAGGTTTTGGAATGATCTCATGCACGCTGGAATTGCTGACGATCACGCCGCCTCCCGGACGCGAAAGAAAGTGGCGGATTGCCTCGCGCGCGCACATGAATGCGCCTCGGAGATTGACTCCGATAATGCGGTCAAAATCAGCCATTTTCAACTCGTGGCTGGCGCACGGCATCTGGATGCCGGAGTTATTGATGAGAATATCAAGACGGCCAAATTGTTCAAGCGTTGTCTCAAACATCTTCGTTACCTGGTCTTCCTGGGAGACATCTCCCTGGACGACGATATTTTCGCCCGATACTCCTGCTGCTTTACCGGCCTGATCCGCTCTCGCTTTCACCGAGTCGGCGCGCTCTTTTCCGCTGTTGTAGTTGATCGCTACACGAGCGCCTTCTCCCGCAAAGAAGATGGCGATTGCTTCGCCAATGCCGGAAGAAGCTCCCGTTATTAGTACGTTCTTACCTGTGAGTCTTGCCATATCGTTTCTCCACGATATAACAAGGCGTCAAAAATTTTATGGCCGCGAAGCCAGACGGATTAAAGCCGCTTCCGGCGGACAATTGAAACGGACCGGCAGGGACGAGCAGCCCACGCCCGCGCTGGTGTAGCCGTGCATCTTTCCATGCTGCCAATGACCATACGCGTAAGCGGCAGGGCAGTTGGCGTTATTGCGGATCGAACCGACAACGGGAAAACGGATCTGACCGGCGTGCGTATGGCCGCTGAGATACAGGTTGACGCCCAGTTGGGAGGCGTCTCCGTACAGTTCGGGGGTGTGGGCCAGCAGAATTTTGAAAGCGTCCGTTGGAACCATTTGCAGCGTTCCGGGCAGATCGTCGCACTGATAATCAAACGGATCATCAATGCCCGCCAGCCAGATCGACTGCGTTCCCCGGCGGATCTCGACGGCTTCATTAATCAGCATACGGATGCCCATCTCATCGAGGGTGAAAGCAA
>CAXUBB010000510.1:0-3281 GCA_964249105.1 uncultured Bryobacteraceae bacterium | reverse complement strand
GCTCAAAACGCAACGGAATTACTAGGCGATATTTTTTCTATGGCAGTCTGCTGGCGGGAGCCGTTCCGCTCGCCGGCTTCGGCAGTGAACCTTCACTGAAAAGACTCGGTTATAAGTCGCCGAACGAAAAGCTCAATATCGCCTCCATCGGCGCGGGTGGCAAGGCAGCAGATGACATAAGGAACTGCGCCGGAACAGAAAACATCGTTACGCTTTGCGATGTGGATGAAAAGCGCGCTGAAAAGGTGTACGCGCAGCATCCAAGCGTTCCTAAATATAAGGACTATCGCGCGATGCTCGATAAAGAAGATCGCAACATCGATGCCGTGATTGTTACCATACCCGATCACATGCACGCCGTCGCCGCGATAGCAGCCATGGAACGCGGCAAGCACGTCTACGTGCAAAAGCCTCTGGCGCACACCGTTTGGGAATGCCGCGAGTTGCTGAAAGCCGCTGAAAAGTACGGTGTGGCTACCCAAATGGGAAATCAAGGCTACTCCAATGAGGGTACCCGCCAATGCGCTGAAATGATCTGGTCCGGCGCCATCGGCAATGTTACGGAAGTACATGCCTGGACGAATCGCCCGGCTTGGCCGCAAGGCATCACGGAAGCGCCCGCCAACTCCCCCGTTCCCCCCACGCTCGACTGGGATTTATGGCTCGGCGTTGCCAAGGAACGCCCGTTTAGTGATGATTATCTGCCTTTCAGTTGGCGCGGCTTTTTTGATTTCGGCTCCGGCGCTTTGGGTGACATGGCCTGTCACATCCTGGGTGCGCCCAATATGGCATTGCGCCTGGGAGCGCCGACCGTGGTTGAGTGCATTCATCAGGAAGGCAGAAGCGATACGTACTTCCCGGCAAAGTCCGTCGTGCGCTTCGATTTTCCCGCCCGTGATAACATGCCGCCCGTCAAGATCTTCTGGTATGACGCCATGCGGGAGGAACAGCACACCTTCCCGGCTGCTCCCAAAGATCAGGTTCTCGGAGACCTGCCCCGCAATCTGCGCGGAAATGCGGGTTCGACAATGAAGCCCAAAGAGCGCCAAATCCAAGGCGGCGTTTTCACGGAGGAATTCTTCAGCGCGAAAGAAGTTCCGCCGCCCTCTCCTTCCCCCTCTCCGCAAGCTCCCGCGCTACAAACGATGGATGCTCACGCGCAAAAGGAAGCGCAGTGGATGAAGCTCATCAGAACCGGCACGAATGGAAGTCTGTTTGTCGGAGACAAAGGCATGATCACGACCGGCACCTACGGCGAATGGACGCGCCTGATCCCGGTCGAAAAAATGCGCGATTACGAATTTCCGCCGGAGTTCCTGCCGCGCTCGCCCGGCCACTACCGCGACTGGATTCGCGCCTGCAAAGGCGGTTCGCCCGCCTGTTCCAACTTCAGCGTCTCCGCGCCATTCACTGAATGGATCACCCTGGGCGCTATTGCCACTAAGCTCAATTGCAGGTTGGAGTGGGATGGGGAAAAGATGAAGATCACCAACAACTCTGAAGCAAATGCCATGTTGAAGCCGACGGTCCGCAAGGGCTGGCACATGGGTTAGCGGAGAGTTGAAGCTATCGCCGTAATTCCAGAAGAGTATCGCCCTAAACGTACGTACAAGAACATATCCGTGCTCGATCTAACCATCCCTGCAATTGGGTTATCGTGACACAGATTCCTGACCATATTCCTTATTTGTATCTGTTCCAAGTCGATTTATTTAGAGTCGGTAATAAAGAATCGCCTAGGATAGATAAAGTTCGGGTGAACAAAGACGTTGATGTTTACGAGCGGAATGGCAGCTTGATGGTTCGCGCCAATGGCAAGGGTATCTCGTTGTTTACGGAAGAAGAAATTCAGCAAACACGTTTCGAAGGCTGGGCATGGAGGATTCCACGCGGGACTCCAATACCCAGTGATCTCTGGCTGTTTAATGACCATCCAGGACATTTTATGATCTGCCCCATTAGCGATATGTCAGTAGATGAGTATAAGGCGCTATTAAGCAGAATTGCGTTAGCCTGTGAACGAGTGATGAAAGTTCCAGTGAGGTGATGTGTATGAACGAAGTGAGTATCTGCTTAACCGAATGGCAGGCAAGAATTGTGCTGGAAGCCCTCGGCGAATTGGAAGGAAAATGGCAGCACATCAATCGAACAACTCAGGACGAGGATGAGCAAGCGGATTACGCAAACGATCTCATCGAACTGGGCATGACGAAACGGCATATAACCAAAGCTGCTATTCAGGTATTTGGCGAGTCAGTGACCAAATTTGAACGTACACTAGTCTGAGCCAAGCCGGAAATCTCTAACAACATAACAACCACATGCCGTGCCGGGATATCTCCCGTTTGGTCTTCATGCGTTTTGCAATGCAAGATTTTGTAGGGTAGCAAAAATGGTTTCTGTTCTCTGCTGTAATAGAATACATTGCAATTCAGCACGGACCACATATGCAAGCAGAGCTATCCGACAAAGTTTTCCGCGCTTTAGAAGTTTTTCGCATCGAGCTGCCCTCCTGGGGTTTTGCCAATACCGGCACGCGCTTTGGTAAATTCCTACAGCCCGCGGCTGCCACCAGCATTGAAGAGAAGTTCAGCGATGCAGGCCAGGTTCACGCGCTGACCGGCATTTGCCCAACGATCGCCCTGCATGTTCTGTGGGATTTTCCCGAAGGCGTCAGGAGCGCTGGTCACGTCGCCGCGCTCAGCGACAAATACGGAGTCCGTCCCGGCGCGATCAACCCCAACTATTTCCAGGACCAAATCTATAAGTTCGGTTCTTTTGGCAACCCTGATGAGGCAGCCAGAACCGAAGCTCTGCGCCACACAACCGATAGCATTCAAATCGCCAAGCAGTTGCGCAGCCGTGACATCTCGCTCTGGTTTGCCGACGGCTCGAACTATCCCGGAACAGCCAATATCCGTCAACGCAAGCGCTGGTTTGAGGAGTTGCTAAAGGTGTCGCATGCCGAGCTCGCGCCCGATCAACGTTTGCTGGTCGAGTACAAGCCCTTTGAGCCGGCCTTCTACCACACTGATATTGCCGATTGGGGAATGGCGCTTCTGCTGGCTCGTGCGGCTGGTCCGCAAGCGAAGGTGCTGGTGGACACGGGCCATCATTACCAAGCCCAGAACATCGAGCAGATTGTCGCCTGGCTGTTATCCGAGAATATGCTCGGCGGATTCCATTTCAACGACCGCCGCTATGCGGATGATGATCTGACGATGGGTTCCATTGATCCCTATCAGGTGTTCCGCATCTTCCACGAAATTCTGTTCTTTGAG
>CAXUBB010000509.1:0-3319 GCA_964249105.1 uncultured Bryobacteraceae bacterium | reverse complement strand
CATAATATCTATCCTGTATTCTCAAGTTCGAAGAATTATATCGTTGGGCCCATGGTGGAACTTCACCTTCCCCTGGGTCTTTCGGTTGAGGCCGACGGGCTCTATCGTCCCCTCAACTTTGCGGAGATCGGCTTCAACGAGAATTATTCTTCCTGGGAATTCCCCATTCTCGCCAAGTATCGCTTTGCGATTCCTCTGGTGAAGCCTTACGTGGAAGCCGGTCCTAGTTTCCGGACACTGGGCGGGTTTCTTGGAGGCAATCTTTCCAATTCAGGATTCACCGCCGGAGCAGGCGTTGAACTCCGGCTTTCCAGATTCCGTATCGGGCCTGAAATCCGCTATACGCATTGGGGAGCCGATGCTTTGAATCCGGCGCAGACAGGATTCAGTTCCAATCAGAATCAGGGTGAGTTTCTGGTAGGATTCTCCTTTTAGCTCACGGCTGCTCAAGCGTATTGACCCGCCACATAACCCGAGGCCCAGGCCCATTGAAAGTTAAAGCCGCCAAGATGGCCGGTCACATCCACCACCTCGCCGATAAAATATAGGCCCGGCGTCTTCCTGCTTTCCATGGTCTTGGATGAAAGCTCAGTTGTGTCCACGCCGCCCAGGGTGACCTCTGCCGTTCGATAGCCTTCGGTGCCGTGCGGCACGATTTGCCAGGCGTGAACGGCATATCCCAACTGTTCCAATTGCCGATCGGGCAGGTCGGCCAACCGAAGCCCATCGCCTTCAGGCAAGCGCTGTTCGGCAAGACGTTGCGCCAGCCGTTTCGGTAAAGAGGTGCTTAACAGCGTTGCCGCCTCTTGCCGGGGATTGGCGGCTTTCGCTTCCTTCAGCAGTGCCGTAACATCCTGTCCAGGCGCGAAGTTGACGCACAGCGGTTGCGCCGGTTGCCAATAGGAAGAGATTTGCAGCATGGCGGGTCCGCTGAAACCGCGATGAGTGAACAAAACTCCGCCCCGGAATCGCTGCCTGCCGCATTGCACCTCCGCCTCCAAGGACACCCCGGAAAGCCCCTGCCAGGGTTGCAACTGGGCTTCCGTCAAGGTAAAAGGAACCAGGGCCGGCAGTGTAGGAACGAGCTTCAAACCGAACTGCCGGGCGATGGAGTAACCGAGTCCGCTCGCGCCCATTTTTGGAATCGAGAGGCCGCCGCTGGCAACCACCAATGACTCGCAGATCACTTCCCCCGCGTTGGTCATCACACGAAACCGGGCATCCGGCTTGCTGACTTGCTCAACCGTCGTTTGCAACCGGATTTCCGCTTTCGCGCGTCGGCATTCCTCCAGCAGCATGCTAATAATCTGCTGCGAAGAACCGTCGCAGAACAACTGGCCTTGCGACTTTTCATGGTATGCAATACGGTACTGTTCCACCAGCGCAACAAAATCCTGGGCCGTATAGCGCGCCAACGCGGAAACGCAGTAACGCGGATTTTGGGATAGATAGTATTCCGGCGAAGCATGGAGATTGGTGAAATTGCACCTGCCCCCGCCGGAGATCCGTATTTTCTCCGCCGGTTTGCGGGCATGGTCGATCACGATGACCCGTCTACCGCGTTTTCCCGCCTCCGCCGCGCACATCAAACCCGCCGCGCCCGCGCCGATGACTAGGATGTCTATCTGAATCGAGTTCATAACTGAAGAAGGCAGAAGAGAAAGCGTTGCTACTATAAATTGTCCAAAACGACAATAGCCTTTTATGCAGGAGTACGACAACGCTCTTAAATTACTGCTGCAGTCTTCCGCCAGTTCTATTGTCCGGCAGACAACTGGCCTTCACATTATTCGCTGGCTGAATGTTGAACTGCCTCGCACGAATATGCGGCACGTAGACTTACTAGGCATGACCGCCGAAAATTATCTGATTCACATCGAACTGCAAAGTTCTAACGACGGCAAGATGGCTCTTCGCATGGCGGAATATGTCTTGGCAATTTACCGCCAGTTCGGGAAATTTCCGAAGCAAATTGTCCTTTACGTCGGTGAGTCTAAGCTCCGCATGAGAGCGGCCTTAAGGGGCCCTGACCCGGCTCAGCCTGATTTTGTTTACCGCTACACGCTCCTGGATATCCGGGATCTTGACAATAATGCTTTACTGACAAGTCCGCAAATCGAGGACAACATTCTGGCAGTCCTAACCCGGCTGTAGGATCAGGCTGCGACCATTCGCCAGATCCTTCAACGCATCGCTACGGTGGACGAATCAGAGCGGCACACCCTCTTTGCCCAACTTTTGATAATCTCAGGACTGAGGCGATTGGAACCGGTTGTTAAGGAGGAGGCGCAAAAAATGCCAATTTTGAACAGCATTCTCGATCATCAGGTCATTGGGCCAGCGATTCGGCAGGGTCGGCAGGAGGGCTGGCAGGAAGGTCGGCAGGAGGGTCGGCAGGAGATTCTTCGGCTAATGCTGGAAAAAAGGTTCGGTTCCCTTCCCGCCTGGGTGGAGGCGCGTTTGAGGAGCCTTTCAGCCTCCGATCTGGACGGTATAGCAGTACGTATTCTGGATGCGACTCGATTAGAAGAGCTGTTTCCGGCTTAATTTTCTGGTTCCTCAACAAAGTGACAGGCTGATTTATAGAGGATCAGAGATTGTATGGGTCTTCTGAGATCCAATGAAAGCCGCGTGTTGTGAGGAGAAATTGCTCTGGGTTGAAGCGGCGAAAGCGCAGTTCCACAGGCTTGCGGTCAACCGTACCGGTCAGAATCAAATGTTCCTTATCCGGCTGCTGATAAGAGAGTTCATCGAAGTGAGCGTTGCGCCAACCGTTTAGATGTAAAACATGGATTTTCCCATCCTGAGTGGAAAGGAAGCGAAGAAGTTTGCCGTCCGTGGTGCGAACACCGACACGTCCGAACCGAGGCACAATCAACCGTCGCCACTCAACTTCGCTATTGACGGAGGAAATTGAGCGAGAACCGGAAGTAGTAACGGTATCCAGATCCCAAATCCCAGTTAGAAGCGCCATTTGGGATGCCGTGGTTCCCATCATCTTATACTCCCGATAATTGCTCGAAATGGCACCGTACAAAGTGTCCCCGATCACCAGAATCCGGAGAATCACGGCAGCCATGCGTAAAACGCGACGTTCGAACCGCGGCACCCAAATACCTTCCAACTTGGAAGCTTGACGCAAGATGAAAAATCTCCACAATGGCGCCATATCCGGGATGAGCAAGAACAGCGATATGAGCAGAAGATGCGAGGAGAACAACTTTACCGGCACGTCGTAGCAAAAGTTGAGCAACCACGTTGCCCATCACGGCAACCGCAATAAGCGCCCCTGCTGTCCTTGTCCGGCGAAAGAGCAGGA
>CAXUBB010000508.1:0-3349 GCA_964249105.1 uncultured Bryobacteraceae bacterium | reverse complement strand
GCTCGTTCAGCCGCATTTTCAGGATGTAGAAGATATCGTTCCGGGTGGTCCGCACGTACCGTTCCCATTTTTCGTCCTCAATCGGGCGAGCGCCGCGAAACGTGATGTCCCAGCCTTCCTTCGGCAGAAACAGAAAGGAGTAGTCCCGCTTTTTTCCGAGCAGTTGCCGCTCACGAATCGCCACGCCCTCCTTGGGTTGGCTATCCAAGTACTCTGTATAGATTTTGGCTATATCCAAACCGCTCAATTCATCGCGGAAAAAGGAGTAAATACGCCCGGAAGCAACCCGGTCGTGCATATTTAGGAATTTATCTCCGCCCAGAGCGGCCAGGGAACGGTCAACAACATCTTTTCCTTTATTAGCCGTGCTTTGGGCTGTACACAACAAACCGGCTGCCAAGGCCAGCAGCGCGGCGGTTCCAGTTCGATAATTCATCAAGCGCACACGATGGGCCGAACAAAAGATATTTTGTTATCCAAATCTGCTTCCTCGGCATGAATCGGGCCGTTTCGTTGGTACAACGCGCCGCCGCCCCGGCCATTCACCACAGCTTGAATCTCCGCCACAACAGCCAAGGCGACTTGCTCCGGCCCGTCCGCGCCGATATCAAGACCCATTGGGCTGCGCAGCACGGACCGCAATTGATTCCGGTCCAGCCCGGCATCCTCGATCAATTGCTGGGTGCGCTTTTGCGGCCCCAGCACGCCTAAATACGGCAAGGCGCGCCCGGACAGATCGCGGAGCCTCCCAAGATCCTGACTATAACTGTGACTCATGATGACGGCTGCCGTCCAACGGTCGGACTCGACTTCCGCCCCTTCATCCAATTTCAAGACACTCACCTGCTGAGCGGAAGGAAATTTCTCGGCGCGCGCATAATGGGCGCGACCGTCATAAACGTGAACTTGCCATCCAAGGTGCCGGGCCAATTGGGTCAGCGGAACCGCATCGTCACCCGCTCCAAAAATCAAAAGACGTACAGGCGGCGCTATCGTTTCCGCGAAGATCTCGTGAGTACCGTCAAAGAAATGAGCGCGGGGCTGAGAATCTTTCAGCAGATCCTGGGCGGTTTGGAACAGCCAGTTTTCTAAAACAGGGTCCGCCAGGTTATGCTCGATACGCCCTTGCGTATTCAAAATGAGCCGTTTTCCCACTTCGATTGATGGCTTTAAGACGTGCATAACCGCCGCCGGGGTGCGTGAGGATCTTACTTCTTGCAACAACTCCAGTAGGCGCGCCTGCCCCGGAACGACTCGCTCCAGAAGAATATGAATAATGCCGCTGCAACCAAGCCCATACTCTCTCGTAATTTCACCTTCGGGAGTAGTGTCATAACGCCGGATGACCGGACCCGCCTCCGTCAACCACCACGCCCTTTTCACCAAGTCATCTTCGAGGCAGCCCCCGCTGATCGAGCCAGCCCGCTGACCGCGGCGAGTCAGCAACAGGCGCGCTCCGCTTAAACGATAGGATGAACCCTGCGTTTTCACGACCGTCGCCAGTACGGACTCTTCCCCAGCCCTCTCGGCCTCCGACCAAAGCTCAAGAATTTGCTCGTGTTCCTTCATGCTGCTGTCGCTCGCATTACTTACAGCTTAACGGTCACGAAGAGTAGCTATCTAACCGTACTGTATATTGTCTCCAGAGAGTTGACGATACTACTGGATTTCCGTAGTATCATAATATTGGAGTTTGAATGGCACGATACCAAGGCTGACGTCAACTTGCGCATTCAAGGCGTGAGCTTTGAATTGGCGAAGACTGTATTCAAAGATCCGTTTGCTATCGAACGCCTAGATGATCGTGAAAATTATGGCGAGGAGCGTTTTGTTGTTGTCGGTATGGCTGAGGGTCACATTCTTTTGTTTGTAGCCTACACCGAACGCCAAGAGCGCATTCGCATTATTTCAGCTCGGAGGGCAACGCAATATGAGCAAGACGACTACTTCAAGCAAAACACCTAAGCCGATGACACCTGAAGCTATCGAGAAGGCCGCTCGTGCGGATCCTGATGCTCAACCGCTAACCGAAACCGACCTGAAGCGCATGAAGCGGACATCGCAGGCTAAGATTATTCGTCGCGCTTTAGAGTTGACCCAAGAGGAATTTGCCCTTCGCTATCATATTCCGCTTGGTACGTTGCGGGATTGGGAGCAGGGCCGCTCAGAACCGGATCAACCGACGCGAGCTTATTTGACTCTCATTGCTCGTGAACCTGAGCATGTGAGCCATGTATTAAATCTAAAATCAGATTAGATCCACATCCTTTTAAAAGACGACTTTCAACTCTTTCCCGCGCCTCTACTTATTAACCATACCGTAAAACGTGCAGTACCAAACCAAACGCTTCAAAAGCCTGAAAACGGCACTGAAGGAACTTAAACCGTTCATACGTAATGGGGAACATCTACAAACCGGAAAACTGTTTAAGCGCTTTGCTGGACTCCGTTCCCGCGAGTTACTAGCAAACTGGCTGTTGTGCGTCGCAGCCAACTTTATGTACCAATCGGACCGCCTAACGTTTACCAGTGACCCGGTCGGAAGTGACGGAATTATCTGCGACACACAAACCGAAGAAACATGGCAGACGGAACATGTTTTAGTGCCGTTTACTTATGGTGCTGCAATGGAAAAGGTCGAGACGCTTATCTTAAAAGCCATAGAGGAAAAAGAACAGCAAAGGCGGGGCGGCTTATGCCTCTGGAAAGGTGCTCGTCGTCTTTCTAAATGCTGGCGGTGGAGAGTGGTATCCCAATAAGGTTGCAAGACAACTGCCCGAGCCGCTTCACTTTGATGAAGTCTATGTGGTTGGTTTGCAGCGCGTCGAAGAGACAGGCGAGTATGTTTATGCTGTCACACAGTTAAATCTGAGCTACGGGAATGCGCCTACATGGTGTGTGCGGATTGAAAAAGATTTCGATAAGTGGGATGTGAAGCCGATTCAGGGAGTGCGCTTATTTGTAATGGCCTAAGCGTAGTAATGTCTCACAAGTGATCCCAGTTGGGCAATTTCGGCTCGAACCTAGCCAAGTCGCTCATTGTACTCACAATAATTACAATTAGCGGAGCTCATTCTCAGTCATTAGAGTACGATTCCGCTAAACTGCTCGCATGCGCATATCTCGCGCGGCCCTTACGATTAGTCTCGCTCTGGCAGCGTCTTTATCATTTGTTATTTCCGCGGCTGACGAGCTGAAGGAAACGCAAAGAACACTACCCGGTTTGAAACAGCCGGTTGAAATTCTGCGCGACCACTGGGGAGTTCCGCATATTTATGCGCAGAATTCCGATGATCTCTTTTTCGCGCAGGGCTATATCACGGCCAGCGACCGTTTATTTCAACTGGAT
>CAXUBB010000507.1:0-3381 GCA_964249105.1 uncultured Bryobacteraceae bacterium | reverse complement strand
TCCCAGGCGTCACCATTACGATGGCGAAGGGTGCATTTTACGCTTATCCAAATATCAGTGTTGCATTCGGGAGCGGTCGCGTGAAAAACGCCATGGAATTTTCCACCGAACTGCTGGCGAAAGCGCACGTAGCTGTGGTTCCCGGCGAAGCATTCGGCACAAACGAGCATGTCCGCATTTCGTATGCAACCAGCATGGAAGAGCTTCGTCGCGGTCTGGACCGGATTCACCAATTTATCGATGGGCTGCGGTAATGAAAACGCTGATTGCCTGCGCCCTGATCCTGCTTTGCGCTGCTTTGCCCGGAGAAAGCCGGTCAAAACGCCACCATCACACCGCACATGGCACGGCGTTTGATTATTACCTTCTAACGCTGTCGTGGTCGCCTGAGTATTGCCACGGACATCCGACCGATGAGCAATGCACAGCAGGCAAGCACTACGGCTTTGTGGTACACGGGCTATGGCCGGAATATCGGAGCGGCAGCGGTCCGGAGAATTGTGGGCAACAACCGGGTCTTGCTGATCCTTCCTCCATGCTCGATATTATGCCGAGCCTGCACTTAGTGGAGCACGAATGGACCACGCATGGCACATGCAGCGGGCTGGATGCCAATACCTACTTCGGCTCGATCCGCAAGGCGTTTTCCGCAACGAAAATTCCGGCTCAGTTTACAACTGTAGGCCAGCAATTAACGCTGAGTCCGTCGCAAATTGAACAAGCATTTCAGCAAACCAATCCAGGGTTGCCCCCCGGAGGCATTCAGGTGACTTGCCCAAGCTACTACCTGCAAGGCGTCGAGATTTGCTTGGATAAAGCGCTGAATCACATTGCCTGCCCAGCGCCCCGGGACTGCCATGCGCAGTCGATCAAGATTTCGCCGATACGGTAGGCGCCCATTCTTGCCCAACGGTCGCATCGCGTTTCGGCCGCCAATGGGCCAAGACTTCCGTTAGTGCCGCCTTGGAAATTGGTTTCGATAGATAATCATTCATTCCCGCTGATAAACAGCGCTCCCGTTCTTCGGGGAATGCGTTTGCCGTGACTGCGATAATCGACACATCGTGGGACTCCGTGGCGGTTTTCCGGATCACCCGCGTCGCTTCCAGGCCATCCATGTACGGCATTTGGCAGTCCATGAAGATCAGGTCATAGCGAGTCTGCCGCGCCTTAGCGGATCCCGCTAGCCCGTCATTCGCCAACTCCACTTGGCAGCCCAAAGTTTGCAGCATGCGGCACAACACTTTTTGGTTCACGGCATTATCCTCAACAACGAGAACGAGAGGAGAATCATTTGCCCGAAGCAGTTGTTTGAAGCCGATAAGCACGGGTTCCGCGACGGCGGAAGCGCTGTCGGTGGCCGCCTCCACGTTAATAGTAAACCAGAAACTACTGCCGCTGCCGGGCGTGCTGTGAACCCCGATGCTGCCGCCCATCAACTCCGCCAGCCGTTTACAGATGACCAGGCCCAAACCGGTTCCCCCGTATTTGCGCGTTGTCGTGTTGTCAGCTTGTGAAAAGGTTTGAAACAATCGTTCTTGCGCCTGCGTGGAAATGCCGATGCCTGTATCGGCCACCTCGAAACGAATCGGCAGGCGCGCGCCCTCCCTCTCGGCTAGTGAAACACGGAGCGACACTTCGCCCTGTTCCGTAAATTTCAACGCATTCGAGAGCAGATTCATGAGAACCTGCCGTACTCGCGTGGGATCGCCCCAGAGTGTGCGCGGAATGTCCTGCGCGCATAGCGAGCGCACGGTAATAGCCTTCTTGCGCGCTATGGTTTCAGCCAATCCTATGCAATCTTTTACCAATTGGCGCAAGTCAAATTCGATATGCTCCAACACGACTTTGCCCGCTTCGATCTTTGAAAAATCAAGGATGTCGTTGATAATCGTGACTAAAACATCGCCGGAGGTGCGAATCATATCGGCATACTCGCGCTGCTCCTCGGTTAAAGGCGTTTCCATCAACAGCGTTGCCATGCCGATCACGCCGTTCATGGGCGTTCGTATCTCATGGCTCATCATGGCGAGAAAGTTGCTCTTTGCCCGATTCGCCTCCTCAGCCTCCGCTTTCAACCGGACCTCCTCCCGCAGCCGGAAATCCAGTTCCCTAGTTCGCTCGGTAACTTGCGTTTCCAACTCCCGCTTGCGCGCCAGCAGAGCGCGCAAGCGCCAGCGCCAGAGCATCATGGCGACTGCTATCACGAATACGGCCGCGACGCAGCGGAACGGAGCCGTGCCCCAGAAAGGGGGCTGCACGTGGAATGGCAAATACGCCACGTCCGATGTAAGCCCGTTGTCCACGTCCTCTGCCCGCGCTTGCAGGCTGTAATCACCCGGGCTCAGCCGCAAATACTCTATCCTGCCCTGCGCCGCTTCCGACCACTTGGCGTCCCCGTTCAGCCGATAACAGTAATGAATGGATCGTTCATTGATCAGGCTGTCTGCCAGCAGTTGCAGCCGAATCGGCTCATTATGCCGGACCGTGAAATCCGCTTCCGCCGCTCCCTTACCGGCATCTTCCCGGTAAATTCGCAGCGCGATCTCCTTTGTTAGGAGATCATGCTCCGGATCAACAAAATGAGAAAGTCCGCCGCTGGTTCCGAACCACATGCTGCCATCGGCGTCGGCCAGCACCGAGCGTTCGTCGGTATCGTTCCAGATTAAGCCGTTGTCTTCCGTGTACCGCCGCCAGCGCGCCCCATCAAACACGTCAATTCCGGCGTCGCTGCCCAGCCAAATCCAGCTGCGACGGTCTTTGGCAAGAAACATGTTGTTCGTGGAGGCGACTACCGGCTTTGCGTACACTTCCTTGCCGATAATCAGGGAGCCTTGCAGATGCAACCGGAAGATTCCGCTCCCTTCATCATCCGCCAGCCAGAGCGAACCGTCGGCTCCTTCCACCAGATGAGAAACCTGCCTGGGCCGTTGTCCCGGCCTCGCTTGCACCTGATGCCATCCTTCCCGGTCCAGGTAGCATAAACTGTTCTCGGAGATGACCCAGATACGGCCGTTCAATCCTTCGGCAACTTCTGTCACTGGGTCAGAAGGACCATCCTTTGATGGCCCGTTCGGGTACACTTGTTCCAGTTGCAGCCCGGAGCGGCGTGGTTTACCCAAGAATAAACCGTCCTGTCCGGCAATCCATAACCGCCCTTGCCGATCGGCCAACAGTTTCGTAATCTTGCTGAACTTTTTGGACACGGGATGCGGCGCTCCCTGCGCCACCTGATATAGGAAGTGCCGGTCGTCCATCCAGATGGTTCCATCGGAGGTTTGCACAATATTGGCGACCCCCTGTGCTGTCGCTGAAAAAGCCGGCAGGCGCACAAACGGTTCGCCGGGCTTGCGCCGCAGAGACACTCCCGCCGCATCGGCT
>CAXUBB010000506.1:0-3402 GCA_964249105.1 uncultured Bryobacteraceae bacterium | reverse complement strand
GTTAGCGTAAGCTTCGGCGCCGGAGAGGCGGTTGAACTGCTGGTGCTTGACGCGCAAATGCCCGTCGAGGACGGCTTTGGCTTATTGGGAAGGCTGAAGGGACGACCTGAGCGGCCTGGCCGCATACTTATCATGCTTAATGCAGTCGGGGAGTTCGCCGATGCCGATGCGGCCCGTGATCTTGGCGCTTTCGCGACTATCACGAAACCCATTCGCGACCGAGAACTCTACCGCCTGCTTACCAGCACACCCAATCCGTATACTCCTCTTCAGCATGATCTCGCGGCCCTCAGCAGCCAAGTCGCCGGTTCGATTACAGACCAAACGGCCTCTGCTCGGTCCGCCAGCAGTTTGCCCGGCAGCCTCGGAAAACGCATTCTTCTCGTGGACGATAACCGCGTGAACCTCCGTCTCGCCGCTGCCATTCTGCAACGTCTCAACTACGCTGTCGCAACCGCCGAAAACGGTAAAGCCGCCCTTGACGCGCTGGCCGAAACGCATTTCGATGCAGTTTTTATGGATGTCCAGATGCCCGTCATGGATGGGCTGGAGGCGACCGCCTCTATCCGCCGCGAAGAAGTCCTGACCGGTCGGCACATCCCCATTGTGGCGCTTACTGCTCATGCCATGAAAGGCGACCGCGAGCGTTGCCTCGAAGCCGGCATGGATGATTACTTAACGAAACCTGTCCGCGCCGCCGAAATCCAAGTCAAGCTCGAAGCCGTTCTCGGCAAGCGCGTGATTGAAACGCCATGCGAGACCGCGGTCACGGATAGAACATGAGTTATAAGGGAGCTATCGGGAGGTTCCTTTACGTCGGCTCCACGGTTTTGTGGATTGTATTCAGGCGCGGAGAATCAATCGTTTGTATGCGGCCTGAGGGCCAGCGGATTTCGACACGATCCACACGGTTGCTCGGGCCGACTCCGAAATGAATGCGGCGCGAATTCTGAGAGCAGAAGCCGCTGCCGCCCGAGACTTCCTGAATCTGTTGCTGGCCGTTCCAGAAGAGCCGCACTTCCGCTCCGATGGCGCTGCGATTACTGGCGCGGCCTTCCAGTTGAAACTCGATCCAGTTGTTCCGGGGCGTGACCTCGTTTTTGTAGACCAGCAGCGGGCCTCGCTGATTGGCGGTGATTGCATCGAGCGCGCCGTTGTTATTCAGATCCGCCAGCACGACAGCCCTGCCGTCATAGCGGTCGGTGGCTCCCACGATCTGCGACACTTCTTTGAATTGCCCGGCGCCGTCATTGATCCACACGCGTTTTTGCTGGTAGCCGGAAAGGCTGCGTCCCTTCAAGGAAGGCCAGTTGGCGGCATCGGAGATGATCGTTTTGTTGCCTCCAGCCACTTTTGAGTAGTCGTACCAGTAGCTTTGGTCCTGATCGAGCGAAACGTTGCCGTTTACTTCATACAGGTCCAGATAGCCGTCATTGTTGAGATCGCCGAACTGCGCGCCGAAACTCCAGCCGCCCATCTCGACGCCCATAGCGTTTGCTAGGTTCTCATATTTGAGTCCGTTGCCCGAGGTGCCCGGCTTCGGCACCCAAAGATTGTTGCCTTGCACCAGAACGCCCTCTTCGGAGATGTTGGAAACGAAGATGGCGTACCGGCCCTGATTCAGGATGTCGCCCACGGAAGCAGTCATGCCGCTTTTCGGCGCGTAGCCCACGCCGGTTTCCTTGCCCGCCTCGCGGAATCCCTTGCCGCCCTCGTTGAAGTACAGTTCCGAGACGCCGTAGTCGTTCGCCACAAACAGGTCGGGATAGCCGGTGCCCCGCAGATCCGCAGCCACGGAGGCCAAGGCCCAGCGGCGGGATTGAATGCCGAGCTTTTCTGAGACTTCCTCAAACCGCCCGTTGCCGAGATTATGAAAGAGATACTTGCGACCGCCGTTCTGAGCATATTCAAAGCTCTCCGGCATGATTTTGGTGTCAGACAGCTTCCACAGATTGATGTTTTCGGGATAGTAGCCGCCCAAAAACAAGTCGAGTTTGCCGTCTCGGTCATAGTCAAACCAGATAGCCGTATTTGCGTTGGCCCAGGACGGAAGGCAGGCTTGTTCACTGACACGCGTGAAATGTTTGCCTCCATCATTGTGGAATAGTTCCGGCTTGCCCCACTTGTAAATCAGGACATCTTCGTAGCCATCGTTGTCGTAGTCGCCCCAGACGGCGCCCATGGTCACTCCGGTATCGGGCGTGTTTACATCCGCCAGCCCCACTTTGTCCGCGACGTTCTCAAAAGTGCCGTTACCCAGATTGCGGTACAGCGCGTTGCGGGTTCCTTCGCCGCTGTTGGTCACGTAGATGTCGTCCCAGCCGTCCCGGTCAAAATCGACAATCGAGACAGCGGCGCCCATGGAAGCAACCTGCTCCATGATGTGGTTCAGCTTTGGATCGAGCTTCGGAGCGCGATGGACGAAATTAATGCCCACCGCTTTCGATACTTCTTCGAAGGTGAACCCGTACTGCGCCATTGCCGCTTTGCGGTTCCGCGCGACCCCAGCTGCCTGACGGGTTTGCACCACGCGTTTATAAATCAACGGAACAGTTAACAAACCAATAAAAATAATTAACAGAATGGCGCGAATGACCGAACGCTGCATTTACCGCTTTCTAACCTCGGATGCCTTATCCTTCAGCTTACGAAAGTTTTCCAGGCTATTTCCAAAGAGCAGCCGAAATATCATCCGGCGTGACATACCGTGTGTGATACTCCCGCCAGTCGGATGGGTGCAGACGGTAGGCCTTTTCGTCTTCCAACGTCGTGGGTGGTCCCGTGTAGCGCTTCATAGCGTGATAGGGCAACGGCAACACGGTTGTTGAGTATTTGAAGCTGTAGTCGCCTTCCTTCATCCAACCATCTCCGATGAAGATAAAATCGCGTGACCAGCGGGGAGGAACAAGAGAAGCAGCGCGAAATTTCATGCGCAGTTCATCTCCGCCATTGGCAATCACGTATCGGTCATCAATTTGATCGAGCAACGGTCGCACATCTCCATAGCGCGTGTAATGGCCTTCCAAGCTTCGCCACTTGCTGCCGGTTTCGGCCACGCGATCATACTGGGGGATTTCCGGCGCTAACGAGTTTGCCCGAAAGACTTGCGAGAAGCCGCGATGACGCAGATCCGCGCTTGCTAGATCCAGCTTTTCCCTTTTGATCTGGTTTTCAGAAACGCCAACGGCCCATTGAAGCTTGTCCCAATAGATTTCCAGGTTCGTCCGCAGGCGCAGTTTGCGCGGCGCGCCAGGGAGAAATATGTTCGTCAGGTCAAACACCACGGTCTTTTCCCGGCCTGCCGGAACGCCGAGATCTTTTCGCGCTTTGATCCAGCGGCCATGGCGGTCTGGAACTTCGATGCTCAAGTCTTCGGGCTTGGACTGACTGCCTTGATTGACT
>CAXUBB010000505.1:0-3421 GCA_964249105.1 uncultured Bryobacteraceae bacterium | reverse complement strand
CGGCTGGTAGTGATGATGACAGCGTTCTTCGGAATTGTAGCCCTCCTGCTCGCCGCTATCAGTCTATACGCCGCACTGAGTCATGTTGTCACATTGCGCGCTCACGAAATCGGAATCCGTATTGCGCTCGGAGCTAGGGTTCACCAAACGATCACGGCTATTTGCTTCCCGCAGCTTTGGCCGTTGGCATTCGGCAGTCTCGCGGGTCTGGCCGCCGGCTCTGCACTAATGCGACTCGCCAATGCCTTTCTTTACGGCCTCTCACCCACAGACCCCCTCTCTTACATTTTTGCCGCGGTTTTCGTATCAACCACGGTATGCGTAGGTGCGCTTTTACCTTGCGTACGTGCCATTAAAGTTGAGCCGGCCTCAGCACTGCGAGCGGAATGAATTTCACCGACCAGGGGTAAACCCAACATTGACACTGGTGGCGAATTCTATTTTTTTATTCCTCATGCCAGAACGGGCCGGAGTGCGTCGAAGCGAGAGCGCCGCGTCGCCGCTCGTAACGTGCCGGTCCACCAGTCCGCAATCCGCACTAAATTGATCGCTGCCGCCGTGAGCACATGTTGCAGATGTGCCTTCGCCATTCCGACGTAACGGCACTGCCGTAAACCGCACCGTTGGATGGCCTGGGCGTGCGTGCCTTCCACGCCGGCTCGCGCGGCGTACTGCTTTTGAAATTCCTCCCCCTTCCGGTGCTGTCGTCTGGCTTGGAGCGCCTCGTAGTGTTCACGTTCTTGGAGCCCGATGAGGCGTGGCTCCACTTTAGCGCGTGTACACTGCGCCCGGACGTGACAGGGACCGCAATCTTGGCGGGAGAATCGCGCTTCCCACTTCATGCCGTTCTGCGGATACCTATTGGGCAGCCACGACACGCTCTGCTTTCCGGCCGGGCAGGTCACCACTTTCCGCTCCCAGTCCACCTGAAACTGGCTTTTGTCAAAGCCCTCGGCCGCGCGAGCCTGCCAGCTCGGATCCTCTGCGACCGGGCCCACGATCTCGACACTATACTTTTGTTTGCTGTCCACAAGCATTTTGGCATCAGTGTAGCCCTTGTCGACCAAATGTTCGACGGGCAGCAGGTCGCGTTTCTGCAGTGACTCATGCACCTGCTCGAGCATATTGTCATCCGGCGTCGTCGCCGGTGTAGTTTCAACGTTGGTGATCAGATGCGGCATGCGCTCGTCATCGCAGGTCTCGGTTATATGCACCTTATAGCCGACCCACTCCACCCTACGTTTGGTGCTGTAACGAGCCTCGGTGTCATACGGCGAGCTGATTAACTCGGCGGGCGAGGCCATGTTCTGGCTGTCGCGCCAGCAGAGTTGTCCCTCGCGTTCGACATACTGTTCTTCCCAGACCCGGCGCAAGGTCCTGACGGCGGGTACTTCCTGTAGCCAACTCTGTTCCGGCTCGGCGTCGATGGCAGCCAAAAGTTTCTGGCCATCCGCGGCCATGATCACAGCTAAGTTCTGACGCGCTTTTTCGGTTTTGGGCAGGTCGAAATTCTCCACGCGCTCGCCATAACGCTGGTACCACTCGGCGGAAGCTGTGGCCTGCAATCAATCAGGTGCCACCACCGCCAAAGCATTCAGCGCGGCCCGCAGTGTCTCGCCGACTCGTTCTAAGCGGTTCAACACACGGACAGCGGCCAGCACAGGAGTGGAATCAGTACGCTGTCGGCCCCGCTTCTTCAAGAAACCGAGTTCTTGGCAGCGGGTCAGCAGGGTATTCAGCAATAGTAGTTCTGCCTTCCCTTCCACCAAGCGCGAGCGGAACTCGCTCAACACGGTGTGATCAAAGCCGGGATGAGTCAATTCCAAGGCCAGTGCGTACTTCCAGTCGATGCGGCCCCGCACCGCATCCGCCGCCTGCCGATCCGAGAGACCCTCGGCAAACTGCAGCAGGGTGGCGAGCGCCAGTTGCGCGGGAGCTTCGGCGGGCTGACCGCGTTGCGGGAACAAAGCAGCAAACTGTTGATCTTGAAACAGGAAACCGAGCGCCTCCGCTACATGTAAAGCCAGGCAGCCTTTCGGGAACGCCGCACGGGCGACACGCTCGGTCTCAGTTGGAATCAGAAAAGAGTTTTGCGGGTGAAGTGACATAAAGAAAACTCGACAGGCGTTCCGAGAAAAGAGGATCGCCTAGCTTTATCATGCCGAAAATCAACAGCTTGGAATTCGCCACCAGTATCGTTGTTGGGTTTAGGCCAATATCGATTCCGGCGCAGCAGTCCAACGCTGTATTTAGCATCCCTCTTCTCCTTCTGAGGAAGTAGTCAGCGCTCAAACATAAATTGCTCCACGGGCTCTCACGCACCAATCTAGGGTTCACCTTGCGCTAACCGAATCAGTTTTACAGGCGGGGTCTCGGCCACCATATTGAACTCGACTCTCCGCTTCCTCTCCCTTAGACTCGCACCTTTCCAGCACGCCCTTTTCATCATCGAGGGTGTCGGCTCACTGAGCCGTCATGATGTTTTACAGAAAGATTGTTGCTTTATCAATAAGGTTGAGTAATTTGCGGGTAGGATTGCATTTCCCTAAAGACGCGCATCAAAGTAAATAGTAAGTTATCCCGGCTGCGGAAGAAACGGTTGTGCGTTCCGGGTATGCGGCCAGAGTCGTTCGGTGAAGGGCCAGCGGTCTCATCCTATCTGTCCCGGATTTCCCGGACGGAACCCGGTAAGTAAAACTGCACTCGTACCGGTTCAGGCTGTCCCTCGGAGACCCGAGACCGGTTCAGGCTGTCCCTCGGAGACCGTGCTTTCTTTTGCTTAAATTAAAAAAGAGAATTGAAATCCGGAACAAAAACAAGACCGTGAGGCGAGGCCAAGGAAGGAATGAACGGTATCACGATGCCGGTTTCAAGATCGATCTTGCCCACAGTGTTCAGTCCGAACACTGAAGCGTATAGAGACATCGGTTCGAGTTCAGAAACCTTAATCTTCACAATCTGATTGTTGGTCGTATCGGCAACATAAAAAGTGCCTTTGGGAGTTACTGTCCAGACAGCATCATCCAAGCCGGCGACGGAAACGCCGTGGTCGTCTATCAGCTTTACTTTCGGATGGTCCGTATCGAGTCCATTCACAAAGGTGAGAGCGCCATCATGTTCGCCGGTTAACATCAGTCCGCCGGTTGGTGTCGTTTTCAAGGAGTCGGGGTCGGTCGCTGGAATAGGCGCAGTGTTGTGTTCATTCGCCAGGTCCACCCCATTGGCACCTTCCTTTAAAACAGAACTGACCAGAAGCGGCGACTTACGATTATCCAGCATCTGAATGATATCGTCGTTGGCGCTGGCCGGATTCGTGTAGCTCAGGTAGATATGTCCATCCAGGAACGCCACATCATCATAGCCGCGCATAGAGTTTGGCGTTCCATAGGAAAGTGGCGAACGCTTCAGTATGCCTCGTACC
>CAXUBB010000504.1:0-3435 GCA_964249105.1 uncultured Bryobacteraceae bacterium | reverse complement strand
CAGGAAAAGGCAAGGAGCTAAGAACAGGAACTTCACAATATGTCTCCAGGGAAAACATCGAAACCAATGCTGCACCAGGAGAGGCGAACGCTATCCTCAGAACGTTACATCCACGACGATAAGCGGCGTCCAAAATTATGAAGCTATGAGGGGCTACAACAAAGCTTTATATGGTATTTCAGTGAAGCTCAATAAAAAAGGACGCGTAAGCCAGATAGCAAAACGCGCCCCTATATGACGATTCCGACCGTTTTCAATTAGGCAGCATTCACGAGCATGTCTTCCAACATATCGTTGCCTTGTTCCTGATTGCGGTCTGCTTGCTCCTGACACTGTATACAGAAAGGCGCCCACGGTACGGCGGCGAGACGCTTAGGGCTGATCTCCTCTTCGCAGTGCATACAAATGCCAAACGATTCGTCGTCGATGCGGCGAAGCGCCAGCCGCACATTGCGCAGCAGATTCGACTCGCGGTCGAGGTTACGGATTGCCAGTTCGCGCTCCGAAGCGTGCTGTACTTCATCTAAAGCATCAGCGCTTTTTTCAATGGTGATTGCATCGCGGTTGCGAACGATCCGTTCCAACTCGTCCTGCTTATTCTCCAGGATCTTTTTAAATTTATTCATTTCGGTCTTCGTCACTTCATTTCTCCTTCATAACAACTAACAACTAGCGTGCTCGCTCAAAAATTACTTCGAAGCCGCCAAAGTCTTCCGTTTAGACGCAGGCACTTTCGAAAAGGGTGCAATAACGGTATCACAGGCTCCTGTACAAGGGAAGTACTAAATGTTTTGAGCGTACGCGGAAACTCTGATCAGCGAAACATACAGATCGGCAACTCGCGTCATTGCTGCCCTCGAGAGTTGCTGCCCGGTTCACCGGCGCTTCTGCTCCGATCAGTCGGCGCTTTTCGGATTTCCGAATCATACCACAGCGCATGAGCAATTTAAACGCCAACTTTTTTTTTCCTTTCGCGTGCTCCGGCAAGCTCAGCCGAGAACCTATTTAACTGCGTTGCGTCAAGCTGAACTCTTATCGGCTGTTCTGCTCCAAAACCTTACGATACCGGCGTTTTTCTCAACAAATGGCGCTGCCTTCCGCGAACCGTCCTCCGCGTGCTCAGCCGTGCTCTTCCTTAAATAGCCTTTCCCTCCCGTGCATTTCCTAGTTCGCGCTCACGCCGTTTTCAGCATGAGCGCCGCGCTCCAATGTGTTTAAGGTTCCCGAGGAAGGAAGTTTCTCTCAAGTCAGATGGAAAGAAAGTAAAGGCGCGTGTAATGTCTAGAATCTAGCGAGTTTACTAGCTGTGCTATTTGGCGCACAGTACTTGTACAGAGCGTCCTAGAACCCCTCAGGCATTACTTCCACCAGGCAACTATAAAATGTTGGCCCCCCGCCGATGTCGGTCAGTCGCTCCGAAGTCAATTGATTTACGCCGCGTTGTCCCACGGACGACCGGTTCCAGCGCATGGTGCGCGCTCGCAACACGCCAAGCTGCACAGCATCCGACAACGTAGCAATAAAAGAGCAGGAGCCGCGATCATTAAAGGCGCGAACCGGCATGCCTTCTGCAATGCCGCGTAATGCCGCGTCATGGGGATGAATCGAAAGCTTTGCGCCATCACGATCAACATCCGCGCGATGGCCGAAAGTCGAATTCATGCTGTCGTCATTCTTATGAGAGATCAGCTCTAAAGGAAACCGCCGACTGATTTCAGCGCTGCCTAACCGGGACTCCACGGGAGGCACGTAGTTCAGCGCGGGGGCATCAATCTCAAATTTACCGGAACTCGTCTTGAAGCCGCCGGACGCAAACGGCAGAAAGGGCTGTGAAGCCGCCGCTGTATTGAGCCGCACAGAACTTTCACGCTCCAGTTGCTCCAATGTGATGCCGCGCAAATAGGGCGATGAGCTGTTGAGCAGGCAGCGTATCATATTGTCTTCAGTGTCGTTGAAACATCCATCCGTAAAGTTCATTCGACGTGCAAGCGCCCGAAATACTTCCACGTTTGACCAGGCTTCTCCAGGAGCAGGCAGCGTGGGCCGCGCCAATTGTAAATAGTAATGTCCGTAGGCCAGGTAAAGATCGGTATGCTCGAGAAATGTAGTCGTAGGGAGAAGAATATCGGCGAAGTCCGCCGTATCCGTTTGGAAGTGTTCCAGGACTACCGTGAAGAGATCGGAACGCCGCAGTCCTGCATGTACTTTGGTTTGATGCGGAGCAATCGCAGCGGGATTCGAATTATAAACAACAAGCGCCTGAACCGGCGGCTGATCAAGCGTTGTGAGCGCCGATCCCAGTTCGGTCATGTTAATCAGGCGCGCTTGCCGCCCGAGCGGTCCGGACCATTGCAAATCAGGGCGCTCCAGGGCAGTGCGGTTAAATTCAAAAGCGCCCGAAGTGGTCAATTGCAGACCCCCGCCCAACTCCCGCCAGGAGCCGGTAATCACCGGCAAAGCGGCAATTGCGCGTACGGCGCTGCCGCCGCGTTCGCTCCGTTGCACGCCGTAGTTGAGCCGGATCGCGGCAGGCCGGACGGTCGCGTACTCGTGCGCCAGCATCTCAATATCCTCGGCGGCGATCCCGGTCAGTTGCGCCACTCTTTCAGGGCCGTAATCGAGCGCGAGTTGTTCCAGCTCCGCGAACCCGTTGGCGTGCTGAGCAATGTAGTCGCGATCCTCCCAACCTTCCCGCAAGATGATATGGATCAGGCCGAGAGCCAAGGCGAGATCCGAGCCGGGATATATCGCGAAATGACGGTCAGCCGCTTTGCCCGTGCGAGTTCGTACTGGATCGATCACATAGAATTTCGCGCCCTTGCGCCGGGCCTCGACAATAAAAGGCCAGAGGTGGACGTTGGTGCCGAGAATGTTCGCGCCCCAGGCAATAATCAGCTTCGAGTGCGCAAACTGTTCCGGTTCAGTGCCGAGCTTGACGCCTTGCGACCGGAGCAGCGCTTCGCCGCCGGCCGCCGAACAAATGGTGCGGTCCAGGCGTGATGCGCCGAGCCGGTGAAAGAAGCGGCGATCCATACCCGCTCCGTTCAGCAATCCCATGGTGCCGGCGTAGCTGTAGGGCAAAATCGCTTCCGGTCCATACCGGGCCGAAATTTCCTGTAAACGGTCTGCGGTTTCCCCGAGCGCCTCATCCCAGGTAATCCGCTCGAAGCGGCCCTCGCCTTTGGGTCCAATCCGGCGTTGTGGATAAAGCAGGCGGTCGGGATGATATTCCCGTTCCAGATAGCGTGCGACTTTTCCGCACAGAAAGCCGCGCGTCACAGGATGCGCGGGATCTCCGCGCAGTTTCACGGCCCGGCCACCCTCGCCAATTTCAACCAGCAGCGAGCATGTATCGGGACAATCGAGGGCGCAAACGCTTTTGCGGATTTCAGGCACGATGATTCATTGTCGCCGGAATCGGAAAATCCAGGCTAG
>CAXUBB010000503.1:0-3457 GCA_964249105.1 uncultured Bryobacteraceae bacterium | reverse complement strand
GGCCGGATACCGGCGTTAGTGTTGTTGCCAAACAAATCACGCGGCGGAGCCAGACCAGGAGTAGCCTCCGGCGCATTGATATCCACCGTGCGAAGTTCATGTACACCGCGAGAGTTTACGAAATTGAACGACAACGTAGTACGAGGACGGAGCTGGCGCTCTACACCGACTGCGGTCTGCATTAGGCGGGGAGCTTGCAGCGCACTGTCGATTTGAAATCTTTGGGCCGCATTAGTGGTTGCTGACGGCAAAAGCGACAGCGGGATAGGAGTTGAGAAGGATGGGTCGGCGGACGAGACAACAGTAAACGGATTATTGAGTGTGTACGTGCTATAGCCGCCCACGCCCGGCAGGTAGCGATAAGCGTTCTCCACATTAGTAACGGAGAAGCGGTCATAAAAAATGCCCCAACCGCCCCGAATGACAGTTTTAGCGCGGCTGTTTGCGCCTTTCCCCTGGTCGGGAGACCAGGCAAAGCCGAAGCGAGGAGCCCAGGCGTTGCTGTGATTGATGTTGGTCTGCGACTCCCAGCGCAGGCCCATGCTGAGCGTCAGATTCGGACGCGCTTTCCAGTCATCCTGCACGAACGGGCCGTAATCCTCCTGGTTCAAGCCGATATACGGATTACCGGCATTGACGGTGTACTTGGATGGGCCGTATCCCAGGGCGGCAATTTGCGCGGGTGTCCGACCGGCGGTAAGAAGCTGAACTGTGGTTAAGTACTCCTGGATCGAACTGATGGAACCGGTGCCCAGGAATGAGTAAACACCGTTAAAGTTCTTCGGGGAAGTGTCATCAAGCGTAGTTGTCCTGATTCTTGCTCCGAATTTGGTCGTGTGCGCGCCCCACGTGATCGACGTGTAGTTTTGCAGTTCGTAGTAGCGCTCAAGCGTGTTGGTGCTCGGGGTGCCCGGAGCGCTGTAGCCGGAACCGCCGAAAACGAAAGACTGACCGACATTCAGGCTTGGCGTTGTGCTCGAACTGGTTTGCGACGTGTTCGTGTTCTCAAAAATAAAGTGCGTTTCGTTGACGGCTTTCGGGCTCAGAACGGATGTTTCCACAATTTGCACTGCCTGATCCGTGATCGAGCTACTATAGCCGGTGCTGGCGAAAGAGATGCCGCCGATGGTGGTACCCGGCAGATCAAAGCCGCCAATGCCGGCTAAGAGACGGTCATTTTCGAGATAGCTGTAGCGGAAACTGAGCGTGTTATTCGATCCTAGTTGCAAGTCCATTCGCGGACTGACAGTCGTTCGGCGCTGTGGCGTCGAGTAGTAGCCCTGATACGCTTGCTGGCCTAAAAAATCGGCTGTCGGAACCGTGCTGGTAAAAATCCCGTTGTCGTCAATCTGACGGCGTTCCGTATCGATGAAAAAACTGGCGTGCTTGCCTAAGGGACCGCTCACATTGCCGCCGAAAAGCTGTGTGCGGAAGGGCGGATCGCTTGCGCCTGGCTCAACCAGAAACGGATTTCGCGAGTTCCAGACGCCGTCGCTGATGTTGTAGTAGCCTTGGCCGTGAAATTTATCGGAGCCGGGTTTAGTGAAGATTTGAATGCGCCCGTAACCAAGCTTGTCAAATTCAGCCGAAAAGGGATTGGAGTTGATGCGAATCTCGCGAATGGACTCCTTCGGAGGAAGTCGCCCGCCTGAGAAACCATCAATATAAATTTGATTGCCTCCGGGTCCGGCGGAAGGTCCGGCCAGAGCTTGCAGGTCAGCTTGGAGATCATCGGGATCGTCGGGTAAGGCATCCAGGTCTTCCGGTTTCAGCACCAGCGCCGAAGCGTTGTTGGCGGGATCGGTGCTGACGGTGTTCGTGGCCGTTTCATTCACCGTCACTTCCTGCCGCTGCGCTTGCAAAGTCATGGTGATGTCACGGGTGGCGGCTTGACCTGCCGTGACCGTGACAGCGGTAACGCCTTCCTGCTGCAGGCCGGAGTAGGTGACGGAGACGGTGTAAGCGCCGGGGGGAACGCCGCGAAAGACGTAAGAACCATCCGCGCCCGCCTGCGCGCTTCGCACCGTGCCGGTTTGGTTGGAAAGCGTAACGGCAGCGCCGGGAATAACGCCGCCGGTGTTGTCCTTGACGACGCCGCTAATGCTGCCGCCCGAGCGGACTGGTCTGCGCGCGGGAGCTTGCGGCCCAGAGGGCGTTTGCTGCGTTGACGGGGCTTGCGCCCACAAGGCGACGGAAGAGAGAAGGGCAGTTATGAATACACTGCTCGTTCGATTATGCATTAAACCTCTGAAATAGATGACTACACCAATAATGAGTTAGGGTTGCTGGCCCATAGCGCCTTCGCCGGTATTGAGGCTGTTTCCCCAATCACCCAGCGACTGCATTTGCCGCGGCGAAGCGGATTGGAAAATCGGTTCAACGCCGGCGATCACGTTTGACGCGAGAACCACTGCTTTATTTGTAGGGGAAGGAGCGCCCGAAACGACCACGGCGTCCCCCGCCTTCAGATCCGTAACGGCAATCTTGGGAACACGCTCAAGAACCTGGGACAGGTCGCCATTTCCTGCCCGCATATGCGGAGATCCGTTGCCGGCGCCAGGGGCAGGCGGTGCGCTTCCGCCCTCGCTCCCTTCAGGGCGATTCCATTGGCGCGCGGGAGGCGCTTGCGTATTAGTAGCTCCGTTCGCGGCAGCGCTGGACGGAGCCTCAGCGCCGGGAGCCGCGCCTTTGAAGTCAGGATTAAAGCGGCGGGCCAGACCCAATGCCATCATCGGGGGCAGACGGCGCACAGTCGAGCCATCCGCCAGAGCAACTGTTACCTGCTGCTTTGTGCCCAGATCTTTAATGACCATGCTCTTGCCGTCAGGCGCAATCGAACTGACAGTGCCCGCCACAGTGCGAAACGAGCCGGAGTAGACCTTTTGAGCGCTGACAGTTGCTTCGTCAGAGCCTTTCTCCCCGACAATCCTGACCTGATCACCCACTTGAACATCAGCTAACTGCGACGGCGTGGGGGTTTGCGGGTGATCCGGCGAGTAGCGGGTAAATTGGGCCTGGGCGGTTTCCACCGTCACCGGCTTCGGACCTTGGGGCGTGCGTGCTGTAATCATGAGCTTCTGTCCAGCCGTATCGACGGCATTGACGGTGCCGGACGTACTGTGCTGCCAAGCCATAGCCTCTTGCTGGCGCATCTGCTGAACGTCTTGGCCTGACATAAGGATTACGCTGCGAGCGGCGATTCCGTTGGTACCTGATTCTGTTTTGAAGCCGCGCACGTCCACGCGGTCACCGGCGGCAAGATCACTGGCCGTAATGCGGACAGCCGATTTCAGGTCCTTTGCTCCCGGCGGGACTTTCAACAGCGTTTTTGTGCTGCCCAACTGCACCGTATGTTGGGTTCCATCCTTGTCTTCCTTGACATCAATCGTCTGGGCAGCCGTATCCACGGCGCTTACGGTGCCAAGGATATGTTCAGTCGGTTTCGTTGGGGCAGAAG
>CAXUBB010000502.1:0-3458 GCA_964249105.1 uncultured Bryobacteraceae bacterium | reverse complement strand
GCCATTGTTTTCATTGCTGAATTCAGCAAAGTAACGCCAGGTTCGAAGCGCCACGGCTCGCAAAAATTGATGCTCGTTGGGGCGAAGTTCGGAGCCTTCCAAATGCGGAGAGCGGTTCAGCCAACTGGAAATCAGCTTGGAGCAGAACCAGGCGATGAGGAATGGCAGGGCGTAAGGCGTAGCCTGCGGTTTGAAATAAAGTCCAATGCCGAGAGCAATCGCCAGCAACGGCATCCAATCCAGGTAGATATCGACGGGCGTGCGCTTTCGGATGCCGAGTTCGGCTTCAGTAGCCGTTTCCCATTCGAGCAAGCGGGAATGCGTGATCGTGCTGCGGATAATGGTGCGGATGATCGCGTCCAGCGCCACCATGGACTGATGGGCCAGAAACGCGATGTTGAGAGCGATGCTGACGTGCGCGGCAAGGAAATCAAAAAAGGATTCACGAGCGTCATCCCCTTTGTGTTGCACGGCGGCGCGGAGCAAAGAGAAAACCAGACGGAAATAAATGGGCAGGAACAGCAACGCCAGCGTGACCAGCGTCCAGAAGCGCGGCCCTCCCGGCAACCCGAACCAGCCGCACACCAATAGCAGAAAAGTGGCTGGCTCAACCAGGCTGCGGCGCAGATTGTCGATAATTTTCCACTTCGAGATCAGTGAAATGGGGTTCGGAACAAGCCGCCCCGACTCATCCGGCACGCGCCCGAAAATCCACCGCACAATCTGCCAATCGCCTCGCAACCAGCGGTGTTTACGGCGATTATAGGCGCTGTAATGAGACGGGTAGTCGTCAATGACCTCGACATCCGAGATCAACCCGGCGCGCGCATAAGCGCCCTCGATCAAGTCATGGCTGAGCAGCGCATTGCGGGGGAAGCGTTTTTCCAGAACTTGGCGAAGCGCATCGACATCATAGATTCCCTTGCCCGTGAATATGCCCTCGCCATAAAGATCCTGGTAAACATCGGAAACCGCCCGCGAATAAATGTCGAATCCAGTTTGTCCGGAGTAAATGCTGGCCAGCCGGGAGCGTGTCGCCGATTGGACGCTGATGCCGACGCGCGGCTGCATGATGCCGTAGCCCATCGTGACAATGTTCAGCTTGGGATCAACCAAGGCGCGGTTCAAAGGATGGGCAATGGTGCCGATCAAACGCTGCGCCGAACCACGAGGAAGCTGCGTGTCGGAATCAAGCGTCAGAACATAGCGAATCAGCGGCAAGCGCGAGGGATCACCGGCTTTCACCGGGAAGGGATCGTAGCTCTGGCGCAGCATTTGGTTCAGATCGAGCAGCTTGCCGCGTTTACGCTCCCAGCCCATCCAGGTGCCCTCGCGCGGATTGTAAACACTATGCCGGTGAAACAGGTAGAATCCGCCATAAGGCTCCTTTCCGTACTTGCGGTTCAGGTCCTCAATTAAGCGGATGGCCAGATCGATGCGCGCGTCCCGCTCGCCGGGCGGCTCCGCGCTGTCGGGAAGGTCAGTTAGGAGAGCGTAAAAAATGTTGGGATCGCGATTGACCAGATAACGGACTTCCAGATCATCCACCAATTGATGGATCTGCTTTTCATTAATCAGCAAAGTCGGTATCGCCACCATCGTGGCGCACGCGGGATCGACTGCTTTATTGAAATCGAGCTTCGCCAAGGGCCGCGCTGTGAGCACCGCCGTTACGAAGTAGTTGATGAGTTCGACGGCGGCCTGCGTGGCTGGTATTAACAGCAGAAAAGCGCTTACGATCAAGCCAAAAGCGTCATGGTTCTGCACAAGGCTCATGATGAGGGCCACAACCGTGATGAGCGTGACCAGTTCAATGCCGATAATGTAAACTTCATCGGGAAAACGATGAAACAGCAATTGAACAGCCTTGAAAATGGGAGGCCGGTAGCCGACGGAGTGCAAAAATTCGCGTCCACCTGTTTCGTCAATTAAGTAATAGCCAACGTGCAGCAGACGGTCGCGAAGCGCTGCGGGCATCGAGCGGCTGGTCATTGCCGTCTGTGCCTTGTTTACCAAACGGCTGGCGAGTTCAATCTCGCTCACGTCGGAGTGCGGAGCAATTTTTTCAATCGCCTGACGATACATCTCGCGGCTATCGAAATCCATCTTGGGATAGACGCCTGCCGGATCAAGACACAAAATACGGTGAACGACCGACAATCGTTCCAGCGTCTCTTTCCAGTCCAGATCACCAAGCAGACGCAACGCGTTAATGGAGCGGCTTATCCCATGGGATGTTTCTTGCGAACCGCCGTTACGGAAGGCATGGACCGCCTTGAATCCCGCATCCGTCAGATTATCGAGTAGAACTAACTTCAAGGCGGGCAGCATCCCCCATAATTCCGCCAAACGTAACGGTTCTATCTCCTGGACCGAATCGATGAAAAGGGAGAAAGCCGGAACAGTCAGCCGGTTTCCTGAAGCCTGCAGCAAGACGCGGGCCAGAACAATCGCGCGCGGAATTGCTTCTTCGGCGCCTGCGCGAACTTGAGGCAGCTTGGATAAAAATTTGGTGGCATCCGCCATGTCGCTGACGGCTGCGTCAACCAGGCGCGTGTTGTCGTAAAGCGTCCGGAGATCCTCCGGCAGCTCGTCGCCCGGCAACCGAAAAATCTCCTGTTTTAGGCTCTTAAATTTCCGCGCGCCTTCACGAAAGAGTTCTCTGGGTCTTCCGGAACGCCCTTTTCCAGGGAGCCATCCGGCGGAACGGGCAGCGCGAATGGCGGCGCTGCGTAATTCTCCCTGCTCAGCCTCACTCAAGCTGTGAAGGTCCAGTTGCACTGGATCGATTTTTAGTTGGGTGAAGGGTTCAGGCATTAATTAGACAGTGGCTTTATCGATAGCTTGACGCTTGCAACTCAAACATTTCAGCGTAACGCCCGCCGCGAGCAACCAAGCGGTCGTGATTTCCTTCTTCGGCAATCGCGCCGTTTTCGAGCACGATGATCCGTTCCGCCATGCGGACTGTCGAGAAACGATGCGAGATGAAAAGCGCCATTTTGCCCACGGTCAACTCATTGAAGCGCTCGAACACTTCATATTCGGCACGGGCGTCGAGGGCCGCCGTGGGCTCATCCAGAATCAAAACTTGAGCTTCCCGCAAGTAAGCGCGGGCGAGCGCGATTTTCTGCCATTCGCCGCCGGAAAGGTCCACGCCGCCTTCAAACCGTCGGCCCAACATCTGTTCATACTGTCGGGGGAGTCTCGCAATTACGCCGTCGGCAAGGCTTTCCTCGGCGGCTGTAAAGATGCGGCCCTTGTCGTTCAGGTATTTGATCCGGCCTACGGCAATATTTTCCCGCGCTGTCATTTCATATTTCATGAAATCCTGGAAAATCGCGCCAATCTCCTTGCGGAGATCTTCAATATCGTAGTCGCGCAGATCAACGCCGTCCAATAAAATCTGGCCGGCGGTGGGATCATACAGGCGCGTCATCAACTTTACAATCGTTGTCTTG
>CAXUBB010000501.1:1885-3459 GCA_964249105.1 uncultured Bryobacteraceae bacterium | reverse complement strand
CGGCACAACTCACTTTTAAACACGATACCCTACAGCAACTCGGATTTTGCACTAGTTGAGCCGGCGATAGCCCTGCGCGACGAATAAACAAGTTGGGATATTGAAAGATACGGCAGATTTACTCCTGGTCAGGCTGCGCTTACCAGCTTCTTTGTATATTGCAAACTTTCGTCCAACGCTTCCCGCTCGCGCTGCGCTTCGTCCTTCCCTTCCCAAGGTTCATTCTGATAGGGTTTTCCATTCTCCGCGATTTTCAAATAGCGCACAAATTCGGAGGCGGGCATTTTGCTGTAGGCGGCCCAGAAAGTCTGGTCCCAGTACGGCAGAATTTTCGGACCAAACAGAATTGATTCCAGCGATAGCGGTTTACCGGGACACAGTTCAATGTACTTTCGTACGTAGGAATCAATGCCGACATTGCCGCGCCCCATTTGTACCCAGGTGACGGCGGCGCCTTGCGGCACGTTCCAGACCGCGCTATCACGCAGGTGGCTGGTGAGCACGTACGGGTGCAGAACTTCCAGCGTGAGATGCGGGTCTTCAAGCGTCCATAACGGATTTCCGGAATCGAGGCACACGCCCACGAACTCGGGTCCTGCTCCCTCCACCAGCATCTTCAGTTCCCGCGCCTGCATATCGCCCGCATGATTCTCAATAGCGATTTTCACCTGATGGTCCAGCGCTTTTGAGCGCACGTTACGCAGGACTTTGACCGTGTCCTCGATATGCGCTTCGATCGGTCCCGGCTTGCGGTCATCGGCGCTTCCCAGGACGGCTCGCACAATGGGCGATCCCACGATGTTGGCTGCTTCCATCATGCGGCTGAGCTGTTCTTCTGCCGTGCCTTCCTTGGGATCGAACATTTTGGAAGTCGGGCAGATGGATTTCATTCCGATTTCCACTTCGAGACCCAGTTTGGCGGCGTGTTCCCGCACAGCGCGAAGATTTTCCGGCGCAAGGCTGCCGATGAACCGTATCTCGGAGAAATGGACCACTTGCACGTTTCGCGCCGCGCAATAGTCCAGGTATTGCAGAGGGGTCCATTTCTGCGCCCGCAGGCTGAAGAGATCAATGCCGAGTTTCACTTTTGGCCTTTCTTCTGACGAGACCGCGAGCGGAGCGGCGGCGAAGACAAGAAATTCACGACGGTTCATCACTTCAGAATTTAGCAGGAATGCCCGCGCTTGCGATATAGTAAGCAGGCAATGTGGACCCGCATGTGTTTGTATTTCTTATTAGTTGGCTTAAGCCGGGCACAGAATGTCACCCCGCGCCTGGAGCAAATCATTCAGTCTTACGTATCGGACCACAAGTTCATGGGATCGGTCCTGGTCGCGAAAGGCGACGCGGTAGTTTTGAGCCGGGGATATGGCTCGGCCAATCTGGAGTGGGCTATTCCGAATACGCCAACGACGAAGTTCCGGCTTGGCTCCATTACGAAGCAGTTCACGGCGGCCTGTGTTCTTCTGCTGGAGGAACGGTGTAAGTGGAAAGTCAGTGATCCGATCAAAAAATATATGCCGGATGCTCCAGCGGCTTGGGACAAGATCACCATCTTTCATTTGTTGACGCAC
>CAXUBB010000501.1:1009-1875 GCA_964249105.1 uncultured Bryobacteraceae bacterium | reverse complement strand
GGCATTCCCAGCTTTACCGGATTTCCGGATTATGCGGAATCCGAAGCAAAGGCGACGACACCGGCGGAACTGGTAAAGAGGTTCCGGGATAAACCGCTGGAGTTTGAACCGGGAACGAAGTGGAATTACAGTAACTCCGGCTATGTGTTGTTGGGTTATCTGCTTGAGAAGGTGAGCGGGCAGAGTTATCAGGAGTTCGTGCAGCAAAACATTTTTACGCCGTTGGGAATGAAAGATTCCGGCTATGACTCGAATACAGCGATTATTTACCATCGTGCTTCCGGGTACACACCCTCAAAAAACGGGCTTGAAAATGCCGGATACATCAATATGACGATTCCTCTTTCGGCAGGCGCTCTGTATTCGACAACTGAGGACCTGCTGAAATGGGAACGCGGACTTTTTAGCGGGAAGCTGCTTTCACCAGCTTCTCTCAAGGAGATGACAACACCATTCAAACAAAATTACGCGTTTGGATTGCTTGTTTCAAATTCGAACGGACGAAAGAAAATTGATCACAATGGAGGAATTGAAGGGTTCAATACGGCACTGGCGTACTGGCCTGAGGATCAGCTCACTGTCGCGGTTCTTGGCAACCTGAACGGCAACGCGCCGGACCAGATCGCGGCACAATTAGCAGCGACGATCCACGGTGAAAAAGTCACATTATCCTCAGAGCGAAAAGAGATTACGCTTCCGCATATCGACCGTTGACCGTTGTGCTGCTAGTCTGTTGAAGCGAGCAAAACCTTACTGGTTAACAACCGCCGAAGTTTCCTGTAGGTTTCCCAAAAGTCTATGATACACTTCCTATGGGAAACCAAAATGGGAAGCAGTAAAGGCAAAACAGACGTTTTGCAAGGAAC
>CAXUBB010000501.1:0-999 GCA_964249105.1 uncultured Bryobacteraceae bacterium | reverse complement strand
AACACTCGCTCTGATGATTCTCAAAACCCTCGACGTGCTAGGGCCGCTGCATGGCTATGGCGTTGCGCGCCGCATTGAGCAGATCAGTGGAGACTTGCTTGCGGTCAATCAGGGCACGCTCTATCCAGTGCTGCTCAAGTTGGAGCAGGAAGGCTCCATTGCGTCCGAATGGGGAACGTCAGAAAATAATCGCCGCGCTCGTTTTTACCGGCTGACACGCGCCGGGCACAAGGCCTTGCAGGCAGAGACGAAAGGCTGGTTACAAACCGTCGGCATCATGGAACGTTTCTTCCAAGTCAAGACGGAGGATCTGCCATGAAAACCCTGCGGCGCTGGGTCTGGCAGATACGCGCATCGCTGACGCGTGATCTGGGTGCAGAGCGTTTTCAGAGTGAGATGGAAGATCACATCACCCTGCAAACTGCCGAATACATCCAGGCAGGGTTGAATGCTGAGGAGGCTCGTCGACAGGCCATACTTAAGTTCGGATCTCTGACCCAGGCTAGAGAGACGTACCAGGATGGCGGCGGATTGCCCATCCTCGAAGTCACGCTGCAGGACACCCGTCATGCGTTCCGTCGCTTACGCAATGCCCCTGTTTTCTCGATTACGACAATCCTCACCGTAGCTTTGGGAATGGGCGCTACCACCGCCATCTTTTCGCTGGTTTATGCGGTTTTGCTCAAGTCGCTATCGGTGGCTGATCCGGCCGATTTATTGCGGCTGGGCAAGACGACTCAATGCTGCTATACCGGTGGCTACTCACAAGACCCTGAATTTGGCCTAGTTTCTTACGATCTGTATACGTACTTTCGCGATCACACTGACGGCTTCTCGGAACTGGCGGCCTTTGGAGCGAGCGAAACCGGTTTAGGTGTTCGGCGCAGCGGGTCCCCTGCTCCTGCCTTCAGCGATATGGGCGAACTCGTCTCCGGTAATTACTTCCAGATGTTTAAATTGCAAGCGTTTGCCGGACGTCTGCTGACACCGTTGGACGAC
>CAXUBB010000500.1:0-3479 GCA_964249105.1 uncultured Bryobacteraceae bacterium | reverse complement strand
GTTGAAGAGGTGAGAGCCGCTAATCCGGACCGCCCATGAGCGGGGTCGTTATTGCTACTACTATCTGGATCTCAGCTTTAGCCTTTGGTGTCGTACCTGCGCTCGCTGTCGAGAAAGCTGCCGCCAACTTCAAAATTGCTATCTCAAAAGAAATCTATAAAGAGATTGTGGAAGTGGTCAATCGCTCTAAGTTCGAAGGTAAGTCAATGTGACACTTGTCATCCGGCGATTGGATTTAATTCTTGCAAAACGAGGAGAATGGGTGTCTTTACGAGGCGATATTACGGACTGCCCGGACCCGAAGGACAACAAGTTTCTGGATTGCGCGCTGGTGGCGGGAGCCGGCTTGATCTTGTCCAGCGACCGGCATTTGCGCCGCCTGGACCCGTACCGGGAAATTCGCATTGTGAATCCGCGGGAGTTCTTGCTGCTATAGCAGGACTCCAATGGGTTCCTGAACGCCTTGCGAGACGAAATAACGCTCCAAGCATTCCAGTATTGTCGAGGTAAGCGTGTGGCCTTTCGCGAGCAGAAGCGATCCGTCTTTTGTGACGATATCGGTTTTTAAAACCATGCCGGTCGTCAGTTCCTTAAATCTCACCGCGCGGCTTTTCATGGCTAAATCCACGGCTTCAAGGGCCGCTAACGCTTTTAACAACTCGGGCGGATAGACGTGATCGTCTCCTTGCAATTGGGCCAGCGCCGCCGACCTAGTGAGGCCGCGTACGGTGAAATGATCCAAGGCAAGGGCCAGTTTCAAAATATGCGTTCCCAGGAGGACGCGGTCGGCCTCTCCTAGGAGTTGGCCGGGAGGAAGAGGTTGGATGATTTCTTCCTGCTGTTCAATGATTCGCGCCACGGTTTCCAAGCGCGGAACGCTTTCGAGTAGGCGGGAGCCGGTTGCCGGATGTGATTTATAGAGCGTTTGCTCATCTAGGGACAACTCAGCGCCGTCATTCAGCTTTTGCAGAATGTCCACCGGCATAGTGATGCAGCCAATTTGAGACAGCATCGCCGCCATCTCAAACTCCCAGCGGTCGGCGAGGCCCGTGTGCAGCAGCAACTGCCTAACGGTATCGCGGATTCGGCTGGCTCGGCTGAAAGCGAGAGGATGGGTCAGGCAAAGAACTTCGGTCAGGACTTTTACCGATCCGTTGAGCGTCTTCTCCAACAGGACTTTCTCCGTAGTCACAAGTCGATACTGAGCAAGAGCCGCTGTCAGGACTTGAGCCAGGGCTGGGAGAGGAAAAGGCTTGGTCAGGAAACGGTATACGTGGCCCTCGTTGACGGCGGCAATGGCGGCCCTGGTATCCGCTTCACCCGTCAACAGGATTCGAACCGTGTCGGGCCACTCCGCGGCTGTTTTCGATAACAGTTCCACGCCGCTCATGTGCGGCATTCTCAGATCTGAGACAACCACGCCGAACGGGCGCTCGCATCGGAGGAGATCCAGGGCCTGCGCGGGGCTGGAGGCGATAACGATTTCGAACTGCTTGCGAAGATTGCGCTGGATCGCAGTCAGCAGGTTCGTGTTGTCATCTACAAAAAGTACTTTCTCTACCATTGACTTCTCAACAAAACGGCGGATGCGGTTCGAAAAACTCAGCTTTTTCCCGATATTGTTCTTAACCGGTCCCTTCCATATAAGTGGTTGATGAACCGGAAAGATATGCTTCGAATTCTGTTTGTCGATGACGAGCAAAAAATACTGGATGGCTTGAAGCGAACGCTCCGGCCTCTGCGTCACGAATGGAGCCATGAGTTCGCCCATGGCGGAGCGGAGGCTCTTCAGGCGCTCGATAAGGGCGCTTTCGACGTGGTGGTCACGGATGTGCGCATGCCCGCCATGGATGGCATGGAACTGTTGAAGCAGGTAAAAGTCAGGCATCCCCATCTCCTGCGCGTCATTCTGTCGGGTCAATCCGAGCAGGAAAGCCTCATCAGATCTTCCGGAGTTTCGCATCAATATCTGACCAAGCCTTGCTCGCTGGAAGAACTGAAAGCGGCGGTGGAACGGGCGTTCTCGTTGAAACGCCTGTTATCCGATCCATTTTTAATCGAACTAGCTTGCAAGATTGAAGTGATTCCCAGTATTTCGCCTGTTTATTGGGAGCTGGAGCGTCTTCTCCAGTCGCCGCTGGCCTGCGCTGAAGAGATCGGGAGCGTGATCGCCAGGGACATGGGCCTGTGCGCCAAGGCGCTCCAGGCGGCAAACTCCGGATGCTTTGCGCGCCTGCAATTCATCTCAGACCCCACCGACGCGGTAGGGCTGCTGGGAGTTAGCGGACTGCAAAACCTTTGGAAGGAACGGGCTTTTCAGGAGTTCAAATCCCAGGGCGGAACATCTTCCAATATGGACCGTCTGTGGCGGCACAGCCTGCAGTGCAGCCAATTAGCGCGGGAGATCACAGCCACGTTCGAGGGAGCCGATGAGGAGGTCCAGACTCAAGCTGGAGTGGCTGGCTTGCTCCACGATGTAGGGCAGCTCATTATGGCCTGTAGCTTTCCGGAGCAATACCAGAGCGCGGCGAAACTTTCGGAGGAAGAAGGATTGAGCGATGTGAAGGCGGAGCGCCGGGTATTTCAAACGTCACACGCGGAACTGGGGGCCTATGTCATGACTTTATGGAATATTCCCGATCCGATTGTGGAAGCCATCGCTTACCATCACGATCCCGCTGCCGCGATGAACCCTGAAAATCCAGTACTTAAGGCTGTTCATGCTGCCGAGCTTGCTTGCCATCGATCGGCAACTGAATGAGAAAAGTGGTTCCGGCGCCCGGCTTCGTTTCAAAGCTCAACGTGCCCCCATGCTTTTTGACAATCACATTGCGCGCGATTGTTAGCCCTTGTCCGGTTCCCTGGCCGACTTCCTTCGTGGTAAAGAATGGATCAAAGATCCGGGGTTGAATCGCTTCGGGAATTCCCGCGCCATTGTCTTCGACTCGAATTTCCACAAACTCGCCATTTTGACGGGTGGATACGGAGATCCTGCCCGGATTGTCAGTCCTTTTTGCCTCGGCAATGGCATGAGCGGCGTTAATCACTAGATTTAGAATGACTTGTTTTAGTTCACCCGCCAGGCAGCGGACCGGGAGCAGCTCAGGATCCAGGTCCGTAACCGCTTCAGCCACGTACTTCCATTCATGGCGGCAGACGACCAGCGTGCTTTCTATGGCGTAGTTTAGATCGACCGGCTTCATGCGATGAGATCCGGGATGCGAGAACTCTTTCATCGCCTTGACGATATGGGCCACTCTCTCGATGCCTTCGTTACACTGTCGAATCGCTTGCGGAATCTCCTCACGCAAATAACTGAGGTCAATATCGGCAATCGTTCCGTCAATTTCCGCCGTCAGATCCGAAAACGATTCAGCCTGCTTCACTGCTTCCAGAAGCTGGGCGTACCCCGCAAGAACCCGGTCAATCTGAAGGATGGAATCGGAAAGGAAGCGGAAGTTATCGCCTACATACTGGAT
>CAXUBB010000499.1:2328-3484 GCA_964249105.1 uncultured Bryobacteraceae bacterium | reverse complement strand
CATCCGGGCCAATCTGCGCCGTTCGACCTTTTCCACCCCGAACGGCCCCGCAACAATTACATTCGGCGGTGTCGAAATGAACCTGAACACGCGGCATGTTTATGTAAAAGGCCGTGACGTCCGCTTTACGCCCAAAGAGTTCGACCTGCTCCATTACCTTGCTACTCACCCGAACGTCACGATCCCCCACGGCAAACTGCTGCAAGCGGTTTGGGGGCCAGACTATGGGAATGAGATCGAATATCTACATGTCTTTGTCAATCAAATACGAAAGAAGATCGAGCCGGACCCCGCCCATCCTTGTCATCTACTGACCGAGTTGCGCATCGGCTATCGTTTTAGCCTCAACTCTTAAGGTTCGGTGATTGCCTCGATCGTGGCGGGAGCATTTCCCTCTAAACGATTATTGACAAAGATATAAGTCGCCTCGCGTCGTTCCTTGGCGCGGGCCAGCAAACCCCGCAAAGCGTTCCGAACCTCCTCATTCGGCTCTTGCACCGACTCATACGGGGAAAATAACCGGACCGCCTCTTCGTAAGGCCGTCCCGCTCGTAATAAGGCGCGAGTCACTGTGAAATCAGTCGTGAACACATCCGGTTGCTGCATCTGCTCGGACAAAACAGGCATCCGGGTCCACGCGTTAAACACATGCGCCACTCCGTGCTCCCGGAGAACCGCGAAGTAGGATTCATGGAGAAATTCCGGATTGCGGACCTCCACCGCATAGCGAAACGTATTAGGCAACAGCGGCAGAAAGTCCGCCATCAGTTCGGCGAACTCGCCGGGATTTTCGAATACCTTGCGGGCGAACGCCGTAAACTCAAACAAGATCACCGGCACACGATCCCGGTACTGCGTTAAAGGTTGGAGAAAAGCCTCCTGAAACAAATCCGCCCGCAGAAAGTTGGAGTTGGCGGAACCGGCGCGCCCGCCGTAGCGAGGATGCTTGGGAAACGTATAAACGGTAATCTCCTCCGGCACCTTAAATACGAACTGCAACTGGCGTGGAACGCCGCTGAACAGCTTGTGCCAGAACTCGCGGGAAGGGAACTGGTAGAACGAGAAATCGCCGCAAACTACCGGAAATGTTTCGGCATACTCCGCCAGGCATTCCTGTTCAAACCGCTTCTGCGAGAATCGTCCGCGCATGAAATAC
>CAXUBB010000499.1:0-2318 GCA_964249105.1 uncultured Bryobacteraceae bacterium | reverse complement strand
CCTTCGTATTTCCAGGAACTGGTGCCTAGAAACAGCTTTTGAGCCGCCAAAGCCGCCAGCCTGTTTCCCAGCTTCGTCTTCAATTCGGGCTGCGGCTCGTCAAAAAGAGAAAGCGTCTCAGGCATGGTCATCGGCTCTCAGCAATTCATCTTGATCCATAATTGAAAGGTTAACTTGAAAGCTCCATCGGAGAAAGGATATACATCTATGCGTTTCTTCTACGGTCCCGCTCTGGCATTGACCATCGCCACCCTCGTTCCTGCCATGCTCCCGGCCCAAGGCCAAACTGAAACTTCCCGCGCTGTGGAGGGCGGCGGTATTTCCGCTCCCGGCTGGACGGGAAAAGTTGATGCGAAGGAAGCACAGGCAGGGCAAACAGTAAAAGATGCAAAGCTCTCTCAAGAGGGTAATGCCCTGCACGTCACGACCGGCCCGGCGGTGACTTACTGGAATCCGGCCAATAAAGCGACCGGCAACTACACCGTGAAAGCGACCTTTCAAGAACCCAAGTACATGAACCTGAACACCCATCCTCATCCCTATGGCATTGTCATCGCGGGCAATGATATGGGCACGGACGGGCAAAGCTATCTTTATTGCGCGGCATACGGCAACGGAAACTTTATCGTGCGCGGATTTGGTCCCGAGCCGTTTCAATTGAATGGCCGGCGCGGCGAGGAGAACTCTGCGGTACACAAGGCCGCCGGTCCGGGCGAACCCGTGACGCAGGAGATTGCTGTTTCTGTGAAGGGTGATCGCGTAGAGTGCGCCATTAACGGCACGGTTGTGGCGGGCTACGATAAAGCCGCGCTGGTGACTGCGGGCAAGCTCAAATCGACCGACGGCCTCTACGGGCTTCGCTTCGCTCACAATACCGACGTTACTGTAACCGGCTTTGGGATGAAAAAAGACTAAGGCCAGAACGTCCAATGGCGCGGACATGCCTCCGTATCATAAGAGTATGTCCGCTCCTTCCCCCGCTGACCTTGAGGTGTCTTCCTCCTTCGATGAAATCAAGCAGCTTGAAAGTAATTACCTGCTGCAGAACTACGCCCGTTACCCCTTAGCGCTCCATCGCGGCAAGGGCTGTTACCTTTACGATCTTGAGGGAAATCGCTATCTCGACCTCATCAGCGGTATCGGCGTCAACTCGCTTGGCTACGCGCACCCGCGTATCACCAAAGTGATTCGGCAGCAGGCTGGCCTTCTGCTGCACACGTCGAATCTTTACTATCACGAGTACCAGGGGCGCTTAGCGGAACGGCTGGCAAAGGCGAGCGGCCTGCAACGGAGCTTCTTCTGCAACTCCGGAACGGAAGCGATGGAAGGCGCATTGAAGATGATTCGCTCGCACGGCAACGCCAAGGGCGGTAAAACGGAAATCATCTCGCTTGAAAACTCATTTCACGGACGCACGCTCGGGGCTATTTCCATTACCGGACAGCCAAAGTACCGGAAAGATTTTGAGCCCCTGCTTCCTGGTCCGCGCTTCGTTCCGCGCAATGACATAGGGGCATTGGAAGCGGCGGTTAACGAAAACACCGCTGGCATTGTGCTGGAGTTCATTCAAGGCGAAGGCGGCATTAACCCGGTCTCCGAAGAGTTTGCGCGCGCCGCTCGGCAACTGGCCGACAAATTTGATACGCTGCTGGTATTCGATGAAATTCAATGCGGCGTAGGCCGTCCGGGCGCTTACTTCGCCTATCAGTTGCTCGATCCAGTCTTGTTTCCTGATATCGTAATTGCCGCCAAACCCATGGCCTGCGGCATCCCGCTCGGCGTCATCATCTCCAACGAGAAAGCCGCGCAAACCATCAAGCCCGGCATGCACGGCTCCACTTACGGAGGAGGGCCGCTCGCCTGCCGCGTGGCGCTGGAGTTTTTCGATATTCTTGACGAACTTCTTCCCTCGATCAACTCCGTCGGAGGTTACTTTCGCATGAAGCTGACCGAGCTGATGCAGACCTACTCCTTTATCAGGGAAGTGCGCGGCCAGGGCCTGATGATTGGCGTGGAACTGGAGTGGCCTTGCAAACAACTAGTGCTGGACGGAATCAAAGAAGGGCTGCTCTTTAACTGCACCCACGACACGGTGTTGCGCTTTCTTCCGCCCTACATTCTAACTGAACCGGACGTGGACCGCGCGATCGCAACGCTTAAAAAAATCTTCAAACACGCCGCGCCAGCGTAGTAGGCCCTGTTATCTTAATCGCATGACCATCACTGTGTCGGTGCCGGACGTCCTCGCCCGGCAAGCCGCCGCGCAGGGCCTCTCGGTCGAAGCCTACGTCGAACGCTTGGCTGTACAGGCGGCTCAA
>CAXUBB010000498.1:1432-3493 GCA_964249105.1 uncultured Bryobacteraceae bacterium | reverse complement strand
CGATTAAAGTTCGACGGCTATTCTGAACGCCTATATCGATGGGGGAGGCATTTTCGTAGATCCAGCCGTCGTTTACGGCGGCGGCCGCGGTGTAGTACTCATTGGAGCCTGCATTGCGGAACGTTCGCTGCGTGACCGAATCGTACTGGCCACTAAGTTCACCTTTAACAGCGACCGCGGCAATCCGAACGCCGGTGGAAACGGGCGCAAGAACATATATCGTGCGCTGGAAGGGTCTCTGCGTAGACTAAGGACAGACTACATCGACCTCTACTGGATGCATTACTGGGACCAGACCACGCCCGTGGAGGAAGTACTCGAAACCTTTGCCGCTCTTCAGCGCGCTGGGAAGATCCGTTATTTCGGTTTCTCCGATATACCGGCTTGGTATGGCATGGAAGCGGTGACATTAGCCAGGGCGGCTTCTTCGCCATATCCGATTGCCCTGCAATTGGAATACTCTCTGGTGGAACGCAATATCGAACGCGAACACATACACATGGCCGGTCACGCGGGTCTAGGTGTGATTCCCTGGGGTTCTCTGGCCTCAGGCTTTCTGACCGGCAAGTACCGTCGCGGCGACGATCAGCCGAGCGGAGAAGGCAGGTTTAGTTCGCAAAAGCCCTTTCGCCAGTTCACCGACAAACATTGGCGAACGCTGGACGTGCTCCGGGAAGTGGCCGGGGAACTAGAATGCCCCATGGCTCAAGTCGCTCTCGCCTGGGCCGCTTCCCAGCCGGCCATCTCGGCTTTGCTGATCGGAGCAAGCCGTTTGGAGCAACTCCACGCCAATCTCGGTTCACTCAATATCCAGTTGACTCCTGTGCAGTCGAAAAGACTCACGGACGTAAGTGCGCTGGAGCCGGCTCACCCGTACGCCGGTTTCACGACTGAGGTGAAGCGCAGCATTTTCGGGGGCACGGAAGTCCGTTCACTGTAAGACAAAAAAGATTATGAATAAGCTCGAAGGCAAAATCGCACTCGTCACCGGCGCAACCGAAGGGATGGGTTTCAGCACCGCTCAGGAATTTATAAAAGAAGGCGCGTTTGTGTTCATCACAGGCAAACGCCGGGAAGAAATCGATAAGGCGGTTCAGAAGCTCGGCGAGAAAGCGTATGGCATCAACGCGGATGCCGGCAGCATCCCGGACATTGACCGAATGTATTCCGAAATCAAGAAAGAAAAAGGTAAGCTCGATGTCCTCTTCGCGAACGCCGGCATATACAAGCAGGTGCCTTGGCAGCAGGTTACCGAGAATGAGTTCGATAACACGTTCACCATTAACGCGAAAGGCGTGTTCTTCACCGTTCAAAAAGCAATCCCGCTTATGGACAAGACGAGCTCCATCATTCTGAACGGCTCCTTCATTGGCAGCTCAGGTATTCCTGGCATGTCGGTATACGGGGCAACAAAGGCCGCGGTGCGCAGTTTTGCCCGGACCTTTACGGCTGAGTTGAAAGGCGAGGGTCCTCGAATTAACGTCATCAGTCCGGGGCCGATCGATACGGAAGGCTTCCGGAAATCGATTCAGGACAGCGCTGAGGCTCGGGAGAGCACAGTAGCCATGGTGCCAACCGGCCGCATGGGTGACCCACGTGACATCGCGAAAGCTGCTGTCTTCCTGGCGTCCGACGATTCCGCTTTTGTAGCAGCTGCGGAGTTCTTCATAGACGGTGGCGTCAACGGGGTCTGATCACGCTGGCCATCACAGCTTTGCAAGTAAAGGATCTTACGGCAGCAACCGCACCGATGGACTTTACTAATGACAAGAGCACGAGGTGAAAATACGTGGAAGATAAGGCACAGATAGATCTGGCAAAAGCATTCGTAACATCCGGTCCCAAGAAATTGTTTATTGGTGGGAAATGGATCACTTCCTTAGCGGGAAAAACTATGGAGGTAATTGACCCTTCTACGGAGAAGAAACTGGCCAAGCTATCCGAGTCGGGCCGGGAGGATGTGGACTTGGACTTCACGCGGGACAGCCTGATCCGGAACAAGTCGAGAAACTGTCAGCGGGGCGGAGCGCTCCGGCCCCCGTTGCGTTTTCGCCCAGCAGT
>CAXUBB010000498.1:0-1422 GCA_964249105.1 uncultured Bryobacteraceae bacterium | reverse complement strand
CTGGACCTCTGCGCTACAGGAAAAGTTATGGTGCTACGGTCAAACTTTTTGCGAGCGATTCGTTCCTGCCGGGCAGATCAGCACGACTCCGAACTGCGGCAAACGAACCACTTCTATTGACAAAGCAGTTTACAGTTTAAGTGAACCCGGGACGGAGCGCTCCGTCCCACCGATAAAATCTTGCTCGTATCATAATCAGGCTGTCCCAAACGCCCACACGCTTACACGCGGCTATTGAGCGCCTTTGATCCACTCAACGAGCTCAAACACGTTTCCATCAGTGCCTTTGAAGAAAGCCAATCGATGATGAACGCCCTCAGTCACAGGCGGAGTGATGAAAGATTGAATCCCTTTATCGTTTAATTTGGCGACAGCTGCAGTAAGATCTTTCACGCGTAAAAAAATGTTTATATCCCACAGAGTTTAAATTGCTTTGCTCATTGAAAGTACGTTATGAGCCGCTCTTGGCCTTGTCGCCGGCCAGTTCCAAACGAAATCCTATCCTATCTAAAACGCTATGTCGGTTGGCGCATATCAGTCTTATCAGGATGCGCTTCCCTGCTTCGGCGTTGTTCCGCGATAAATGATCTGGTCGTTGGCCGCCAGTGTTTCGGCGTGAAAAGCCAGCGCATCAGGATGAAAATCGGAACGCGGAGCGGGTTCAAGCGTGAAATGGCCGTAGTTATCGGTGCCGCGCACCAGGGTCGCGGTATCCTTGGTGCCGGTAAGCTGCTTAACGTCAGTGGGCAGGTAGCGGATCGCAAAACCGATGCGGCGATGCGATCCGCGGTTCGGCTCGGAGCCGTGGACCAGCATCACATGATGCAGCGACATCTGCCCGGGCGCCAGCACAATGTCGATTGCTTTTGATTCGTCCACATCCACCGCAATTTCCTGGCCGCGGCTTAACAGGTTGTCCGTCGCGAAGGTGTCTTGATGCGGAAGCTGCGAAAGCGTATGGGTTTCCGGAACCACGCGCATGCATCCGTTTTCGGCGGTGCTGGGCGTGAAGGCAATCCAGGCCGTCACAATATCGGGCTTGGAAAGCCCCCAATAAGTTGAATCCTGATGCCAGGTGACGCGCGCTCCATCATGGGGATTCTTGATGAAAAATCCCGAACCCCAACATAAAAGGTTCGGTCCCAGAATATCTTCCACCGGGTCGAGAATGCGGGCATCTCGGATCAGTTCATTCAACCAGGTAAGAAGCAGGTGAGGCTTGCGGTTGACGCGAGCGTCTAGCCGTCCACCTTGGTGCAGTTCCAGAATTTCTAACTGGCTGCGCAAAGCTGCTATTTCCGTATCCGAAAACACGGGCAGAGGACATAAGAATCCCTGCTGTTGATACGCTTCCAACTGGCTTCCGGTCAGTGCTTTTCCCATTGACTCGCTTCCTGCTCCGCTTATGTGCTTGAATTACGC
>CAXUBB010000497.1:0-3510 GCA_964249105.1 uncultured Bryobacteraceae bacterium | reverse complement strand
GCTGTTTCAGGGTTTGGAGGAAGCGGCGGTTGAGGCGCGATTCGTAAAGGGTGAGCAGAGCCAGCGGATCGCCGGAGCGCCGCAGGGTTTCGGCCATGGTGAGAGCAGTATGAGATTCCGCAATGCCGGTGTTCCACAACTCGCCTTGTTCGTCGTGGCCGATAGCGAATAAATTGTGTTCGGCGGCAGCGAGGCGATGGAGGCGGAACTGGAGGTCGGCGCACACGTTGGCGAGCTGCGTTTCGACCGCACCGACCGGGGCAATTGAGGCCACATAGCTTTCGGTGAACTCGTGGTATGAGTTCATTTCTTCTTCGGGAAGATGGATGACCTGGGAAAGAATGCCATGACGAGCGGCGTTCAGGGCGGAACGGCTTTTGCCTTCTTCGGTTTTGGGGCCGGTGGATTTTTTCGCGTTGGCGCGGTTGGCGCGGAGCCGGGCTTCGCTCGGCTGTTGGCTGGAGGTTGTGCTATTCGGCTTTGCCATGTTGGTTGCGGTTAAAAGTGTAAACCGGCCAGAACCGCAGTTACTTAAAGAAGCGAGGTAAGCTATAGCAACCAAACGGAAAATTTTGCAAAAAAATCTGAAACGGGGTTTGGACGGGAGTCAATTTGTCCGGCGGATTTCAACTTTGGACCGCCCAGGGCGCTACTTGAGCAGTTGGGCGGTAAACTCCTATTTCGTCACTTCGCTTCCAGAAATACAGGGCCATCAGTATCGAAATGACGAGAATTCCAGCACCGAACTCGTTAGCCACATAGTTCGTTTTGCTGTTATGCACGGTGAGCGGGTCAAAGAAAGTCTGAATAAAAGTGTTATGGGAGGCGTGCAGTATGACACAGGGCCATAAGCTTCCAGACTTCAATCGCATCCAGGTCCACACAAAACTGAGCAAAGGGATCATGATCGTCAATAGTGGAAGGTAATACCAGACGGGCGTGTCGCTCTTGTAGTCAGCAAAGAGGATGATCGGATAGTGCCAGATGGCCCAGATAAATCCTGTAATGATAGCGGTCGCCGGGAACCCGTGTTTCTTCGCTAATTCAGGAACCAGGAATCCACGCCAGCCGATCTCTTCGCCGATTACCGTCGCGCAATCTCGTATCACGCTAAAGGTTGCCGTGAGGACGAAGTACAAGGCGATGCTTACCCATGGCGGCAGCGGACCCAGGCCAAAAGACGCTGTCACTTTGTCAACAAAGTCCTTGCTGTACACCCCGCCAAGGCCCGTCAGCCAAACGAAACCGTAGATGACCGTGGCGTAACCGAGAGGGATGAAGTAGCAGATCACTTCATATCGTGTTTTGCCCCACTTCCACCCGAGACTTGCCAGATCACGGCCGAGATATTTGCACGTGAGCAAGGCGGCAAAGCCGGGGGACCACATCAAGCCAGCGACATAGGCTCCCCAGCCTCCGCCCATGTGGCCGGATTTAATGATGAGGAAGTAGAAAATCGAGCTGATCAGAAGGAGCGTGAGCAGGAACACGGGAATCGGATGCCGATTCGGACGCTCCATCCTGTTCTGCATTGGTTCGAGATTGTTGTCCGGCAGTGACTGAATCAAGTATTTTGCGCTGCGCTTTCTTTTCTGGATCAGTATATGCCAAGACAGGATAGTTGTCCCACGATTCCGAAACCGGCACCTTGATCTGGACGCGAATCATCCTGCTGTTCAAGCGGGAAAATTTGGAGGGTGACGACCGTCATGTCATCGTGCTGAGGCGCGCCTTCGGCAAAGGCTTGCGACGCCGACATGATCCGCTGGACAGATTCCCGGGCGGTTACATCAGTGCATTGCGCCACCGCGATCAGATTTTGTTCTCTCCATTCTTTGTCTTCGTTGTTCAGGGGAAACTGATCATTGCCGCATGACCCTGCTTTGATGCCAGATAGGCCCTGTCAACGGCTTGTTTGGCCGGCTCCTCAATCTGGAAGAGCACAAATAACCAGACAACCAACCCGATATAGACCAGTATTACCGCCCAGCTGAGAAGGTATAAGAGCCTAGACAGGTAGCCTAACCACTTCACTCCTTCTATCGGCTTGTAGAGAAGGAACAGCTTCCGCCACCACGGCAGACCAACAATCGCCAGCGGCGGACCAGACCATACCCGCACTGTTTCTAGATTCTCATTTAGATCGCGATGAGCATTCTCTGCCGCCTCGACGGCAGCGATCTTCGCTTCCTTCAAATCGGTACCATCAAGGGCACTGGATTGAATGCGAAGCTTTGAATCCCAGAATGCTAACCGGTTCTTTGCATTTTCGACAGCACGAGTGCGCATAGCGCCAATTCCCTTGTCTTTCGAAACGTTATACAGGAGCGTTGCAGTGCCGAGGACAACTCCCAATGCAGCAATTGTCCCGGTGAATTCTGGCGGAAGAGGCGTTTGGTCCAAGTTGGCGATTATATTCGATTGGCCACGAGGAAAAGTATCTGGGTGGTCGCGGTGGGACAGCCTGAGAGCCTATTGGGATGAAGTGGCCGCGCAACAATAGGACTTGGCTAAATCGGTGAACCTGACTTCTAATAGTTCAGACTTGATCTGATGAACTCTTACGCTACACTCTCGGAAGCAGAAGGGAAAGCCAAATCGTCCGACGAAGTTAGAAGTGTCAGATGATCCGAGTGTTTTCCTGTGTTAAGTGTTTCGCATCCAGAAACTCGACAAGCCTTGCAGGGATAGTAGGTGGGATTCAATGCGCTTTTGTCACCATATCTAAGCGCCTCAAAACCTGAATGCAACAGAACCCCAACCAACATTCTTGCGATATTATCGGAACAAGATGGCCAGCGATCCTGAGCTTTTCCTGACGCCGGAGCAGTACCTAACACATGAGCGGCAGGCCGAGTTCCGCAGCGAATACTGGCATGGTCAGTTGTTCGCGATGACGGGCGCGAGCCGTTACCATAACAGGATTGCCGGTAACTTGTCTACCACTCTGCACAACGGGTTGCGTCATACCGCGTGCCGCCCGTATCAAGCCGACATGCGAGTGCACATCCCGGCTACCGGCTTGTGCACTTATCCGGATGTACTGGTGACCTGTGGCACGGAACAATTTCTGGATACCGAAGCCGACACGCTCCTGAACCCGGTGCTGGTGATTGAAGTTTTGTCGGAAGCCACAAAGAATTACGATCTGGGCGGTAAATTCGAGAATTACCGGTCGATTCCGTCGTTCCGGGAGTATCTTACCGTAGAGCAGGATCGCATCGGCATCAGCCACTGGACGCGCCAGGAAGACGGCTTATGGCTGCTGCGCGAATGGCGCGATCCGCTCGGCGCAATTCAGCTCGTTTCAGTGCCGCTGATGCTGCGCATCGCAGATATTTACGATAACGTGTGGGATACTCCGGACGCTTAGGAGTTAACGGTTACGAGCGAACGCTGAATACAACGAGGCAAAGGGTGACGGCGTTTTGTTATGCCGTCAGCGCGAGTGCGTAAATCGCTTTAAGCGGGATAGCTTGAACCGGTACGGGTGGAGATTTTCCAGAACGT
>CAXUBB010000496.1:587-3524 GCA_964249105.1 uncultured Bryobacteraceae bacterium | reverse complement strand
GTCTGGAACTTCGATGCTCAAGTCTTCGGGCTTGGACTGACTGCCTTGATTGACTGCCACCAAAATTCCGTCATCCCAAGGATGCAGCCAGCCTTGACCAATCAGATACAGCGGACCATGCGCGGGAGCATCGTCCGGCAGTTCCAATTCAACCCAGTGATCGCGAGCGATGCCCTGATAGGCTCCAAGCTCGAAGGTATCGAGATAGCGGCCATCCAGGTTTCGCACCGCTCCACTCACATCGCGCCCCTTGTCGTCCCGAGCGCCGGCGAATGGGCGCGGAGCGCCGGTTACATAGATCTTCAAAGGTGCCGGCGGAAAAGCGACCCGCTCATCCGCGAAGATCTGAGTTTCCGCCGGATGATCCACCGCCAGCAGAGCATAGTGATCGATGTAATAGGTTTCCCAATACTCATCCGTCACTCGCAAATCGTAGAACCCGTCGCGCGGGGCCAGTTGATCACCGGATATTTTGAACCACTCTTCGGTTTGAGCGACATCGGCAAAATGCCCGGAGCCGTCATGCGCGCCCAGGGCCGCCGACATCGGAGCAACGTCTTTTGTGAATTGCATACCGTGGCCGTTCCAGGTGAATAGTAGAGGACAGGAGCCTTTCAACCGCTGTTCCGCCAAAAGCGTCTGGTCGGGTTTCGGCTTGAACTCAGTTTGAATAATGCCGTTCGGCCAAACGATACGCGCAAAATCAGCCGCTCGATGTTCGCCAAGCCCGAAGTGAAGGATGGGAGACTCAATGATCTGCTTTTGTGTTAACAGTTCAGCGCGGATCTCCATCTCTCCGCCGATCCCGAACGAATTAATACGCTGGTCGCCGCTGGTGGTGGCGGCTTTGGGCCGGACTGTCTGCCAGCTATAATTTTTTGCGCCTCGATTGACGGATTGAAGCACACGGCTTTCAGGGTTGAGCCCAACGATATCGAGCCTGCCGTCTCCGTTGAAATCAAGGATGCCCTGACAGATGACCGGCAAACGGGTCGGGAGGGGAGTGAAAATCTTGTCGTTTGATAAATAGACTTGGTCGTTGATAATCAGGTCGAGCGCGCCATTGTTGTTGAGATCAGCCAAAGTGAGACTGGGGGGAGCCGACCCAGACGCTTGGGCCGTTAACACTTCCGCGCTGTCCCAACCTTGCCCGGCGGAACGATCCGACAAGCGAAAAACGTGGAAGTCGGACCGCAGAAGAATAAAATCAGGCAGTCCATCCCCGTTGGTATCGCCGGCGGCCAGTTTGACGTACTGCCCGTTCAACGCGGATGGCACAGGACGAAGTTTGTAATCACCTAAGCGTTCATTCGCGAAAACTCTCAAGCGACCGGCCTTGTCAAGCAGAGCAACATCGGGATCTCCGTCACCATCCACGTCGGCACCGGCGAAATCAACTAATCCATCAATGCCCTTGAAAGGTTTGACCGTCGTGTAGGTGCCGTCGCCATTGTTCCTGAGAACAAGCGGTTCGCCCTCAGCTACCCCCAGAACAATGTCCAGATCGCCGTCCAGATCGATGTCAAACGGCCAGGCTCCCGTATATGATCCATTGATTACGCCAGCGGGCAATTTGGTTTTTGCGGTGACATCGATAAATTGTCCCGGATTGCTTTGCTGATAAATTCGCAGGCCGCCCTCCGTTGCCATGACCAGATCGGTTTTGAAGTCGTAGTTCAGATCGGCGCCGGCAACAGCATGTTCCGGAAGACGGGATGGCGTTTTTGCTGTTTTTGGAAGCGCTAAGGAAACGCCGTTGGGAAGGTGCAGGCTGCTGTTGTCCGCCCAGATCACCTCGGCGTCATGCTGATCGTCGGGAACTACCGTTCCTACCCAGACCGCAGCATTCGCTAATGGCTGTGAATCGAAGTGAACGGAAGGATCGAAGGCGCTCGGCTGCGAACTGGGAGCGGGAAGTTTCAGAAATTTCAGAAAAGGCTCTCCCGCCGATGTAACTGGAGTGCGGACTTCATCGAGGCTCTGGCGGTAAGCCGGGACGCGCACCAGCACGTTGCGCAGGAACTGCGCTTGTACGGCGGCTGGACGCACATTCGGCCCGGCAGTCTGTTGTTCTAGAGCCGCTAACTGCTGCTGGGCAGCTTCGGGCCATAAAGGCGCGCTCTTTTTCAGGCTCGCCACGGCTGACCGCAACTGCTCCGCGTCATTACGCTTGGCCGATAAGCGAACAAGATCGATCAATACGGCAATGTTGTTGGGATGTATTCGCAGAATTTGTTGGAGGAGCTTTCCCGCTTCCGTATCGGCTCCTTGCGAACCTTGGCGTTCTGTTTCCTGCGCCAGCGCATAAAGAGCCTTTAGATTGCCGCTGTCCAGTGAAACCGCTCTTTTCAGATGACCGAGAGTTTCGGCGGTTTTCCCTCTTCTGCTTTCAATGACGCCGAGCAACGCTTCCAGGCGGCTGTTATCGGGAGCTAAATTCTGAGCTTTCCCCACACTCCCAAAAGCGCCCTCGTAATCCTGCTGCCGGAATTGCAGCAGCCCGAGATCCGCCCAGCCGGCAGGTTCGCCGGGAGCAATCACCGTAGCTCGCGTCAGCCCCTTCCGGGCGTTGACATCCTCTCCCGACTGCAAGGCTGTTAAGCCCAAATAGAAAGCCGAGCAAAGATCCCGATACTGCTCGGAACCGACGGCAGGAAGACCCGTCGTACGGGTACAAGCAGTCCAAAGAGCGGACGCAAGGAGCAGAACTATGAAAAAGACCCTCACATTCCTTTATAGTTCGGATGCTTCGAGCGGATGTTAGGGCTGTCAATCGAGAATGCTTTCACACCCAAAATCTCAATAACGGGTGATCTGCCAATCCACAATACAATCATCGCGGTCCAGATAAACGTACATGCCATTGCGAAACACAAGCTGTTTTCCACCAGGGCCAACGTTTTCCGATTGTGGATAACCCGCAGCATAGATTAGAGC
>CAXUBB010000496.1:0-577 GCA_964249105.1 uncultured Bryobacteraceae bacterium | reverse complement strand
CGACACCAGCTTTCACCACTTGGTCGGCCTGCTTTGCTGCTTCATGAGTACCATCACCCATTGAAATCACTTTCACTTTGACAATGCGAGTACCAAACTTTTTGCAAGGCTTTTGTCCCGGCATGTAGATATCCAGCCTGCGGCCTTGAATTTTAGCGCCGGTATCGGCAACAACATACTCGCCCGAGTAGCGACCAGCCCGGCGGATCTTAATGCGTGATCCGATAGGAAGAAGGTCGGGATCGGCGGCCACCACATGCTGATGGGTCCATTCCCCGGAAGCCGTTATGCCGGCAATATTGTAGGCCGTAGCGCGGTAAGCTCCGTTTAGTTGTGGCTTGGCTGCGAATAAAGGCAAGCACAAACCGCCAAAAACCACGAAGCTGCTGAGCCAACTACAAGCGACAAATCGTGACATCACAAATGAGACTGCGCCGTCATGCAGTTGTAATCAGCGGAAGCTTGTACTAGGAGTAATGATCTGGGAGCGAATGAAGGGAATTTTCGGAGCAGCGATGCGTTAGAGGGCTATTTAGATCCAAGTCTACGGCCCTTGTTGCGCTTATAGCGTTTATAG
>CAXUBB010000495.1:0-3553 GCA_964249105.1 uncultured Bryobacteraceae bacterium | reverse complement strand
ATAATTGATCTATACCGAATACGGCAAGAAAAACTTCGCCCCATACCGTTTGTGCTAAGTGTTCCGCCGACAGCCGATTTGATTCTGAAACTTTAATGAGAATGTGACCTAGAGATGAGATCTGCCGCGCTTCGCTGAGAAATAAGTATCCTTCGAAAGTACGAATCCGATAGTCAAACAAAAGAACATCAACAGCTTGCTGGCGCAGCGTTCGAAGGGCGTCATCGGTTGAAGAAAACTGGCCTACAATTTCAAAATCCGGCTCCCTGGCGAGAAGTAGCGATAGACACTCCCGTTCAAATGCCTGTGTATCAACAAGCAAAATTCGCGTTTTCACTTTCTGCCTCCGAACAGCGGATTCCAATATGACAGGTCCGACAGTTACCTCGTACTGTAAAGAGTGTATTTGCTTACGTCAAGGCCTAGTACCTACTGAACGCTAAAAGTACGGATGGATACTGCAGGAAGTAGCTGGATTGACACATAGCGGACACACGCTTTAAACTTTTGTTGTTCCAGGCCAGGAGCTTGACTCTATCGAGAGTGTAGAGCCACAAGCGTTGTGCGGCCGCGAGTGACAGAAAAAGGGAAGGTTTATTCCCAAAAAGGAGTTTTCAGCATGATCCGCGTTGTTCATTTATTTCCTTATCTCAAACCGGGCGGTGCCGAGCGGGTCATTGTGCATTTATTGACCCATTTGGACCGACGCAAATTCGAAGTCTCAGGTATTTGTCTAACTGACCCGAGCGGATCGGATCTTGAGAAAATACTGGAAAAAGCAAGAGTTCCGATTCAGTACTTAGGTAAGAAACCTGGTTTTGACCCTCGTATGTACACGCGGGTGCATCAAGCCTTGATCGCTGCTGCTCCTCAGATCCTGCACACTCATGTACATGTGCTTCGCTACGTATTGCCCTATATCTGGTATAGTCACTTCTTCAAACAGCGTCCTGTTATGTTGCACACAGTACACAGCTTGGCTGAGTACGAAGTCGAACCACGGGCCAGGTGCATTCAGCGCCTCGCATTCAAGGACGGGGTGATGCCCGTGGCCGTGGCGCAGGAAGTGGCCCACAGTCTCTCCCGACTCTATGGGCTTCAGAATCCAGCGGTGGTGCCCAATTGTCTACCCATCGAAACCTATCGCCAGCCTAAGATCAAACGGGAGATCTGGCGTCAACGCGAAAACTTGCGCCAGGAGGATTTTCTGTTTGTTTGCGTTGCTGGATTACGGCCTGAAAAGAATCACCCATTGTTGCTCGAAGCCTTTGCCCGTTGCGCCGCACGTCATCAGGGAGCGCACTTGCTTTTAGCAGGCGGAGGAAACACTACCGAACTGGAAGGGCAAGCGGCACAACTCGGGATCGCGCGCCAAGTCCATTTTTTGGGAGTTCGAACTGACGTGCCGGATATCCTCGCTGCGTCAGATGCCTTTGTCCTCGCATCCCAGTACGAAGGAAATCCGCTGTGTGTAATGGAGGCGATGGCGGCGGGTCGGCCCGTGATCGCGCCGCGCGTGGGTGGCATCCCGGAACTGGTCACTTCCGGTGTTGAAGGAATGCTCGTACCTCCAAACCATGCCGCTGAGCTGGCAGATGCCATGGAGCAGTTGCTGCGGAATGCCGAACTTCGAAGCAGAATGGGCATTGCCAGCACCAAACGCGCCCTCGCCTGTTTTGATATTCCCATCATGATGCGCGCCTATGAACGGCTCTACAACTCATTACTGGCCAGCTCTGGAAACAGCAAGCAAGAGCCTGCTGAGGAGTCGGAAATAACGGCTAACCTCCGTTCAACAGCCTAAAATTGGCAGCGAATCAACCAGGCGCTGCTGGCTTATTTTTTCATTAGTCTGGAAACCCTGCGCTGCTTCCGAATCTACCGACAGCGAAGCTCAACGATTTTCCAATACATCTCTGAACAAATCGAATTTTATGACGCGGATCTCCAAAACAATTGCGGCAGTGCTCATCGGGACCGGGTTTACCCTAAATGCTTTTCAAGCTTCGAAAACTAGCGCCGGTTCCTCACAGAGCACAAAGGAAGCTTTCGGCCTGCAGAAATTCGGCCAAGCCGGAGCGGGAGGCGACGACACGCCGGTTTTTCGCCGGGCATTCGCAGCCGCCGGAAAAAAAGGCGGCGTCATTCGGGTGCCTGCCTCCAAGTCGGCCTATCACGTCAGTCCTCTCTATCTACCATCTAACGTTACGCTTGTGCTTGATCCCGGGGTGACGATTCAGGCGCTTCCAGGCTATTCAGATGGCCAAAAGCTCATTAACATAGCGGATGCAGTTAATGTTCGGATTATTGGTTCCGGGAGCATTTTGAAGATGAACCGGGCTGAGTATAAAGCAGGAGAGTACCGGCACTGTCTCTACATTATAGGATCGGCGGATGTCTCTGTGAAGGGCGTGACTTGCGTCGATGCGGGCGGAAACGGAGTGTATATTGGCGCCAGTGACAACAAGGCTTATAGCGAGAATATCTCCCTGGAGGACGTAAAAGTCGAGAACAGCATTGCTCCGGGACTTGATCTAGTTTCGGGAAAGAACGTATTAGTTCGCCGGTGTCGTTTTGCGCATAGTAACGGCCATGCAACTGCAGCCGGAATCGACATTGAGCCTAATAGGCCCGCTGCGCGGCTGGAGAATATCCGCCTTGAAGATAATATGACGGATGGAAATTCCGGAGATGGGATGAGGCTGATGCTGAGCCGCCTCAACGACACGAGCGCTCCTATTAGCATTACAGCCATCCGGCATCATGATAAAGCTCCTGGAGGAAGCAGCTTCTCTGGTACCTATGATCCTCTTGGCGGACGAGCCGCGCATGGATTTATCTTGTTCGATAACTGTATGAGTGAGGGAGCGCAACAGTATGGGGCGGTGTTTTCGTTCTGGAGCAGTTCTGGTCCTAGAGCCACGATGCGCGGACTCACTGTTACTGATCCAAACCAATCCGGGTCCACCATCGATAATGCCGCCGTGGCCGTCAAGCGGGGCGGCGGAGGCGTGGGAACAATCGGAAATGTTGAGTTCACCGGGGCGACGATCCGGGACACTCGATCTTCGCCAAAATTAGACTACTATTTTACCTTTGTGGATTACTCAAAAGTGGGGATTCGCGACGTGGTATTTATCAACCCGATCCAGTTAACCGGGGCGGTCCACAAACATCCCTTGGGACTTTTTCAAGGCCAAGGCGTGGATAAGATCGCCAAGTCCGATGGGAATAACTTGCTCACGCTTTGGCGTAAAGCGGAAAATCCCGCGCAGTTTTCTGGGGTTAGGGCGAGCGCCGGAAGGTAATTGCTGCTGAACTGCCGCTGATGTCTGCCGAGCGTTTCACTGCTTTTGGGGAGGAATCTTCATTTTGAGTCATTCGCTAGAGGACTTGCACGAGCCTATGCCTACTAAGGATGATCTTCGCTCTGATACCGTTGTCACGCCCCTTCCTGGCAGCCGTCCGACTCAGGAAGACGGCCAGCGCAGCCGCGTTTTATTTGTACTCGCATTTGGCGCTGTTTTCGCTGTTCGTCTGTTCCTGCGTACAC
>CAXUBB010000494.1:0-3571 GCA_964249105.1 uncultured Bryobacteraceae bacterium | reverse complement strand
GGCCACCAGCCGGGGCGTGTCCGCGAAGAAGCCCAGCGCTTCATGCACGGTAAGCTGAAGCACCTCATGAATGTTCAAGGATTTGTACTTGATATCAAGCACGGTTTGTTTATAGCGCGTCCCTTTGCATTCTTCGCAAACCAGTTCCACGTCTGCGAGAAACTGCATCTCAACGGTGACCGTTCCATCGCCCTGGCAGGTTTCGCAACGCCCACCGGGAATGTTAAACGAGAAGTGCCCGGCGGTGTAGCCACGGCGCTCCGCTTCGGGCGTGCAGGCGAACAAGTCGCGGATCAAATCGAATGCTTTGACATAGGTGACGGGGTTTGAACGGGGCGTGCGGCCAATGGGTGATTGATCGACCATCACCACGCTTGTTAAAAGATCCGCGCGTTCGACACGCTTCAGCGGCAATTTGCGGCCTTCGCCCTCCGCTTGGCTTTCTGTATTCTCTTCCGGCTTCCCGTTCCCTTTCCGCCGGTCTTTATTTAACCGCTGATCGAGAGCCTGATAGATGACCTCATGCACCAGGCTCGATTTGCCTGACCCGGAAACGCCGGTAACGGCCACCATCATGCCGAGCGGAATCTCGATATCAATGTTCTTCAGATTATTGGCTCGCGCTCCGAAAAACCGGACCGTCCGTTTACCGTTGACCTTACGGCGTTCAAGAGTGCGCGTGACGGACAACTCCCCCCGAAGATAGCGGCCGGTGAGAGAAGCGTCGCGGTCTTTTGTCAGCGCGGTCGAGCGCAACTGGTTGTAGTTGCCGGAAAAGATGAGTTGACCGCCGTTTTCGCCGGCGCCCGGACCCATATCCAGAATGTAATCGGCTTCGGCCATAATTTCGGGATCGTGCTCGACCACGATGATGGTGTTGCCGAGTTCCCGCAGACTCTTCAGAATCTGAATCAGACGGGCCGTATCCCGGCTATGAAGCCCGATGGAAGGCTCGTCCAGCACGTAGGTGGCTCCCACCAGGCGCGATCCTAAGCAGGTAGCGAGTTGGATGCGCTGCGCTTCGCCGCCGGAAAGAGTGGAAGAAAGCCGGTCCAGCGTCAAATATTCCAGTCCCACATCGTTCAGGAATTGGCAGCGCTGGCGGATTTCATCAAGAATACGGTCCGCGATTTCCGATTCTTCCGGGCTGAGTTGCACTGTGTTGAAAAAGTGCTGGGCGCGCGCGATATTCATCCGCGCCGCTTCCGAAATATTGTAATCGCCCAAGCGGACCCACAGCGCTTCGGGACGCAGACGAGCGCCCCGGCAGGCCGAACATTCGGTGTAACTGCGGTAACGGCTCAGGAAGACGCGCACATGTACTTTGTACTTCTTCTTCTCAACTTCCGCAAAGAATTTATCGATGTGCTTGCGGACGAATTCTTTTTCGTCCTTGCGCAGTTCCGCGTAGGGAACATTCAAACGAACTTTTCCGCGTGATTTGGGCTGAAAGAATTCGTCGTAATACCAGGTGTATTGCGGCTTGGTCCAGGGATCGACGGCTCCTTCCTCAATCGAGCATGTGGGGTCCGGAACGATAAGAGCCAAGCTGTAATCAACGGCGTTTCCGAAGCCCTGGCATACCGGACAAGCGCCCATCGGATTGTTAAAGCTGAAGAGAGTAGGCTCGGGTTGTACAGCTTCGATGCCGCAAGACTTGCAGGCGAACTTTTCCGAGAAATGGAGGACTTGCGGCGCGGCGCTGCCCGCTTCCTCAAAGTAGATTTCGCCGGTTTCGCGGTAACAGATTTCAACGGTGTCCACGAGGCGTCCGTGAGAGTCGGGGCTGACAACGATACGGTCGGCGAGAATAAAAACGGGCCGGGTAAAATCGATTTCCAGCAGCGATTCGGGCGTGGAAAATTCGAAAATCTGGCCGTTTTGAAAAAGGCGATTGAAACCCTTTTTGCGAAGATCGAACAGGCGCTCGCGTAGCGCGTTTCCATCGGCGGCTTTCACTGGAAAGAGGGCGTGCCAGCGCGAGCCTTCCGGCTGCTTTAGCACTGTTTCCGCTACCTGATCGACCGTATCGCGCTGGATGCGGGTGCCGTCGTTCGGACAATAGGTGCGGCCCGCGCGCGCCCACAATAAGCGCATAAAATCGTAGAGTTCCGTCGCGGTGGCGCCGGTCGAGCGCGGATTACGGGTTTGGTTCTTCTGCTTGATAGCGATAGGCGGCGCAATACCTAAAATTTCATCGACATCCGGCTTTTCCATGCGCTCCAGGAACTGGCGGGCATAGGCGGACAGCGACTCCACATAACGGCGCTGGCCTTCGGCATAGATCGTGTCAAAGACGAGCGAGGATTTGCCGGAGCCGGAAACGCCGGTCACAACCGTCAGCAGATTATGAGGAATGTCGACGCTCACATTCTTCAGATTGTGGACGCGTGCGCCCCGGATAGCGAGAACAGGCTGACCGGCAACTGCCGCAGGTTCCGCAGCGTCTAAATCACACGAGGGGGTAGTCAATTTCTTAGGCATGGAACGCGACAACGGCGGGCAATCAATCGCAAAGAGAACGAGACAGTCACTTCGGACGAATTCTCTTTTCTAGTATAAGGTGATGCTTTCCCGAAAGGAGATTCAGAAATTCCAAAGTAGTTTGTTGCAGTGGTACTCCCTTCATCAAAGGGATTTACCGTGGCGGCGGTCGCGAGATCCGTATGCGATCTGGATCTCGGAGATTATGCTGCAACAGACCCGAGTGGCGGCGGTGATTCCTTATTACGAGCGGTTTCTGCAAAGGTTTCCCGACTTTCGGGCGTTGGCTGGTGCTCCGGAACAGGAGCTTCTCGCGTGTTGGGCAGGTCTGGGCTATTACTACCGGGCCAGGAACATGCAGAAAGCCGCTCAAAAGATGGTCGAAATTGGAGCGTTTCCAGCGAACTACGACGAGATTCGAGCGCTGCCCGGCGTGGGCGAGTACACGGCGGCGGCGGTCGCCAGTATCGGCTTTGATCTGCCTCATGCCGTAGTGGACGGCAACGTGTACCGGGTACTGAGCAGGATTTTTAATGATCCGACAAATATTGCATCCGGACCGGCGCGCAAGCATTTCACGGCGCTGGCTGAAACCGTTCTCGACCGCAAACGTCCAGGAACCTATAATCAGGCGCTGATGGAGCTGGGCGCGACTGTGTGCCTCCCCAAAAAGCCGCAGTGTCTGCTGTGTCCGGCGGCATCAGTATGCCGGGCACGGTCGCAGGGTACGCAGGACACGTTGCCGATCAAGGTCAAACCGCAAAAGAGCGTGCAGGAGGAGCGGACTCTCTTTTTTGTGGAGGAAAACGGAAAGGTTTTGTTGTGGCAGCGGCCGGCCTCTTCCCGCTTGATGCCCGGTTTCTGGGAGCTGCCGGAACAGGAGCAGTTGCCGGAAGTCGCGCCGGGCGAACTCATGAAAAAATTCCGCCATGGCATTACGTTTCATGATTACGGCTTTGAGCTGCGCGAGGCGGCGGTTCCAGGGAACATCGGTCCTTGCCGGTGGACGGCGGTGGCGGAGCTTTCGACACTCCCGCTGAGTACTATCGCTAAGAAGGCGCTGCACGGCTATATGAACGGGATAGCC
>CAXUBB010000493.1:2639-3595 GCA_964249105.1 uncultured Bryobacteraceae bacterium | reverse complement strand
CCACGTATACGGGGGGCTTTAATCGATTCAACATGTCCTTTCTGAAGAGATTTCCTGGTTTTACAAATTTGTGAAAGACGCGAGCGGGACGCTGAACGCGACTCTACAATAAAATACAAAAGGCTTTAGCTGCGATGGTGTTCTTGTATACTGAATCAAGAGGGTGAGGGATGCTGCCCCTCACCACTCCAAGGTTATCTCTTCCGTTTCCAGTTGAGGTACACTTGAACCGTACCGAGTAAAACCAGTACGATTTTGATTCGTATGACCATAAAGGCCACCTCCTTAGCCGGGGTGGATTGGAGAGCCGGGTCTGATTTACCCGGCTTTTCCTTTTCCGGCCTAACTCAATAGCCGAAAGCAGGAAACTCAGCTTCTCCGCTCCCCTAAACCAAGAGTTTTTATTGTAGCGTGACACAATCTTTGCTATAGCCGTGAGAATTCTTCTTTTCAGCGGTAAGGGCGGCGTGGGCAAAACAAGCGTGGCGGCGGCCACGGGCGTTCGGCTTGCGGCGATGGGCAAGCGCACGCTGGTAATCAGCGTTGATCCGGCGCACAGCCTGGCGGATTCGTTTGATCTGGGCGGAGCCTTGTTTCATGCCGACACTTCAGAGCCGCTGCAGGTGGCCGAGCGGTTGTCCATTCAGGAAGTCAATATCAACCATGAGATCAAGCATTACTGGAATGATATTTCCACTTATCTCACGGCGGTGCTTCGCACGAGCGGATTAAAGGGAGTGCAGGCGGAAGAGATGGCGATTTTTCCGGGAATGGAAGAGTTGAGCGCCATGATGTACGTTAATCAGTACCGCAAGGGCAGTGAGTTTGACGTCATGATCCTCGATTGCGCTCCCACGGCAGAATCCTTGCGGTTTGTGAGTTTGCCTACCACGCTCGATTGGTACATGAAGCATGTGTTCGGGTTTCAGCGCAGTTTGTTGAAGGCGGTGCGGCCC
>CAXUBB010000493.1:0-2629 GCA_964249105.1 uncultured Bryobacteraceae bacterium | reverse complement strand
TGTTCGAGAAAATCGAGGGGATTGATGTCGTGTTGCAGGATGCCGCGCTGACGAGCGTGCGCCTGGTGACAAATGCCGAGAAAATGGTGTTGCGCGAGACGCAGCGGGCGTTTGTTTATTTCTCGCTGAATGGGCTGGTAGTGGATGAAATTGTGGTGAATCGTTTGCTGCCGGACGAAGTGCAGGATTCGTTCTTTGACGGGTGGCGGCAGGCGCAGCGGGAGACCCTGGCCGAAATTGAGCAGTATTTTGATCCGGTACCGGTCCGCAAGGTGCCGATGTTCCGGAACCAGGTGTTAGGGTATGAGCGGTTGCGGCAACTGGCCTCGGCTTTGTATGAGGAGGGAGAAGATCCGGCGGCGGTGAGCCGGAGCGCCGCTCCGTTTGCTTTTGTGCGCACGGGAGACCACTATCAGGTGGAATTAGATCTGCCTTTTACGGAAAAGGCGGAGATCAGTTTGTTCAAAAAAAATGATGAACTGGTGGTCCAAGTAGGCACGGTACGGCGACATGTGGGGCTTCCGACAACTATGACGGAACTTCAGCCGCGCAAAGCTCGTCTTCTTGGGCGTAAGCTGGTAGTAGAGCTAGGAGGCAAACAATGATGAGTGGCGAACAGACAATGGGCGGAAATGCGCGGGCTTATCCCAATGTGGATGCGTTCTGCGATGCGCTGCGGGACGGATTACACCGGGTCGCGGATGCCGTGACGCCGCCGGAAGCGGCTATGGGACATTTTCGTCAATCCCGGATTGAGTTTTTGCTGGGTGTTCGTGAATTACTCAACCGCCGGATTGACCGCATGTCGCGCGAGAAAAACGCGGGCGCTAGTGTGGTAGTTGAATAATCGTAATAACCCAGATTTGATTTTGGCAGCCGTGCTGACATATTAAGCCCGGCTGCCCGAAGTTTGCTGATCAGAATCTTACCCGCAAATTGAAGGTAATCTGGCGCGGGCCGTTCGATTGCCCGCCGTTTCCATTTCCATTGTTGCTGCCGAGAACTCCGAATAGGGTGGGCTGGCTCAGGTCCAATAAAGGATCGGCGAGAACGACGTGATTGAACAAATTGGTGAACTGGAATGACAATGTGGCAGCTACCCGCTCACGGAACACCGGGAGATCTTTCGCTATATTGGCATCCATGTTCCAACTCGGCAATCCCCGAATCTGCCCTTGAGATCCGCAACTGGTGTCGTACCCCAGAATGCAAGGGCGGAATTCATTGTAGACCGTCGCGGGATTGGCAAACATATTGAGGCTGTTCCCGCCATTGGCAACGTTGCTGTTGGCGCCAGCGCCCAGTGCGCTGTTTGCGACATTAACGTTATAGTGAGCGGAGTTTCCGCCCGTGTATTTGCTGGCGAGCACCGCGCCGTCCTGGCCAAAAGTTACGTTCTCATTCGTGTTGGAGCTTTGGCCTTCGCCGAACGATTCGCCAAAGCTGTCGCCGCTGATCGTTCCAACGGCTAGAGGCGCGCCGCTGCGCGCTGTCATAATCGCGCCGAACCGCCAGCCGCCAAGCGCATACCCAAGGATGCCTTTCTTGCCCTTAAAGAACGGTTCAGACCACAAGAAGCTTTGGGTATAGAGAAATTTGTAGTCAAAAAATTGCGGACCGTACATCGATTGCCGGACGTTATAGGGATTGAGCGCGGTGTACCCGGACGTGGCCTGCGACTCGCTGCCGGTCCCTAGAGCGCGGCCCCAGGTGAAGTTCGACGTCGTCGTGACGCCATGCCAGTCCCTCGTCGTGAAGGTGGTGTAAAGCGCGTTGTAGTTGCCGCTGCCGGAACTATCGTCAGCATTGATGGCTACTGCCTGACCGGACGCGAATCCAGCACCTATGCTGCTCGGGATGGTGCGCCCTAAGGTCCAGGAGTTGGTCTTGCTCAGAGCCGACCACAACTGGAACACTTGGGTCAGGGAAATGAATTGATTCATGCTGCGATTGGCCACTACCGCCGCAGTGCAACTCGAAAAGCCTTGGCAAAATGCGGATTTAGCGCCGCCCAGCGCCGATTCAAACCACGGCTGCGGAGCTGGCGTACTGCCCCCTGCAACCGCAAAATACGTTTGCGCATAGGCCGAGGCGAAACTCTGGCCGTTTAATGTCAGCATGGTCGGCACTGCATTGAGATCCCGCTGCTGAAATTCATTCGTGATCTTCCGGCCGATGTAGCCTACTTCGAAAAGCATCTTCTTAGTGAGTTCACGCTGAATACTGAAATTGAAGTTATACGTCGCGGCCGGCCGGAAGTTTGGATCAAGCACCGATGCCGCGCCGACCGCCGGCGTCCCGTTCGTACCAGGGAAGTAAGGTTGCGGAAGCGTCTGCGAAGGAGCCGGGATCGGCGCGACCAGGCCATCGGTCCCAATGCGAAACGCGGTGGCCGGAGTGACGCCGCCGGTACCCAGACATTGCCCTGTTGGAGAAGCTCCGATGCAAGCCACCGGCTGGCCGAGGCCTACGCCCAGCAACGGCACAAGCACCAAACCGACACCATTCAAGCGGCTATAAATCTGCCCGTATCCTCCCCGGATCACGGTCTTGCCGTCGCCGAACACCTTTCCCAGAATGCCGTCTTTGTAGGTCGGATTCCAAGCCATCGCGACGCGCGGGCTCAACC
>CAXUBB010000492.1:0-3625 GCA_964249105.1 uncultured Bryobacteraceae bacterium | reverse complement strand
TTCGCGATTTTACTGAATTTTGCGGCTAGTATTTTAAAGCGACATACGCAAAACGAAACGCGCTATTAAATTGCCAAATTCATAGATTTATTTTCAAAGGGAGCATAAGCAAAGAATGCTCTAGCAGAGTCGATGCTTCTTTGCTATGCTCAGATCAGGCTTTCTCCCGACAATGCCATTCAGTTCGCGTTCCTACGTGAATAGGTACGTTCCATCCAATCGCTTCCCAGTAGGTTTGAAATGGCTTCTCATAGCCAACATTGGCATCTTTGTCCTGGACTACATTCTGCAAGCCAGCAGAATGAGCGCGTTTCTACAGAACTTTGCGCTCGTTCCGGCGCAAGTGGTTCAGACGTTTGCAGTGTGGCAGCTCGTCACCTATATGTTCCTCCACGCGGGGATCAGCCATATCCTGTGGAACATGCTGGGCCTCTGGATGTTTGGGGCGGAATTGGAACGATTGTGGGGAACGGCGAAGTTTCTCCGTTTTTATTTCGTTTGCGGCATTTGCGCTGCCCTTACGGTGGTGGTAGCCGCTTATATGTTCGGCGGCACACGGTGGCCGACCGTCGGCTCATCCGGAGCCGTTTATGGCATCTTGATGGCCTATGCGCTTGCTTTTCCGGACCGAACTATCTTGTTTGGATTCCTGATTCCGATGAAGTCGAAGTATTTTGTGATGATCATCGGTGCTATTGTGTTCCTACAGTCTTATACCGCCACAATCGGCGGACAAGGAAGCGGCGTGGCCGTGATAGCGCATTTGGGAGGCCTGCTGGCCGGTTATCTGTACCTGCGCGGACGAAGGCTTCAGGCGCAAATACGCCAGCCCGTCATGAGCGGCTACAAGACTTGGAAGCTGCGGCGCGCCAAAAGGAAGTTTGAAGTTTATCTTCGTAAGGAAGATTCGAAGCGTAATCCGTGGGTGCATTAGCAACTCACTAGAGGTAAAGTTATGAAGCTCCGCAGCATCTGCGCTGGGACCGCTACTTTAGCATTCATTCTCACCAGTAGCAGTTTATTTTATATTCAGGCAGCACAGGAAGGGCCGCAGTCACAAAGCAGCGACTCAGTAGCCAAGCCGAAGAAAAAACCGCAGCCTCAGGATAACGGGGCGACTCCCGAACCCGAACCGGAACCTGAGAACAAATCCATTCCTTCTGAATTCAAAAAACCGAAGGATGTTCCCGCAGACACGCCCACCTTCCGCTCCAACGCCACAACCGTCAACGTTGATGTAGCGGTACTGGACGATAAGAATCACTTCATACCCAGGATTCCGGCAGGAAACTTTCGCGTCCTGGAAGATGGTATCCCGCAGCAAGTCTCGCAGTTCGGGCAGGGTGAAGCGCCCATGACCATCTGCATGGTGATCGAATTTAGCGGACGCTTTCAGGCTTATTGGACTTCGGGATGGTACGAAACTCTGCAAGCCTCCTACGGCTTTCTGGAAACCCTGAAGCCGGACGACAATGTGGCGGTGGTGGCGTATGATCTGCGGGACACAATCTTGTCTGACTTCTCGCCTGACAAGCGGAAAGCGGAAGAAGCCATGGGCCGCTTGCGAATTCCCGGATTCAGCGAATCGAACGTTTTCGATGCCTTGACGGACATGGCTGACCGCATGCAAAATATCGAAGGCCGTAAAGCGATTCTGCTCATCGGAAGCGGGATTGATACTTTCAGCAAGATTACATTTGACCAGGCGCGCAGAAAATTACAGGAAGCGGCTGTGCCGATCTACACGATTAGCACTTTGCAGGCAGCCCGCATTATGGCGGAAAGCAATGGCATGGGCCCCATCGCCGACATGACCTTTCTCCAGGCGGATAACGAGATGAGAACGTTTGCGAAAGAAACGGGCGGCATGTCTTTTTTCCCGCGCTTCTACGGCGAGTATCCGTCCGTATTCCGCCAGATTGAGACTGCTTTGAAGAGCCAGTACTCGCTTGCCTATCATCCGACGAATGTAGCTCATGACGGCAAGTTCCGGCGCATCAAGGTGGAACTCGTCAACCCCGCCACAAATGAGCCGTTGCGTATTACGAACGAAAAGGGTAAGCCGATTAAGTACCAGGTTGTTGCTAAAGCCGGTTACAAAGCTCCGCGGGAAGTGGATTAGAGATCGCTGTCAAATATCACTCAAAGTCGAGCCGTTCCTGTCAAGGCTTAAATGTGTCGCAATTTGAGTTGTTTATGAACATATTGACAGAGCGAAATAGGTCTGTTAAGTTCACTGAGTCCGGATGCGATCTGTTTCTTCCCGTAGTGCGCCCAGTTCCGCCATCATTCTTCTTGTCGACGACAACTTCGACGGACTCATGGCAAGGCGGTCTGTACTGGAGGAATTAGGATATACAATCATTCCGGCTCGTTGTGGCCGGGAGGCGCTGCAACTGATCGAGCAACAAACTGTGGATCTGGTCATCACGGACTACAAAATGGCTCCCGTGAATGGCTTGGAGTTGATCGACCGGCTCCACAAAAATAATGTTTTTGCGCCCGTGATTCTGCTGACTGGATTCGCCCATAACTTAGGGCTGTGCCCGGAGAACACGGGAGCTAACGTTGTTCTACAGAAAAGCGCGGACGAGCTGGCCAGTTTGTTGCGTCACATCAAGCGGCTGCTTCAGCCTCCCAGGAAACCAGCGCGCTCCGACTCTCCGCGAAAAGCGATGGCGCGATCTCAGAAAGCAGGCTCCTAAGCCGGTCCCTTCATTCGCGGCTCCGTATAGTAAGGGGAGTGATGATTTGTCGCGCCCTCCCTGTTGTGGCAGTGTTGACTGCCTCCCTCCTTTCTTTCGCGGCGGAACCGGCTACCCAAACGAAACGGACGAAGATCCCGAAAGTTCGAGCAGGCGGCGCGAACGGTTCCGCGCTTCTGCGGGGTTTATCGCTGCATGACCGCATTGCGCAGATGATTGTGGTGCGCGGTTATGGCGATTTTCCGCCCAGCACCGACGCCGAGTACCGCCGGTTTCAACGGTGGGTACGGGAGGATCGCGTCGGCGGTTTCATTGTGGCCGGGCGCATTCGTAACGGCCATGTCATCAGCGCGCAACCGTTCGAGATGGCAACGTTCATCAATAACACGCAGCGCGAGGCCCGCACGCCGCTGCTGGTTGCCTCCGATTTCGAACGCGGCGCTTCGGCCAGAGTGGCGGGAACCGCTCGCTTTCCGGACCTCATGGCGTTTGGCGCGGCGCATGATTTAGGAGCAACAAGAGAACTGGGAGCAGCCACCGCGCGCGAAGCTCGCGCCTTGGGAGTGAACTGGGTATTTGCGCCCGATGCCGACGTCAACAATAATCCCGACAACCCGATCATTAATACCAGATCGTACGGCGAAGATCCGGCGAGCGTAGCGGAGGGCGTATCGGCTTTTATTGAGGGCGCGCACTCCCAGACGGGAAATTACGTTTTAGTGACCGCGAAGCACTTTCCGGGACACGGGGATACGGCACAGGACAGCCACATGCAACTGGCAAGGCTCGATGCGCCGAAGGAGCGGATTGAGTCTTTAGAACTGGTGCCGTTTCGAGCCGCGATTCAGCATGGAGTGGATGCCGTGATGACCGCGCACATGGCCGTGCCCGCCTTTGACGCCGAACAGCAGCCGGCGACC
>CAXUBB010000491.1:0-3640 GCA_964249105.1 uncultured Bryobacteraceae bacterium | reverse complement strand
AGGGATCTGCACTAGAGTGCGCTTCTTGAACTCCATGGCACTATTGTTCCTGTTCGGCAATAGTATAAAGGGACAGGTCGGCTTCGAATATTGATCTTTATCAAAAAGCGAGTCGTAAGAATTTAGAAGGGGGAAAGTTATGGCGCAAAAGGAAACTGAGGAGCACACCACATTAGGACTTAGCATTCTACGAGGGATTAACGAAGCTCGTGTTTATGCGAGTGGTGAGGCAAATGGAGTTCAGGCCAAAACGTTTCATGTTCTCCAGACAAATGTGAGGAAGACTCGACCGCGTGCGAGTCTCAGTTCCACGCGCTGAAAATTTTTTTTCAACGCGGTTTCTAAACACGTCTTTTGTCATACTGATACTGGCCTGCGCGATCAGGCAACCGCTGGGTGCGCTCGCTTGCGAGTGCGCCGGGAGGAAAGTCCGGTCTTCATAGGGCGGCATGCCGGCTAACGGCCGGGGGTTTGCGCTCAAAGCGCACGCTACGGCAAGTGCCACAGAAAAGATACCGCCCGTTAATTTTGTTAGCGGGTAAGGGTGAAATGGTGCGGTAAGAGCGCACCGCAGTTTGAGTAATCAAACCGGCAGGGTAAACCCCATGTGAAGCAAGACCAAATAGGGGAGGAGGAGCGGCCCGCTCCGTTACCACTTCCGGGTAGGTCGCTGGAGCCCTTCAGCAATGACGGGCCTAGACGAATGGTTGCCATCCGTTTCGGCGGACACAGAAACCGGCTTATCGGTCGCGCAGGTCCAACTAATCTTGATAAACTAAGATGTCTCATGGCAGTCCGTCAAGAATTGCTGGAAATCCTGGTTTGTCCTGTTGATAAAGCCCAACTGGTTCTCAAAGAAGATGGGAGCGGCTTGAAGTGTACCGAGTGCAAGCGGGTGTATCCGGTGCGGGATGATATCCCGATCATGCTGATTGACCAAGCCACCATCGAGCCATAGGTTTCTCATGACAGTTCTGGAGCAGTTACCGGAGGGTTCCCGCGTCGCCGTCGTCCGTTTGCGTTCGCTGGGCGATTGTGTTTTGACGACTCCCGCCTTGGCTTTGCTGAAGCAGTTCCGGCCTGACTTCGTTCTTGGCGTCTCGGTTGAGGAGCGCTTCCGGGCGGTGTTTGAGGGCAATGGAGCGGTATCCGACATTCTGGCCCCTACCTGGCAAGCCGTACGCGGCTGGAAACCGGCTTTGTGCCTGAATCTGCATGGCGGCACGCGCAGCCAGTGGATCACGGCGCTGTCCGGGGCCAAGTTTCGCGCCGGATTTGCCAATCATAGCGTGACGGTTGCTTACAATCTCAGGATTCCGCGCGCGCAGCGAATCCTGGGCGTGGGCCGCACCGTGCACACGGCGGAACATCTGGCTTCGGCGGTATTCGCGCTGGGCGTACCGTTACAGGATGTTCCGCGAGGGTCGCTGTTTTGCGGCGAGTCCCCGCTTTCCGGCAAGTATGCCGTGCTGCACCCCTTTGCTTCCGCGCCGGATAAGCAGTGGCCCGCCGAGCGTTTCTGCGAAGTGGCGCGTTACCTGCAACTCTGGAATATCAAGCCGGTTTTTCTGATCGGGCCGGAGGATGATGCGGCTCCCTTTCTGGCGCATCAGGTATTTCGCGGCAATCTGGAAGAAGTGAAACAGGTTTTCTCGAAAGCTTGCCTGTTTATCGGCAACGATAGCGGCCCCGCGCATATGGCGGCGGCCTTCGGCGTATCCACTGTCGTGCTGTTCGGCACTTCAAACCCGGCGATCTGGGGTCCGTGGCGGACCGAATGCGAAGTTGTGGTCGCGCCGGACGGCATCGGCAAGGTCAGCGTCTCGCGCGTGATTGCGGCGCTGGAGCGTTTGCGAATTTTTCAAGAGGCGCACGCTTGAGCGATCTCCGGCGGCTGCTGCGCTATGTGCGGCCGTATGTGCCTGCCCTGCTTGCCTCCGTGGTTTTCATGGCAATTGTGGGATTGTCGCAAGGATTGCTGCTGCGATTAATTCCACTGGTTTGGGATCGAGTGCTGAATCCCAATCCCACGGATAACGCTCCTGCGGAGCTGTTTACTGTTCCCCATACCGGTTTTACCATCCATCTCAGGGATCTCGTTCCGGACTTTGTCCATAACATTTCCAGCATGGTCGCCATCGGCCTGATCATATGCTTTGTCGCTAAGGGGGTGTGCGATTACTTTGGCAATTATCTAGTGAATTTCGTCGGGATCAACGCCGTGATGGACCTGCGCCAGGAAGTCTTTGACCGTGTTCTCCAGCAGGATGCGCAGTTCTTTGAAAAGCAGAACACGGGCAAGATCATGTCCTCCGTCATGAACGATATCGAGCGCATCCAAGTAGCCATTTCCAATATGCTGGCCGATTGGCTGCGGCAGATGTTCACGGCATTATTTCTTTTGCTGGGAATGATAAGCATTAACTGGCGGCTCTCCTTGATCAGCTTGATCGTATTCCCGGCCGTGGCCCTGTTGACGGTGCGTTTGGGCGGGAAAGTCCGGCGCACGACTCGCCATGCGCAAGATATGGCGGCGGGCTTAAATCAGATTTTGCAGGAAACGATTACCGGTCATCAGGTGGTGAAGAGCTTTGGCGCGGAAGATTTTGAATCGAAGCGCTTTCGCCTCGCCGCCCATCGATTGAAGACCGGCAGCCTTCGCTATGTGGCGCAGCAGGCGTTGGCGTCGCCGATTATTGAAGTCTTTGGAGCGGTCAGCATCGTCCTTCTGCTCTGGCTGGGGCGGGAACAGGTAAAGAGCGGCGCTCTCACAGCGGGCACGTTCACCACGTTTGTGCTGGCGCTGGTGATGTTGTATGAGCCGATTAAGCGGCTCACGAACATCCATAACATTTTTCAGCAAGCGGTCGGGGCGGCGCTGGAAGTGTTTGGCTATTTGGATGAAGAACTTCATATCAGCGATAAACCCGGAGCGGTGCGGCTCACGAAGTTCAAGGAAGCTATTCAATTTGATCATGTTTCGTTCTGTTATCCCGCCGCGCCGGACCGCTGTGTGCTCCATGACATCAGCCTGGAAGTGAAGGCTGGCGAGGTCGTCGCGATTGTGGGACCCAGCGGCGCGGGCAAATCCACCCTGGCGCAACTGCTGCTGCGTTTCTACGATACGACCACAGGAGCGGTGCTGATCGACGGGGTGGATCTGCGCGGTATTCGTCTACAAAGCCTACGCGAACATATCAGCATCGTGCAGCAGGACACGATGCTGTTCAATACTTCCGTTTTCGACAACATCGCCTATGGCCGGCCCGACGCGGCGGAGGAAGAAGTGCTGGCTGCCGCCAAAACCGCCTTGGCTCACGACTTCATCCAGGAGTTGCCGGAAGGTTACAGGACACCCATTGGCGAGCGCGGCTTCAAGCTGAGCGGCGGGCAACGGCAGCGGCTGGCGATTGCGCGCGCTTTGCTGAAAGATGCGCCCATCTTGATTCTGGATGAAGCAACATCGCACCTTGACACGGAATCCGAGCGGCTGGTTCAACAGGCGCTGACCGCGCTGATGAAACGCCGCACGGTGCTGGTGGTCGCACACCGGCTGTCCACGATTCGGCAGGCAGATAAAATCGTGGTTCTGGAGGGCGGCAGGATCGTCGAGGTGGGCCGGCATGAGACGCTGTTGGCG
>CAXUBB010000490.1:0-3706 GCA_964249105.1 uncultured Bryobacteraceae bacterium | reverse complement strand
GTTTCAGAACTATGCCTAGATCCACCAGCGAGATCTGCGGGACGGGAGTGTAGATGGAGGCCGCGCCTTGATTAAAGCCGGTGTAGAGGCTCTGAGCAATCGGGTATTGATCGCCGACATGAAAATTGGCGGTCTGCCCCGAAGAGACAACCACGGTAGCGTCATAGACGCTATGGCTGAACGAGTGGGTATAAGTAGCAAAGAATGTGGAATCGCCTAACCCGACGCCGAAAAGCGTCGCGCCGCCGCCGAATGTCAGAAACTTAACGGCATTAGAGAGGGTCGGAAACGTGTTTTTGAAGCCGGGCAGACCGCCGAAATCGATAACCGAAAAGCTGGTCGGCAGAGCCAAGCCGTAATGGTAAGTGCGTTCCTCATCAATACTGAGGATCTGCACTTCAAACGAAACTTGCGCTTTGGGAAGAAGCAAAGCTTCTAGAAGCGACTGGGCTACACGCGCGCGCGTGACCCGGTCACGAATCATGACTGTACGATTGATGCTGTCATAACCAATTGCCTTCAGGTTGAGCACGCTGCGGGCGGCATTAGCGGCTTCAATCAAATCTTTCTGCTCAAGGGCGTTCGGCAACGGAAAAGTCAGAAGAATTTGCGGCTCCAACTGGCTGCGTTTTTCTTCGCTGTCGCGAGCCACAAAGATGTGCTTTTCCGCAATGGGAAATAAAAAGGTGCCGGTAGCGGCTGTGAGGGCCCGCAGCGCCGTCGGGAAATCCACGTTATCAATCTGAAAATGGATTCCGGATTTCGGTTCCAATTGCGGATCAAACGTGACATGGACGCCATAAGCCGCCGTCACCTGCTGGAACAAGGTTCGTTCGTCACCTCGGAGATCGAAGCTGGCGGAAGCGGGCGAGAACTTCAGATGCGGCAAGGGTCCAAGATTTTCCTCTTGTTCCCATTCCTTCTGCGAGGCAAGCTCGACGGGAGGTTCGGTTTTCCCATGCTCTCCATTGTCAATCGCCTTGAGGTCAGCCGAAATATCAGCATCCTGCACGTTCGCCGCCGAAAGCATTTTTGCCGACGAGGCGAGCGCATCGCGGTTAGCGGCGTACGCGGGGTTATGCGGATCGCGAGCCGCGGCTTCCGAATAAAGCAGGTAAGCGCGGACTACTTGTCCCTCATTGCGGGCTTTATCCGCTTCATGCGCCAGCTTGGCGGCAGTGGAATCAGCGGCGGCCAGAACGGATACCACTATCAATAAGCAGATGCTGATGCGGGCAGTCAAAGCTTTAAGACGCACCACGCCATGCGGACGTTGAGCCAATTCACACGACCATGATTAATGTCCGGGAGCAACATATCCGGGCGGATGGGCGGCTCCCTCGCCGAAGAAGTACTCCTCCATCTGGCGCAGTAAAAATTCCTGCGCTTCAGGGGTTCCCAGGTTGAGCCGGTATTCGTTCATAATCATTTTCATCTGCTCAACCCACATCTTCCAGGCCTCTTTCGAGACGTGATCGTAAATTCGCTGGCCTAATGGGTGGTTATCAAAAGGCACCTCATCAAGCCCAGGCAGTTCCTTGTGGAGTTTGACACAATAAACCATCCGATCAGTTTTCGGGGTGGACCCGGTAGCACTTGCCATTGCAATCTCCTCGTGTTTCTCCTTTGAGGATAGCCCAGGTCCGGAGCGCGGAGCGCCCCGGTTAGCTAACGCAAGGAACGCTGACGGGGTTTACCGGGACAGGCGCGTTCGGAACAGTGCGTTTTACGTTTTCTCTTTCCAGAAACGCGGCAAAGCGGAGCAAGGATGACTGCTCGGCAAAGTGCAGGTGCATGGCCCGGAGATAGCGGCGCAGCGCATCGGGCCTTGAGGACTTGCGGAGCCGGCTGTGTTGCAGATCCAGCAGTAGCTCCAGTTCAATGGGTGTAAAAGTGTGACGCCGTACAGAGCCGGTAATTATTTCTTGAACCAGCTGACTGAACGACGCTAGATCAAGACGTTCCGCTCGTGTATCAGTCACAAATTAGTAGTGCTTAAAAACTCCGAGATTTCTTGAAATTTTGCGATTCGGGTATCGGAAAAGACACTATTCCGTAAGGTAAAGTGTTTTTATTCTCCGCAGCTTTGGTGATTGCGCCCGGCCTGTTTGCCGCCGCCTGGCCTTTTTTGCTGCGGATGCTTGCCAATTTACTTCTATTGAGCGGCATTGATGATCTGACGCCTCTTCTGATCTGCATGGCTCACTGGGTTCGGAATGCCGCTAAACCCAGAGCGCTTTCTTCCATAAAATCACCGGGTCGGGAGCGGCGCATCGCCATCTTTGTCCCTTGCTGGAAAGAGTCGGACGTGATTGCGAGCATGGTCCGGCACAACGTAGCAGCCATCCGGTACCGTAACTACGATTTCTTTCTTGGCGTTTACCCCAATGACCCGGCCACGGTGGGCGTTGTGGAGGAACTGAACGCCAGCTACAACAACGTACATGTATCGGTTTGCCCGCACCCTGGTCCGACTTCCAAGGCCGATTGCCTGAACTGGATTTACAGCCGCATGTCGGAGTTGGAAGACGAGCGGGGCATTGAGTTCGATACGGTGGTGCTGCACGACGCGGAAGACCTGATCCACCCCGAAGCATTAAATACCATCAACCGGGAGCGCGCCTTGCATGCCATGGTGCAGGTGCCCGTGCTGCCATTGCCAACACCGTTTCGGGAGATCACACACGCGGTTTACTGCGACGAATTTGCCGAGTTTCAGACGGTCGACATGCCGGCTCGCGGCTACTGCGGTTCTTTCATTCCCTCGAATGGCGTCGGGACCGGGTTCGCGCGCCACATTCTACAGCGATTGGCCCGGGAACGGCGAAAAGTTTTTGACCCTTCAAGCTTGACGGAAGATTACGAGATCGGAGTATACATTCATCAGGCCGGCCTTTCGCAACTGTTTGTGCCTCTCCGCCGCGACCGGCCCGACCTTATGGCAACACGGGAATATTTTCCGCGCCGGGTGCGGTCCGCCGTGCGTCAGCGTACGCGGTGGGTGACGGGTAATGCGCTGCAAAGCTGGGAACGCTATGGCTGGCGCGGCCCTTTGGCGACGAAGTACTGGTTTTGGCGGGACAGAAAAGGCTTAGCGGCAAATCCCCTTAGTTTCTTAACAAATCTTCTGTTCATCGCCGGGCTGCTGACGTTTCTATGGAGTTCGATGATGCACGGACGCTGGATCTTAGCGGTACCGCACCCCGAAATTATCAGGTTATGCTTCATCACCTCTGCATTGCAGTACTTCCGAATGGCTTTGCGCATGGTTTGCGTCGCCCGCATCTATGGCCTCGTATTTGCTTTGGGAGTTCCCATCCGTTGCCTGCATGGAAATCTCATCAACAGTTTTGCTTCTTTGGGGGCGTTGTGGCGGTTTACTAAATCGAAACTGCAACGCCGGCCGCTCGTTTGGTTGAAAACGGAACATGCCTACCCGGCGCATAGCGCTTTGCCCGCTCACGGGCGCGACCTTTCAGATGTGCTGATCAGTTCAGGAATAGTTTCAACAGAGAGCCTTCTGGCGCTGAGTGCGCGGATAACGTCTGCGAACGATCTGGCGGATCTGCTCCTAAGCCAAAAGGCAGTTTCCGACGAAGAGCTTTGCCGGGCCTTGAGCCTGCAATCGGGTTTAGCCGCAACACGGGTAGAAGTCCGCGACGTGCGGGCACGAATCGCGCGGAGCTTGCCAACGCACGTGCAGGAA
>CAXUBB010000489.1:0-3730 GCA_964249105.1 uncultured Bryobacteraceae bacterium | reverse complement strand
AAAAAAACAAAAGGCCCGCTGTTTCCAGCGGACCTCGCAAGCTCTCGAAAATGTATTTGGGCGCTATGTACCCACATCATCTCCAGTAAGCAAGGCTCCGCTACACAGCAAGTAATAACTGCTGAGGCACGAGCACAAGCTGGAGAAGGATAAACGCATTTAACTTACAAGCTGAGTTTACTTCAATGCAGCCGTCCTTTGCAAATTCCAATCTTGTCCAATGCAGGAAGGGCCTAAAGGATTAATGAGTTCCCAGCGCAAATGATCCGTAGCATGGGATTTATGCGCTTTAATTTCGTCGAGGTATTTGAGAATCGCCTCCTTGAGATGTCGGAAAGTTCCGAGATTTGCCGTAGCAAGAGAGGAGTGTCTCTGGGAACTGGCCTCCGGAACCATCAGGCCAGCGGCTGCGGCGTGCAGGTACGCCTCTTTCTTTTTTTGTGCTATGAGCACTTCGGCAGGATCGGAACCCAAAGATTAGTAGACTAGTCGTCCCTTGGAGATTGCCAATCCGGCAATGACGTAAAAAGTTAGCCAAGCTGCAAATTATTGGAAACAAGCGGTTGGCTGGGAGGCAGGGACTCGAACCCCGATAGGCAGATCCAGAGTCTGCAGTCCTACCATTGGACGACCTCCCAACGATTCTTTTTTAGTGTAGCAAGGGATATATTTTTGGGCTTGATTCTTGGCTGCTAGCCGTTGCCGAAAAATTTCCGCCAAAAACTCTTCTTTTTGACATGTTTTGCCGGAGGCGCGGACACTACGGATGACCCTAGCGCATGTTCCTTAGCAATGCGCCTGGTCCGTGACATTTTCCGATGCGCAGGGGCATAAACAGGAAGTTTGTGAATGGCTGTTCCCGGCTCCGCTTGAGATGCCGGGGTGTCCGCTGCTTCCTGCTCTGGTGTGGTGGCGGGAGTTGCTGCTTTCGGCGTTTCCTCGTTTTCCATCAGCCGCGCCTCCACAATAAAACGTTTGGGGGCTGAGCCGACGTAGGAAAAGGGATAACACGTAATCATGGTCAGCAGCTTCGGCATGCCATGCGCCGAGCCGCCGTCTGTAATCAAGCCGCCGCCGTCTGAACGAAGCACGCTGATATCGGAGGGCTTTACAATCTGCGTGGCGGCCACCCGGTACTGATAAGCGTTTCCGTCCGGCAACTCAAATCTAACCAGATCACCGCTTCCGATGTCTTTCAAGGCGCGGAAAAGAGTGTCGCGATGCGCCGCTATAGCGAAATTACCTCGTTGTCCGGCCAAGGCCGTCGCGGGCACGTGACCAACAGCCACACGCAAAATTTTATCGTCAATGCCTTCACGCACCATGGCGGAAAGATGCAGGCGGGGAATCTCCAGGCGGCCTAGCATTGCGCCGTGCGCGGGACGAGTTGGCGCGGCCATTGTGGGGCGCTGTACTGCATCCGGCATTTCGGTTGTCGCCGGCGGCACTTGAGCGGCGCTGGGCTGGTTGCCGCGTATGAGAAAGCCAAGAAGCGTACGCTCGCTCAGGTAATCAGTAAATGTGACATTGGCGCGGCCCGCTATGCCCTGGTCAAAAGCCCAGTTCTGAAACGATTGATAGACATGCTCATCCACCAGCGTATAAGTGTAATAGCCAACCCCGGCTAAACCCAAGGCAAGAAGGCAGAGTTGCAAAATGCTGAGCTTGCTGATCCGCTCACGAAAGGCGCTGAATCGACGACGCCTGTTGTAGGTGTGCAGGCCCGGTTTCGTCCAGCGCTGTACCGAAGGCTGCCGTATGATGACGGGATTATGGGGATGGCTCATGGTTTAGCCTTCCCTTCGCGGCCTGCTGATGGAGCAGAAGAATTCATTGAGTAAGCGGTTCGCGTGCGCACTACCAATTTACGACCATTTTCCCGCGCAAGCACTTTCACTGCATGAATAGTACGGTTAGGGTTATCTTCGTTCGGAGCGTAGCCGAGGTTATAACAGTTCCGGATATCCCTAGCAATTTCGCTAAAAATAGGAGCGATAGCGGCGGTAGTGTCAGGCTGAAAGAATCTTCCGCCGCTGACCTTTGATAGTTTTCTGAGCACGGCAAGATGCGTGTTTCGATCTTCCGGGTCATACAGGCCAATCGTGTAAACTGTGGCGCGTGAACTCTCTAACAGGCGCAAAAGATCAGGAAATTTGGTTGTGCTGACGTTATCTCCGCCATCACTGACAACCACAAGAGTTTGCTTATCACGATGACTCAACTCGAGGTGCTTGAGACCATGGGCGACAGCATCATAAAGCGCGGTTTGGCCCATCGGTTCACCGTAATACAAGGCGTTCCGCAGAATTTGCAGATCATCCGTGAACGGCATGCGCTTTGGAAGTCCGCCGAACACGTTGTTGTTGAAATTAACAACAAAGAACTCGTCCCGAGGATTACTTTCCCTGGCAAAAGCCAAGCCTGCGGAGACCACTTCCGAACGCTTGGCCCGCATGCTGCCGCTGTTATCGACGATCAGCCCTACCGTTACCGGCGTATCAATACTGCTGAAGTGTGTGATCGAGCGAAGCTGGCCATTATCAAACACCTGAAAGTTGTCACGCTTCAGATCCGCAGCGTAACCTCCATGGGCATCTTTTACGCTTACGTCCAGCAGCACCAGGTGGACATTATCGGAAATTTTGAAGTCAGGCAGTTCTTGACCTGCGCCGCATAACGCGGTAGTCGTGGCGCACAAAAATATAACAAGAACGCTTCGCACCGGTTTACTTTCCAAACAAAAAGACGCTTAAACAGAAAAGTCTGCTCAAGCGTCCCGACTGCACTGATTCAAACCAGCTTATGTATTCTTCTTAGCAAAGAGCGAGATGATGCCGGAAAGGCTCAAAAATCCTAATCCAACAAGCCCAACAAGCGCGTTAGTGCTTGCGGTGTGAGGCAAATTTCTCGTCACAGGGGTGGATGCGGGCTGCTCTCCAACAGGCTGCTGCGGTTCAGGCTGCGACAGCGGCTGGGCAACGGGAGCCGGCACCGGTTCAGGCGCGGGAATTGGCTGTGCTTCGGGCGCAGGAGCCGGTTCCGTTTCCTTATATTCCATTGGCACCGGTACGGGAACCGCCGAAGCTAACTGGGCCACTAATTTCTTGGGATAAGCAAACTCCTGTCCAAAGTTATCACCGGGGTAAAACCAGGCGCGAACCGCTTTCGGAACACCTGCAGGCGTTTCCCAAAATGCAAACTGGCTCTTGCCCGTTGGCTGCAAGCGATAGTTCGGAATCGCCAGAATCGTGCTTTCGATATGGCGTTGGTCACGGTCAAAGATTTGAACAATATGCCGGTTTGATTGCGAGTCCAGCAGTTTCCAGACGTAAGTACCAGGTTGTAGAACCTTATCTCCAGCAATCACCGGCTCATTCACGGTAACAATCGTCCTCTTATCCCAAGCGTCGGCGTGCGCTTTCGGCACCAGAGAGGTTCCCAAAAAGCCGACACCAATCACCGCCAAGGCTCCGATGTAAAAAGAACGAAATGTACGCTCCATCAAAATTAATCCTCCAAACACCCAACTGTTATTAACTTTTAGCCGCAAGCTTCGTATCTCTTGCGATCATTTTGCCTGTATAGGCTGCTTTATTGTATTAGCAAGCAAGTGGCCATCCAAAACTCAATTTGTCCACTCAATGACTTACAGACGCAGCACTGGCCGTCTGCGGTGCAAAAACTACCAGCAATACCGGAAAGCATTACGGATTTAAATGAAGTTTTGGTT
>CAXUBB010000488.1:2932-3730 GCA_964249105.1 uncultured Bryobacteraceae bacterium | reverse complement strand
CATCAACTACTACTTAGCATCCTTCGGTGGCGGCGCGCATCCCACTAGGAGAGAATAGGGTATCGATGTCGCTACGCGAGCATATTCGAGCGATCAAGCGTGAAGATCCGGCGGCCAAGAGCAGCCTTGAAATTCTGTTGTGCTATCAAGGGCTGCACGCGGTTCTGTTTCACCGTGTTGCCCATTGGTTTTATAAAAAAAGGTTTTTTGTTCTCGCGCGCGTGATCTCCAGCATTTCACGGCTCCTGACGAGTATTGAAATTCATCCGGGCGCAACCATCGGCGAGCGCTTATTTATCGATCATGGATTAGGCGTTGTGATCGGTGAAACAGCGGAGATTGGCGACGATGTGCTGCTTTATCAGGGCGTAACAATAGGCGGCACCGGCAACGAGCGCGGCAAACGCCATCCCACGGTTAAGGATCGCGTGGTGGTGGGAGCGGGCGCTTCGGTGCTGGGAAATATCACGCTGGGAAGCGATGTACGGGTGGGCGCGGGTTCGGTGGTGGTGCATTCCGTTCTTCCCGGATCTACCGTGGTTGGCATTCCTGGGCGTGTGGTCAGGACGCGCAACGAGGTCATCGGTGTACTGGAGCATGGCCGGGTGGCCGCCAGCGGCGAAACGGAACCAACAGATTTGGAGCAGATGGCGGACCGCATTCGTGAACTGGAGGCGCTGATCCGGCTGCTTCTGGAAGAACGGGTAGGGCAGGGGCGCGGCTAAGGGTTAAACCGGTATCTCAGGCTATTGGCGGCTAACTGTTTTAGCTCATCGCGGAAAAATCCAAACGTTTCCG
>CAXUBB010000488.1:0-2922 GCA_964249105.1 uncultured Bryobacteraceae bacterium | reverse complement strand
GATCGGTGGAAAACAGCGCGGGATCATCGGTTCCTAAGACAATAGGTACCCCGGCGTCCCAAAGCCTGCGAAGCGGGTGTTCCTCCCAACGGACCACGGCTCCGGTGCAAACGTTGGAGGAGGGGCAGATCTCCAGTGGAATGTCATTGTCACGCAAATGGCGGAGCAGGCTGGCGTCTTCCCAGGAACGTATGCCGTGGCCGATGCGCTCCGAGCCGATATTAATCGCTTCCCAAACACTTTCGGCGCCGGCCACTTCCCCTGCGTGACAAGTTAACCGGAGCCCCGCGCTTCTTGCGATTTGGTACAGTTCCTTAAACCAGATGGCCGGACCACGCTCTTCGTCGCCCCCAATTCCAATGGCGATGACGCCTCTATCAAGGTATTGTTTTGCTGCTTCGAATACCCGCGCCGCCGGTTCGACGCCGAATTGACGAATAGCGTCAAAAATCCACCGCACCTCGACTTCAGGACAGCAGCGGCACTCATCTTGGATCTCCTCGTAAATGGCGTGCAGGTCCTGCCCTTTCCATAAAATCACCCCGGCGGAGAGCGTGATTTCGGCCCATTGCACATTTTGTGACTTCAACTTTTGCAGCAGCCGTTTCGTGGCTAACCGATAAGCGTGTGGGGTGGTCAATCTTTGCGTGACCCAGACATACGCTTTCAGAAAACCGGCAAAACCGGTGTAGCGCATTCGATCGCGAATTTCCGCCAGCGGCAATGACGGTTCAAGTTCATGAATGGTCTCCGGCTCGACTGCGCCTTCCAGGTGCAGGTGAAGTTCGGCTTTCGGCAGTTGGTGGATGAACTCACCGAGCGCTTTCCCGACAGAATGACTCATGGCTACTTTTTGACGCTATAACTAACGAGCCTGACATAATAAACTTGCGATGACTGAGCAAGAGATGGAAGCAATTGCGGGCGGTTACCACGGTGACGTTTTCGCCGTTTTGGGCCCGCATGAAAAGGCAAATGGCGGCAAATCCGGATGGGAAATTGTTGCTTTTCTGCCGCAAGCCCAGGAAGTCGAAGTTGTTCTCGACGGCAAGACGATTCCGGCTCAACGAATTCACGCGGCGGGCATTTACGTTGCGGCGCTTGATTCCCAGCCTGGTTCGTATCAGCTCAGGATCACGGATTATAACGGGATCAAATCCGAAATCGAGGATGTGTACCGGTTCGGGCCGATTCTCAGCGACTTTGACCTGCACCTGCATTCAGAAGGCACAAATTACGAAGGTTACAACAGCTTCGGCGCGCATTCGGTAACGGTTGACGGCACCTCAGGAACTCGCTTCGCGGTTTGGGCTCCGAACGCTTTGCTGGTGAGCGTTGTCGGCAATTTCAATGACTGGGATACCCGGCGCAATCCCATGCGCCAGCGCACCGGAGGAGTTTGGGAGGTATTCATACCCGGCGTCGGTCCCGGCACGGCTTATAAGTATGCCGTAAAGTCACATTATCGAGGGTACAGCCAGATGAAGTCGGACCCCTACGGCTTCGGCACTGAAGTCCCGCCTAAGTCGGCGTCGATTGTTTCGGATCTCAACAGCTATCAATGGAACGACGAAGAGTGGATGAATCAGCGATCCCAGGGCAGCCTGTTGGAAAGCCCGATTGCTATTTATGAAATTCACCTCGGCTCCTGGCGCAAGGACATGGAAGGACGCCCGCGCACTTATCGCGAGTTGGCGAAGGAACTTGTCGAGTATGTCAAAAAAATGGGCTACACGCATATTGAACTGCTGCCGATTGCGGAGCATCCGTATGCGCCTTCCTGGGGTTACCAGGTCACGGGTTATTTTTCGCCCACGGCCCGGCATGGTGAACCCGAGGATTTCATGTATCTCGTCGATTGCTGCCACCAAGCGGGAATCGGCGTCATTATGGACTGGGTTCCCGCCCACTTCCCTAAAGACGCGCACGGACTGGCATTTTTCGACGGCACGGCGCTCTATGAACATGAAGATCCCAGGCTAGGCGAACATCGAGACTGGGGCACGCTGATCTTCAACTATGGCCGCAACGAGGTGCGCTCGTTTCTGATTTCCAATGCGATGTTCTGGCTGAAGAAGTATCACATCGATGGACTGCGCGTCGATGCGGTGGCTTCCATGCTGTATCTCGATTACTCGCGAAAGGCCGACGAGTGGGTTCCCAATATGTACGGCGGTAATGAGAACCTGGAGGCGATCAGCTTTCTGCGTAAATTCAATGAACTGGTGCATCAGGTTCCCGGCGCGATCACCATCGCGGAGGAGTCGACCGCCTTTCCCGGCGTTTCACGTCCGGTTTACTTGAACGGCCTGGGATTCACGATGAAGTGGAACATGGGTTGGATGCACGACATGTTGCGCTACTTCGAGCGTGATCCGGTTTACCGCCGGTATCATCAGAACGAAATCACGTTCAGCATGATGTATGCGTTTACGGAAAACTTTGTTCTGCCGATCTCGCATGACGAAGTGGTTTACGGAAAACGCTCCCTGCTGGACAAGATGCCGGGCGACGAATGGCAGCGCTTTGCGAATACGCGGGCGTTTCTGTCCTTCATGTATGGCCACCCTGGGAAGAAGTTGCTGTATATGGGTTCCGAAATCGGTCAAACGACCGAGTGGAACTCGGAGCAGCAGGTGGAATGGTGGCTGCTGGATTATGCCATCCATCGCAAGCTGCAAACCTTCTGCGCGTCCCTGAACGAGCTTTATCAACGGGAACCTGCCCTTTATGAAATCGATTTTCAGGGCTGGGGTTTCGAGTGGATCGATTTCAGCGACGCGGAGCACTCGATTGTTTCCTTTGTGCGCCGGGCCAAGCGCCGCGAAGACTATCTCGTTTTCGTTTGCAACTTCACGCCGGCCCCGCATCGGAATTATCGGATCGGCCTGCCGGAAGCGGGCGCGCACCGTGAGATTTTCA
>CAXUBB010000487.1:0-3734 GCA_964249105.1 uncultured Bryobacteraceae bacterium | reverse complement strand
AGCTTGCGCGTCGTTACAGACTCGTTCCTCCGGATCATGGCGGCATTTACGGCCTGGGAGAAACACTGACCTATGCGTCGCAGCGGATTCTGACGCGCCACTCATTCGCCCGTGAGTTCTCTCGCAGCCAGATCTCCAAAACTCCCTTTGCCAATGGCAAGCCTCCTCAAGACGACAACTTCCTGCGCCTTCAACAAGGAGCATTCCGTGAGTGGCGAGTCTCCGTTGACGGGATGGTGGCCCGGCCCAGATCGTTCTCGCTAGCGGAACTCAAAAATTATCCATCCCACAGCCAGATCACTCACCTAGCCTGCGAGGAAGGCTGGTCTTTTATCGCTGAATGGACCGGCGTACCTTTGAACTACGTTTTGGAACAGGCGGGAATCCTTCCACAAGCCAGATACGTTGTTTATGGTTCAATTCAGCCCGAATGGTGGGACAGCGTCGATGTGGACGAGGCGTTGCATCCCCAAACGCTGGTGACCTACGGAATGAATGGCGCTGAACTTCCCGTGGCGCACGGCGGGCCGATTCGTCTGCGTGTTCCGCGCCAGCTCGGGTATAAAAGCATAAAATATATCACCCGTCTGACAGTAACCGATACTTTGAAACGGTTCGGGCAGGGGCTGGGATCTGGTTTGTATTCTGCCGAAGGTGGTTACGCCTGGTATGGCGGCATCTGAACAAGGTTATTGCCACGCAAGTGTCGCTTTGATGTCGCCATTGCTCTTTCCCATTCACGCCCACCAGAAGACCGTTGGTGCCATCCGGCCATAAAGAAGCGATAGTTGCTGGAAAAAACGGAAGCGGATAGAATTCCTGGAGCGAGCCAGCTTCGGGAATGTGCGCGATAAAGTAACGCGGAATCACACCCGGACACAGATGGGGCGGTTAGTCAAAGAGGTGAAGCGTCACCGGCCCCAGACGGTCCATGGTGTTATCGGCTGAGTGAGATTTATTTCACCGCCGAGTTCGCGGTGATGGAGCGATCCCTCAAAACATAAGCGGAGGTGTTCCGAACGCTGTGCTGTAAGGTATTAACTTCTACCCCATGAGGATACTTTTAACTCTGAGTCTGATCTCCGCGTCCACTCAGCTACTGTTTTCTCAAGAAATCGCGTATCCGCGGCGGCTTTCTAATGTGTCTACGTTTTTGAATAAACTCGAGGATCGCCCGGATCCCGTGATTGTGAAGCGGAAAGGCACCGTCAAGGTTGTGTTCAGGACTTCTGAGCGGGGTACCGTGCTGTATGTAAAGGCAATCAAAGGCTCTAAAGAACTCACGGATACTGCGGTCGAACTTGTCAAAAACTGGAAGTTTAAGCCGGTCACGATTTCAGGCGGGCAGCCCATCGAGATGATCAGTGCCGCTATCCTCGATTTTTCGACCGCGCCCATAACGATCAGACCATCCGAGGCGATGACAGCTCAAGAATTGTCGCCAGGTTTGCCCGCGAAGTGTTTGAATGCGCTCCTGAGTAACGATCCAGCTGTACTAGACACCTGCCGGCAGCAACTCCAATCGATTGAGAATTCAGACAGCGCTGATGTTAATCGGCTGACCGCTGAAGATGAATTCGGTATCGCGCTCTTGCGTGCGGGCCATCGATCGAGCGAGGCTTTGCGGCATTTCCAGGCGGCTATCCAACTGGCGCCGAGTACTCTGACCGCTGCGGATGCCGAGTGGGGATATCTTTACTGGCATCGCGCCGTTGCTGAACGCGAATCGGGGATGAATACTGATGCGCAAAAGGACTTCGTTGCGGCGGAGGAGACTATGAACACTGCCGCGAGAGGAATAGGAACTGAACTAGCGGCAGCATACTATCAACGGCTTGCTGTGGATATCGCCAAACAGCGTGAGGCTCTGCCTTCCAAGTAGGTCATCGAGAAGCCGACAGGAATTCCAGGTCTGACCGGAGGTGAAATAGAGAACGCTGGTCGGAAACCGACGCTAATTTTCTCCGGATCTCTGTCGTATTACGGGCCAACCGGAAATTGAAGCGAGTGCGGCAATCCAACGCGAATCCTTAGGGCGGGTGTAGCTGATTTAGCCATGTTCATCGGTTCAGAGTATACGGCATCCAGGTAAGGATGAGATGCGGCTATTCGCTCCACAATGCCTTTATCTTGAGAAGATCAATTGAACAGCTATGAACCTAGAATTTGCAAAAGACGAACGTTTGGTGCTTCGACCGGCGAAGCGCAAACTTGTCCGCCTTCTTGCCGCTTCGCTGGCATTCACAATTGTGGGAGTACTAATGAGGCGTGAGCAGCCGATAGGCGGATGGCTTGTGCTGCTGTTTTTCGGATTTTGCTCCCTCCTTTTCAGCTTGCGTCTGCTACCCCAAGCCGCTTATCTGGAACTGCGTCCAGAGGGCTTCATTACCTGTGAGTACTTTCGAGCCGCGGCCCTAATCCGCTGGGAAACCGTTAGTGAATTTGCAATAGCCCGTGTACCTACAGCGCCAACTATCCTGGTGGTGTTTGATGAGGCCAATCCCAAACGCCCAAAGCTGGCGAAGGTAAACAAATCGCTGATGGGATTTACGAGCGGACTTCCGGACACTTATGGCCGAAGCCCGGCGGAGCTAGCGGATCAACTCAACTTCTGGCGAAACCGCGCCCTCAGCCGGACGCGGACAGATTCGGACATTTAAACTGACGAGCAGCCGGAAAACTGGTATCTACGCTTGTGCTGTTTTTTCTTCGGTTGAAGCGGGAGCAGGAACTGCAGGCTCGGCGCCGGCGTTCTGCTTTGGCACAGGCAACTGACGCATCGCTCGCAGCTGACTACGGCGCACACGACGCTTGGTGGCGATTTTATGATCGCGGGCTCGGTTTCCATTGAGCAGGGACATGGGAAGCTCCAGGTTGGGGTTGCGCCTTGCAGGCAGCAGGTTATGAATTAAGCGCGCGAGGAAAATTCGAAACGTCGGACTTAAAAGCGACGGATGGACGGCTCAGGCAGGATTACTTAAGCCGTTTCAAGTATACACCTGGGGGCTGATGGAAAAACAAGGCTCTGGACTAAAGCGCAGTTTAAGCCTATACTTAAGCTGCCTGAGTGCTTCCACCCATCCTTCAGAATTTCTGAGCTAAGTCAGAGCTTCTCCATATTGTTTCTTAGCAAGATAGCGAGACAAAGAGGTTGCGATGCGCTCACCCGAACTCCGCTCCGGTTAAAACTTTCCGCAGTTCCAGCAGCAGGAGCAGTGCGCAGTTACAGGAGATTCAGCATGAACAAAACAACAGGAGACGAAGTGGCAGACGATAATTTCTGGACGTGGCTTGGCCGGTATGTGGGCTACAGAAGCTCGGATTGCCTGTTCGGTTCTGACGGGCGGCAGATGGGCTATTTCGCGGAAGGCGATGAAGTTTATGGGTGCAACGGCAAGTATATAGGGGAAGTGCGGAGCGGCAACCGCTTGATTAAGAACTTGCGAAAGATAGCATGGACGCGAAAGAGACTGACACCTTCCATGTTGAAAACATCGCCGGGCCATCGGGACGTGGGTGCGAAAGAAATGATGGCCGGCTTTGAGGACTTCCGCATTCCGCTGGAAGGCGTGTAATGGGCGCAGTTTCCAAGGGGGAAAATATGTCAGCTAAATTTTATGTTGTTCAGAAAAGCGGAGTTCCCGCAGTGTGGCAGGCAGACCCGGACCGAATGGAGCGGCTGCTAAGGCACCGGGCCGGTTATGCAATCGCTTCCGGAACGCCGAGCGATACGC
>CAXUBB010000486.1:0-3735 GCA_964249105.1 uncultured Bryobacteraceae bacterium | reverse complement strand
AAATCCCTCTGCACTACCGGAGCAGGTGGCTGGGAAACAGAGACACGTTCGGAGACCTACTGAAGGGCTGTCGCGCCTTGGGGATGAACGTAATTGCCCGTACCGATCCGCATGCCGTTCATCAGGACGTGTACGATGCTCACCCGGACTGGATCATGGTGGACGCCGACGGAAAGAAGCGCCGCCACTGGTCGGACAAAGAGTTTTGGGTGACCTGTCCGCTCGGGCCGTATAACTTCGACTTCATGACGAAGGTGACCGAAGAGATCGTCACGATGTATTCCGTGGATGGCATCTTCTCAAACCGTTGGGCGGGGTCCGGAATGTGTTACTGCGAGCACTGCCGAGAGAACTTCCGCCGTTTTTCCCGCATGGACTTGCCGAGAACGAACAATCCGCAGGACCCGGCGAGACGAGAATATATCCTCTGGCGGGAACAGCGGCTCTTCGAGTTGTGGCGGTTGTGGGATGCGCGCATCAAGGCGATCAACCCGAACGCCAGTTACCTGGCAAACGCGGGAGGCGGCGCGCTGAGCGAGTTGGACATGGCCGTGATCGGACAGTTGGCTCCGACACTGTTTGCCGATCGGCAGGCGCGGCACGGCGTCATTCCCCCGTGGTCCAACGGCAAGAACGGAAAAGAGTATCGGGCGACGCTGGGGCGGAAGGCGATTGCCGGCATCTTTAGCGTCGGCTTGGAAGAGGAGTACCGGTGGAAGGACTCCGTGCAGAGCGGAGACGAGATCCGGCTGTGGGTAGCGGATGGCGTGGCGCAGGGTTTGCGCCCGTGGTTCACCAAATTCAACGCCAAGCCGATTGATAAGCGCTGGCTGCCCGTGGTGGAAGAGTTGTACACCTGGCACTATGCGAATGAGAAGTATCTGCGGAACGTGGATTCGCTCGCGCGAGTGGGCCTGGTTTACTCGCAGCAGACGGCCACTTTCTATGGCGGCGAGAAAGCCCGGTCGAAGGTGGAGGAACCCGCGCTAGGCTTCTATCAGGCATTGGTCGAAGCCCGGATTCCGTTCGAAATGGTGCATGACCGCTTGCTGGATGCGGAGCATTTGAAGCCATTTCGAACGCTGATCCTGCCGAACATCGCGGCGCTCTCCAATAAACAGTGCGATCAACTGAAGGAGTTTGTCCAGCGCGGCGGAAGCATGGTGGCCACGTACGAAACCTCGCTTTACGATGAGTGGGGCGTCAAGCGTAAGGACTTCGGACTGTCATCGTTATTCGGGGCATCGTTTGCCGGGGCTGTTGAGGGGCCTATGATGAATTCCTATCTGCGTCTTCAGAAGGATCCGATTACGGGACGGTTTCATCCGCTGCTGACCGGCCTCGAAGATGCAACGCGGATCATTAACGGCGTGGGACGAGTGAAGGTTGTTCCTGGCGCAGGCTCGCCCATGGCGTATTCACCTTTAACAGTGGTGCCCAGCTATCCCGACCTGCCGATGGAAGAAGTTTTCCCGCGACCGGCGCAAATCGTTGAAGCCGGCGTTTATCTCCAGGAGTTCGGTAAAGGAAGAGTGGTTTATTTCCCCTGGAACGTGGACTGGACGTTCTGGCAGGTGCTCGACGTGGATCACGGCCGGTTGCTCGCGAATGCGGTTTCCTGGGCCCATCAGGAAGCGCAACCTCTCTCCGTAAAAGGACCAGGCGTTCTGGACGTGGCGCTATGGACGCAAAAGAACTCTATGACGATTCATCTGGTAAATCTGACGAACCCGATGATGATGAAAGGGCCGGTGCGCGAGATCATCCCTATCGGAAGCCAGAAACTGCGGATGCAAATTCCTCAAGATCGGCGGATTCGCCGATCACATCTGCTGGTGGCAAAGCGAGAGATTCCGCATCGCACGGCAGGCGGATGGATCGAGATCGAAGTGCCGTCAGTCGGGCTTCATGAAGTGGTGGCGCTCGACTTCGCGGAGTAAGCGCAAAGATTGTATATAATCCATTCTGGCCCAAGCCGTGTCCGTTCACTCCGTTTCCCGATTCGCTGCTCTCCCCGCGCCGGAGGTTTTAGTTTTAGCCGACGATCTGACGGGAGCGCTGGAGGCGGGGGCGGCCTTTGCTCAGCGGGGCTTGCGGACGAAGGTTTCGATCGACGGGCAGATGGCGGCGGGAACGCCGGTTCTGGTCATTGATACCGAGACGCGGCACGTCGCGGGCCAAGCAGCGGCGGAAAAAGTGGCCCGCTTGGCGCAAACCGCAGCCGCCCGGCTCACATACAAAAAGACTGACTCGACACTGCGGGGCAACATTCGCGCGGAAGTTGCCGCTCTCGCCCGATTCGGGCCTGTGACCTACGTTCCGGCATACCCTCAATTAGGACGTACTCTCGTTAACGGCTGCCTGCATGTGGACGGCATGCCCATTGCGCAAACTGCCTTCGCGCAGGACCCTCTTCATCCCATTATTGACGGCAACGTCGCCAAGCTACTAGGAGACATGAACGGCATCACCATCTGTGAAGCAAATACCGAGGCCGATATTGAGGAGGCCGCACGCCTGTGGATCGAAAGCGGAGGGTTCGCGGCGGGTCCTTCCGCGTTGCTTCACGCCGCCGCCCGGCTTCTGGGCGACCCTCACTATTGTGTACGCTTTCCCGTCATTCGCCGTGCGCTCGTCGTTTCGGGAAGTCGGCATGAGCGTTCTCGCGAGCAGCTTTCGACGGCATTAGCGCTTTTCCGCGACGCGGGCTGGGCACTGCTGGAAGCTGATCGCAAACACCAGGGAGATCCGTTGCAATTTGCCGCACACTTCGGCCACCAGGCGGCCCAGCAGTTCCAGCCCGGTTCCTTTGACGCGCTGATCGTGTTTGGAGGCGATACGGCGCATCACATTTTGCAGGCCCTCAATGTCAGTTCGGTAGAACCGGTAGGCGAGATACTGCCCGGCGTGCCGGTCTCGCTTCTTCCGAATGGCAGAACTCTGGTCACCAAAGCCGGAGGATTCGGTTCCCCGGACATCCTGCTCCAACTTCACAAACAACTGATGTATGTCCAACTCTAATCGCAACCTGCCTTACGGCATCACTCTGGGTGATTCCAGCGGCATCGGCCCTGAGCTTCTTCTGAAGGCTTATGCAGAGAATCAATTGCCCAAGCCTTTCCGGGTGTTCGGCGACCGCGCCGTTCTTGAATACTACAACCAAAAACTGGGCTTTGCTGTTCCCACCGGCGATCTCGACGTCCACGACCCCGGACTCCTGGCCGCTTCGGATATCCGGCCCGGAGAACTGTCGGCCCAGTCGGGCGCGGCCGCACGACAATATGTTGTCGAGGCTACGCAGGCAGCCTTGCGAGGCGATCTATCAGCCGTCGTGACTCTTCCCATCAACAAGGAAGCAACGCAAATGACCGATTCCGGGTTTACCGGCCACACAGAACTGATCGGTCAGCTTTGCGGCTCCAGCGATGTCACCATCATGCTGGTTTCGGACAAGCTGATTGTGACTCACGTGAGCACTCACGTTTCATTGCTGAACGCCATCGCCAGGGCCAAGAAGGAGCGCATCCTGAAGATCATTGAACTGACCTCTGCCGCGGTGAAACGCCTTTGTGCGGCTCCGAAGATCGCTGTCGCGGGATTGAATCCGCATGCCGGCGAGAACGGGCTGTTCGGCGACGAAGAGATGCTGGAAATTCGACCGGCCATTGAAGCGGCGCGAAGACAAGGACTGCCGGTCGAGGGACCCTTCGCGCCGGACACCGTTTTCTACATGGC
>CAXUBB010000485.1:1410-3762 GCA_964249105.1 uncultured Bryobacteraceae bacterium | reverse complement strand
CATTGTATTGCGATCTGGTGTTGTAACAGAATGTGATGTCCGGGATCACGGATGTCGATAATGCAGGTAGTTCACCTAAGGCTAGGGTCGAGCAATCGAGGATCTATCCGGAATAGTTTTGGCACCGACCATCCTTTTCGGAAAATTTCTTCTTCGGGATCAATCAAGTAATTCCATTCTTGAGGAACAACAACAGAGGGCACCTGTCGAACAGGAAGAGGTCTGACAAAAATGTCTGTTCCAGTTTCTGGAGCTTTTCCCGGCCTATAAGTCCGATATGGAGCTGGTTTGCGTTGCCTTTCACGAATCCAAATATCGCCTTCTTCTCGAGAGAGCACTTCAGATTCAAAAATAGCCGTTCTTCTCTCTGGTGACCTACTCGGATCGCTGCTCTCCCACGGTTCAATCTGGTCCTCTGGAACAGCTAACTGTGAGTACGAATAGGCCGGAAAATTACTGGGATCTCGAATATGCACTAGAATTTCAAGACAAGCCAAGGACAGGGATGAGGCGGTATACAGAACTGCTGTACCAGGGCTATTCCATCGGCCTCCTCGCAAGAACGCACCAGTCGCATCCCACGGCTCGCGCCACGGAGAGAAAAGACGAAAGACAGTAATCAATTAAAAACGCCGTACTCGATGCGATCAAGGACCGCTTCAACTAACTCGATGTTGGCATCCGCTTCCAACACTTCCTCAGGGGTACGATCAGTCAACTCTGACAGCCTGGTATGGAACCAGCGATCGGCCTTGATTTCCGAACCGAAAATCTCTACTGCGCGGGTCCACAGCGCCTCACATTTAGACCGAACATCCATTTTCTGATCTTAGCCTGTATTCGGTACCGACTGCGAGCGAATCAGTATAAGGACAACGGTGCCCATTTCTCCGCCAAACGTTTACTCGCCACTTCCATTTTTCCGTGTGGGAATTTTCAACTACCGGAGAACATTTATTCAGCAAGTCGCACTAGGGCTGGGCAGGTATCGCTCATATCTGTAAACCCCGCCTTCGATGCGCAAAACAAAGCTCCTCACTAACTCCTCAATGACGGGCAAGCCGGAAAGTGAAATTGGGCTGTCGCTGTGATGTAGCGTTCTCAGTAAAGTGGCCGCACAAGGAGCAATCAATTGGTTTTTGGAAGCAATTTTAGGCGGCATTCAGTCGGAGATTAGTAGCCAGAGCTTGCGTGATGTGACAGCAAGAGGAAGAAATGTGCGCCTTCTTTAATCGCTATGACTGCTCAACGAATAAATCCAGGCATTCTACTTTCCTGGTATCCCTTCGTATACGCGAACGTAGTCAACCGTAAGATCCTGCGGAAAGGTGGTCGATGCGTCCGGATTGCCGGGCCATGCGCCGCCGACCGCGAGGTTGAGGAGAATGAAGAACGGATTATGGTAGACCCACTTCGCGCCGGGTGGAAGCGAGGCGGGCGTAACGGTCGCGTATATATGACCGTCAACGGAGAACTCGATGCGGCCGGGCCGCCAATCAGCGGCGTACAAGTGAAAATCGTCGGCTAGGACAGGCGCACCCGGCAGGGCATATTGTGCCGAAATTGCACGCTTACCGGAATAGCCGGGACCGTGAACAGTTCCATGCGCGAGCGCCGGCTCACGGCCCAGGTTCTCCAGAATGTCTATTTCGCCGCAAGCGGGCCAGCCAGCCTGGGCAACGTCGCTGCCGAGCATCCAGAACGCTGGCCACAGCCCTTGCCCACGCGGAAGCTTCATGCGCGCTTCCGCCCGTCCGTAGGTAAAAGCGAACAACCCTTGGGTTTTCAGGCGGGCAGACGTAAAACGGCCCTCCGCATCCTTCATGGCGCGAATGATTAAATGCCCCTGGCCATCCAGAAAGGCATTGTCCGGCTGGTCCGTATAATTCTCCAGTTCTCGGTTGCCCCAGCCCGTAGCGCCCCGGTCATAGGTCCATTTTGATGGATCGGGAGGGTGGCCAGTCGCGCCGGAGAACTCATCGCTCCATAGCAGCTTTGGCGGAGCCGTCGCCCTTAGAACCGGGAAACTGAACAGCCCTAATCCAAGGCATAACCGGAGAAAAATCATGAGGCGGTGTTTCCGCTAATGAGGCTCTGCCGAAGTATCAGGAAACGACAGGAGCCGAGACGCTGCCCGGAGCCGCCCCGTTATCTTTCGGCTTTTCCCGCTTTTCTTTCGGCGGGATAATAGCTTTCACAGGGCTGATAATCACGTGGGCGTTGCGGCCTTCCAGACGAGGCTGCCCTTCAATCGCGCCGACGCCGTTCAGGTCTTCGGCAAAGCGAAGCAGCAGCTTTTTGCCGAGATCGACGTGCGCGATTTCACGGCCTCGAAACTGCACGACCGCCTTG
>CAXUBB010000485.1:0-1400 GCA_964249105.1 uncultured Bryobacteraceae bacterium | reverse complement strand
AACCGAATGGCATGATTTTTTTTGAAATCGTAGTCGTGATCGTCCGTATTGGGGCGGAATTTCAGCTCCTTAACCTGAATCACATGCTGCTTTTTCTTAGCTTCGTGCTGTTTCTTTTTTTGCTCGTATTGCCACTGGCCGTAATCCATCGCCTTGGCGACAGGCGGCTCGGCGGTAGGGGCAATCAGGATCAAATCCAGACCCAGATCCTGAGCCCTGCGAACAGCGGCAGGAGTGGGCATAATCTCAGTAGATCCATCCGGAAATACCGCGCGGACTTCTCTAGCACGGATTGCCTCATTGACGTTTTCTCGAATTCTTGGCCGGCGAGGAGGGAAACTTCTTGGTGGATACATGCCGGGCTAATAGTGGGCGCGAACAAGCGCTCGGGGGACGACTGGGGATGAAATCAAATGTAATTCCTTCTCATAGTTTACACGAAAATGCAAGCTCCGCTCAAACGATTTTTTGATTCCGTTTTCCCACGTTCGATTGAAGTCCGCTCCCCGCATATGTTAGCGTAAACAAAGTAGGGAAGGTCCGCCACGTTTGAGGTGCGCTTGCGCCCGCGAGTTCCCGATTTCCGGCTTTTTCCCCTTCCACTTAAAATAAAATCAGATGAATTCGACGCTACACGCCTTGGCTAACCTGCTGTTGCAGGCCATTCCAACGGTCGTTTTTTTTCTGTTTTTGACCTTTTACCTGAAGGCAGTCTATTTCAGGCCATTAGCGCAAGTGCTCGAACAAAGACGTAAAGAAACGGAAGGCGTCCGGGAACTCTCACAACGGGCTTTCGAGGCGGCAGACCAGAAATCCTCGGAGTTTGAACGGGCCTTGCAGTTGGCGCGCGCCGAAATCAACGGAGAAAACGAAGCATTGCGGCAGAAATGGGCGCAGGAGCAGATGGAAACGGTAGCGAAGGCGCGTGCGGAAGCCGAGGCGCATGTGACTCAGGCGAAAGCGGAAATTGCGCAGGAAACAACGCGCGCACAAGGCGAGTTGGAAGCCAATGTGCAACCCTTGAGCGAACAGATCGTGCAGTCACTTCTGCGAAGGAGAGCGGCTTAGTGCGCCGGACGCTTCTTTACGCCGGTTTTTGCGCCGCGCTGTTGCTGTTAATGGGCGCGAACCGGGCGCAGGCGCAAACAGCTCCACAGAAGGATGCGGCGGAGCAGGAAAGCGAGATGAAGTGGCACATCATCAATACCGCCATCTTTGCCGCCGGTCTCGGCTTTGCGATCTGGAAGCTGGCGCCCGCCTTTTTCAATGCGCGTTCGGCTGATATTCAGAAAGCGATCCGGGAAGCGACCGGTTTGAAGATGCAAGCCGATCTCCGCTACTCCGAGATAGACCGCAAAATGGCGACCCTCGCGGAGAAAGTCAAGAAGATGCGCGAGCAG
>CAXUBB010000484.1:250-3790 GCA_964249105.1 uncultured Bryobacteraceae bacterium | reverse complement strand
TCAGGACCCCGAGCAGAAGCAATGGCTCCAGGACCGCATGGAAGCTTCCACCAATTTGTGGAAGCTGGACGACTCCGTTCGTCACCGCATTCTAAGCCGCCTGGTCCAAGCGGAAGAGTTCGAGCAGTTTCTGCAAACCCGCTTTGTCGGGCAAAAGCGTTTCGGCCTCGAAGGGCTGGAAAGCTTTATTGTCGTGCTGGACGAGGTATTGGAACGCGCCGCCAACGACAACGTGCTTGAAACCGTGATCGGCATGGCGCACCGTGGGCGATTAAACGTTCTTGCCAACATCGTCGGCAAATCCATGGTGCAAGTGTTCTCCGAATTTGAGGGCGAGCCCGATCCCGAAAGCGTGCAAGGCGCCGGCGATGTGAAGTATCACTTGGGCGCCAGCGGAATCCATCGCTCCACAAGCGGCAAGGAGGTTCTCGTCTCCGTGGCCTTCAATCCCAGCCACTTAGAGGCGGTCGATCCGGTAGTGGAAGGATTGGTCCGGCCTAAGCAAGACCGGGCAGGGGATACGGAGAGAGCGCGGGTCATCCCGCTGCTCGTTCACGGCGACGCGGCTTTGATTGGTCAGGGAGTGGTGGCCGAAACGCTTCAGTTATCGCAACTGGAAGGCTACACCACGGGCGGAACCATTCACGTTGTCACCAATAATCAGATTGGGTTCACCACCAATCCGCTGGATAGCCGCAGCAGCGTTTATTCCACCGACGTAGCGCTCTCCGTGCAGGCGCCCATCCTTCATGTAAACGCCGATGACCCGGAAGCTTGCCTCCGCGCTACGCAGCTTGCCTATGATTACCGACAACGTTTCAAACGCGACGTTGTTCTCGACATCATCGGCTATCGCCGCCAAGGGCACAATGAGGCGGACGACCCCAGCTATACGCAGCCGGTCATGTATCGCAAGATCAAAGCGACCCCAACCGCCACGGCGCAGTACTCCGAAAGGCTCATACGCGAGAAGTTCGTCAATAAAGATTACGTCGTTAATCTTCGAAACCTATCCCGCGCGAAACTGAACGAAACGTACGATCAGGCAAAGAAACGGCGCGAAGATTTCATTATTGAGGAGTTTGCTGATGCGCCTTTCGAACAGGTACATCAGCCCATTCCGCCCACCGCAGCCGACCACAGCACGCTCGTCAAAGTCGTCGAGACCTGCACCACGCTGCCGGACGGGTTTAATCTTCACCCCAAGCTGAAAGGCTTGCTCGAAAAACGCCGCGAAGTTCTGAAGGGCGCTCCGATCGATTGGGGCTTTGCCGAAACCCTGGCCTTTGGCAGCCTTGTCCTGGAAGGCACGCCCGTTCGGTTAAGCGGCGAGGATGTTTCGCGCGGCACGTTTACGCAGCGGCACCTGAAATTCTCTGATTACGAAACCGGCGAACCCTATATTCCGCTCCAGCATCTCGCTCCGAACCAGGTGAAATTCGAAGTCGTCGATAGCTCGCTGAGCGAGTACGCCGTCATGGGTTTCGAGTTTGGTTATAGCGTGGCCGATCCACTGACTCTGGTCATGTGGGAAGCGCAATTCGGTGATTTCGTGAACGGCGCGCAGATCATTATCGATCAATTCATCGCTTCCGCCGAAGCCAAGTGGAACCAGCCCAGCGGCTTGGTTCTCCTGCTGCCGCACGGACTCGAAGGGCAAGGCCCGGAGCATTCCAGCGGACGCATGGAGCGTTTTCTGCAACTCTGCGCCGAAGAAAACATGCAGGTCTGCAACTGCACGACTCCGGCCCAGTACTTCCACCTGCTGCGCCGACAGATGTATGGCGGCAATGACCGGCGCGGCATGCGCAAGCCGTTAATTGTGTTCACGCCCAAGTTCCTCCTGCGCTATCCCAAAGCTGCTTCGCGCTTGGAAGAACTGACGAGCGGAACGTTCCAGGAAGTCATCAGCGACCCTCAGTATCTAGGTAACAGCGTCCGCCGTATTCTGCTGTGTACCGGAAAGGTCTACTATGATCTTGTCAACAAACGGGAGGAGTTGGGCCGCAACGATATCGCCATTATTCGAATCGAGCAGCTTTACCCCTTCCCGTTGCAGCGCTTAACTGACGTTTTGCGCCGCTACTCGGATGCCGCCGAAATCTTCTGGGTGCAGGAAGAGGCGGAGAATATGGGCGCCTGGTATTTCGTGGAAGAACAGATGCAGCCGCTCATCAATCCGAGAACAGTAGCGTCGAGCAAGCGCCGACTACGTTACGTGGGCCGTCCCGCCGCCGCCAGTCCGGCGGCAGGCGCGCACAAAGTACACAACGACCAACAAATCGCGTTGGTGGATGAAGCATTCACCAACACACCCGGCATCGTTCGCAAGGCCCGCCGTTTAGTACGGAAGAAACGCTAAGAGCGTTTCTTCCTACCAGATTGTTTGCACATCGGGACAACTTCGTATCTTTTGATCGGCTGTAACTAACGCCATGCCTTCCGCCAGCGCGGTTGCGCCAATCAGACGGTCTATTGGATCTTTCGGATAAAACTTTGAGAGTTGGGCAGACAAGACGGCAGCACGGCCAGTAACCGGTTTCACCACGAAACGCGCTTCCACATCCTGTATAAAAAATTCAAGCGAGACATCAATTTGAATGCGGTTTCGAGCAATCAATTGGGCAAGCTCGAAGAGGGTCAAGCTGGAAATCGCCAAGCCACCGTTTATCCTGGCGTTTCGAATAGCATGGATTGCCGCTCGCGATAAACGGCTTGGATCGGCGAGGAGCCAAAGCGCAATATGGGTGTCAAGCAAAATCACTTAAGACTTTCCCATTCTTCGAGAGGAACAGCCGGTGAGACTACATCTCCAGTAATACGCACGATTCCAGCTAAGCATCCAAAGATATCGTCAGTATCCGAATCGATAGGAACCAGTTTGGCGACCGGTTTTCCATGCTTAGTAATCAGCAAAACTTCGCGCTTAGCCTGAACTTCGTCCATTAATGCGAGGCAGTTCGTTTTGAAAGCTCCAGCCGCAATGGTTTTCATATCGCTTATGTCACTATGGACATAATACCATGGTCACAATAAATGTTTTTGATTCTACACTATTAGATTGTGTTTAGCAACTCAGTGTCTATACATTAAGAATGTACATTTGTAAATCATTGCCGTACATGTATGACAATCAGCGTGACTGAGTTTAAGAATCTCTTGAACGCATTAGACCAAGCAGGTAGCGGGGAGCCTATCGAGGTTATCCATCATGGGCGGAAGACTCGCATAGTACCTGACGAAGTGCCGTCAAAGTTCTCTCGATTGGTGAAAAGAGACACGCTCAGGATGCCCGCTGACCAGCTTGAATCGGCTATCGCAGAAATGAACCGAGAGGCTATGGCAGAGTGGGACAAAAATTGGAGCTAGCCTCATAAGCTGGCGCTAACTTTTGCTATTTCAACGTCAGTTCGGTCTAAGCAGGACCCCTTGCCGGAGTGAGTAGAGGTGATCTACCCTAAGGTTGCCTAAACCATTCCTTTTCGGGAGCCCTGCCGTGGATATTGTAGCTTTGTTTTGCGATCTGGACGACTGCTACCA
>CAXUBB010000484.1:0-240 GCA_964249105.1 uncultured Bryobacteraceae bacterium | reverse complement strand
TAACTTTTATCGTTAAGCAGGCGATTCAACTCTCTGGCAATGCGCTTGGCCCGGTATCGCCAACGCGGAACAGTGCGCCCGACTCCCAGCTTCCGTAAACGCTCCGCGTTGTCCGGTTGATCGTGCGCCCAAGGCACGATCAGAGTAGGACGACCTGCCCGTAAGCCTTGCGCGGTCGTGCCGATCCCGCCTTGATGAACGATAGCCGCCATCTTCGGCATGATTTCGGAGTAAGGCAAA
>CAXUBB010000483.1:0-3804 GCA_964249105.1 uncultured Bryobacteraceae bacterium | reverse complement strand
CGATATTGTAGTGGGTTTTAACAATAAGCCCGTCAGAACCATGCGTGAGCTTGAAGTCAGCGTGTTCCGTCTTCCTCCCGGCACGAAAGTGACGCTGCGCGTGCAGCGCGGCATGGATCAGCTTGATCTTCCCACCATCACTGAAGAGCAGTCCGGAGCCGAGCTGGATGCTTTGGCGGACCTGGTTGATCCCATAAAGAATGTAGTGCCGCAGCTCGGAATTGTCGGCCTCAATATTACGAAAGAAGTGGTGCAGTTACTGCCTGAGCTGCGGCGGCCTGCGGGAGTAGTTGTCGCGGCGCGCAAGAACAGCACGCCTTACTCCGGCCCGGCTCTCCAAACAGGAGATGTCATCTATAGCGTGAATCGCAAGGTGATCAGCAATGTCGCGCAGTTGCGGCAGATGCTGGAGAGCATAAAGTCCGGCCAACCGGCCGTGCTGCTGGTGGAGCGGGATGGACATTTGATTTATGTGCCGCTAGAAATGGATTAAGGTAGGGGGCATGCTCTTACTTCCGGGATTGGCGCTATTGCGATTATGACCGGGGAACGGTACCGTAGTTAAGGCAATGAACTACGGGCCTATTTCGACATTTATCAAGCATCACTTCCGGCATTTCAACGCGGCCGCTTTAATCGAAGCGGCGGAAGGCTGGATCAAGCACTTGGATGAAGGCGGCAAGATGTTCCTGACGCTGGCCGGCGCGATGAGCACGGCTGAGTTGGGCGTCTCGCTGGCCGCAATGATCCGCGAAGGAAAAATTCACGGCATCTCCTGCACCGGCGCAAACCTGGAAGAGGATGTATTCAACCTGGTGGCGCACGATTTCTATGAGAGAGTTCCGCATTGGCGTGATTTAAGCGCAAAAGACGAACAGGCATTGCTCGATAAACATATGAATCGAGTAACCGACACTTGTATTCCCGAAGAAGAAGCCATGCGGCGCATCGAGGGCGTGATTTTGCGGGAGTGGACGGCGGCGGACAGCAAAGGCGAACGCTATTTTCCGCACCAATTCTTTTATCGGATTCTGCAATCGCCGGATTTGCAAAAGAGCTTCCAGATCGATCCGAAAAATTCCTGGCTCTTCGCGGCCATGGAGCGCAATCTGCCTATTTTTGTTCCTGGATGGGAAGATTCGACGCTAGGCAACATGTACGCGGGGCACTGCATAGCAGGCGATGTCAAAAACGTACACACCGTGCGCACCGGCATTGAATATATGATATCGCTGGCGGACTGGTATACGAAGACCTCAAAAAATTCTTCAATTGGGTTCTTTCAAATCGGCGGCGGTATTGCGGGCGACTTTCCCATCTGCGTCGTTCCCATGCTGCGTCAGGACCTTCAGAAAAAGGACATGCCGCTCTGGGGTTATTTCTGTCAGATCAGCGATTCGACAACCAGTTACGGCTCCTATTCGGGCGCGGTGCCGAATGAGAAAATCACTTGGGAAAAACTGAGCATTGATACGCCCAAATACTTGATCGAATCGGATGCTTCCATTGTGGCTCCCTTGATCTTCGCGCGCGTGCTGGGGTGGTAAGGTAAATAGTAGTCCGACACGCGGTGAGGTGCGAGAGTGGTTGAATCGGGCGGTCTCGAAAACCGTTGAACCTTCACGGGTTCCGTGGGTTCGAATCCCACCCTCACCGCCAGGATCAGGCGCTAATCTCTGATTGGCAGCTTTACTGTCCTTTTCCGCTATAATCTTTACCATTTGCGGCAGAATTCAGACTGACTACTTCGTGATCCGTTGTTTTTCTTTTTCTTAACCCGATTCTTGATGCTATTAAATTCAGGTAGGCGAGGTTGCCTGAGTGTCCGGCTTCGTATGTGGAACGATTTAGAAGTGTTTTGCCCAGCTTGCCAGACGACCTGCTTTAGAATTGACCTACTGAAACGGATGCCCCAGTAACACTGACATAGTTATTGGCGCCGAACACCTTCAGTCCCTTTCCGCCTGCTTCCGACTGAATTTGCAACCCCACTTGAAACGCTGCCTGTACTAAGACTGCCGCGCACTGCTCAGGTGAAAGATGAGGAGCCAAATCTTTGTCTACGGCAATTCCCGTGGCGCCGTTCTTGACTGAAACTTTCCCTGGTGTCGCATCCGTTCCTGTCTGGAATACAATTTCCAGTCCGCTTCCTTGCTGGCTGGAAGTCGGGGGAGGCGCCGAACTGCCGACGCTTGGCTGATCTGCTACGGAGTAAAGCGCCTCGAAAGGCGGGTTCTGCGTTAGTTCCTGATTTGCATACGGGACGTGACAAGTGCCTCCCACAATTTTGCCTGGTTGACTTCCTACGTCGTGGAAAACCGGCTTAAAATGCGGAACCCGGCAGATATATAAAGGTGTGCCGTCCGTGTCGTAGCCGCCCTGTACCAAGTCAGCCGAGATGCCGCTGAACGGTGCCCAGGTGGCTTTGCCAAAGGCCACATCATAGGTTTTCATCTTGTATTCCAAACCGCCGTAAGCGACGCTGCACTCCCCTTGAATCCATTTGCCGGGAATCAAGCTGCCGTTGTAGCCTGCCCGGCACACATACAGGGGAGAACCCGGCTTGGGCCCGTTACCAGGGCCGCCTTCGATGGCACCTGTCCCAGGCGTAAAAGGGGATCGAGCCGATTGCCAGGTGACCGAGCTTGGGCCGGGTTGAGCGTACGGTACGGATGGGGCGGCAGGCGTCAATGGGACAGGTGGAGGATACGGTGGCGGATAGTATCCTCCAGGAACGTATAACGCTTCGAACGGTGGCCCCTGCACCACCTCTTGCCCTCCGAGCGGAATATGGCAACTTCCATTCAGCAGCTTTCCCGGCTGATAGCCGAGATCTTTCCCCAGGGGAAAACCGGAAATCTGGGGAAAGCCAAACGAGCCTCCCCGATACCGCACGCGACAGGTGTAGAGCGGCACTCCGTCGCTATCGGTGCCGGTTTGATACAAGCCGTTTCTGGCTGTCTCGTACGGCAGCCACACGGCATTGCCATAGGCCACTTCGTAGGAAGAACGCACGATCTCCCGGCCGCCGTAGGCAATATTACAATTTCCGCCCACCCATTTTCCCGGCTGCATGCTGCCCTGATAACGCGAGCGGCAGATGTACATCGGTGAGCCGGGATTGGGATCATTGCCCGGCCCTCCCATGATGGCGCTTGGTCCCGGCGTGTAAGGGGAGTTGGCCGGCCGCCAATATACGCCCTGCCCCGGATACCAGGACCCATTCTGGGCGGCGGCTTTGAGATCGAGACCTGATAGGATGCTCAGCGCTATCAGCAACGAGAGCCTGACTTGAACACGCATTTTATTCGACCTCAACAACCTATCAAACGAATGAAGCAGACGCGATTGCTCGCTTCGATCAGGGTTGTCGGAATCAAACACTGCGAATGTAAATGCGTCTCAGTCTGAATAGACCGGCAGCAAGAGCCGTCAAGGCGATCAACCCGAATGTCGCCGGCTCAGGCGTGGCTGCCGCCGCTTGCGGCCCGACGCGCATGGCATACAGTCCGTTAGTCCCGAAAAGCCGGGAAAGCGGAATGATGTTTCCTGGAAACGCCATAGTCGTGAGCGGGTCAATCAACGTTCCTGAAAATGAGGAATAATCGCCTGTTCGTTCTGCAGGAGTAGGAACATATACACTCGAAAAGTACTGAGAGGGTGCGAGTTGCACCAAGGCATCGGTGAACTTTTCGTTGATAAGCGAAGGAAGGGGAAGAGCGTTTATCCCCGCTTGCGTTTCTGATGAGGTGTACCCCAGAATCAGCAAATCTCCATTGGAACTGGTGGTCTCGCTGGCAATCG
>CAXUBB010000482.1:2297-3809 GCA_964249105.1 uncultured Bryobacteraceae bacterium | reverse complement strand
GTTTATGTGTAATTATTCATAATATTGAATAAAAATTCATAACAGGAGAACAGTTATGGTCGCGCCTTCACCCAAGCAGACATCCCAAGTTGGTGTTGCGAATCTGCGTCATGATCTGGATCTGTCCACTGAGCAGTTGGGTGGTTTGCTTCAGTTGACCCAGCAGGTGAAGCAGTCGCGGCAGCGGTACGCGTCCGCGTTGAAGGGCCGGTATTTGACGCTCTTGTTTGAGAAACCATCCCTGCGCACGCGGATGACGTTTGAACTGGCGATTAAGCAACTGGGCGGGGATTGCGTGACGCAGGTAGGAATGATCGGCGATCGTGAGCCGCTCAAGGATGTGGCTCGTAATCTGGCGCGGTGGACGGATGCGATTGTGGCGCGAACCTTTTTGCAGGAAACCATTGACGAATTGGCGCGCTGGTCGGGATTACCGGTGGTAAACGCGTTGAGCGATCTGTATCATCCATGCCAGGCGCTGGCGGATATGTTCACGTTCAAGGAGCATTTTGGACGGCTGCGCGGGTTAAAGCTGGCGTATGTGGGCGACGGCAATAACGTGGCTCATTCGCTCCTGTTGTGCGGCGCGCGGTTGGGTTTGCATTGTTCGGTGGCGACGCCGGAAGGCTACGGGCCGCGGCCGGAAATTGTCCAGCAAGCGAAACAGTTGGCGTTGCAGACAGGCGCGATTATCGAAACGACCCATGACCCAAAGGCGGCGGTTCAGGGAGCGCATGCGGTTTACACAGATGTTTGGGCGAGCATGGGCCAGGAGTCCGAGGCGGAGGAACGCAAGCGGATTTTTGCTCCGTATCAGGTGAACGAGGATTTGCTGGCGCAAGCGCGTCCCGATGCCGTCTTTATGCACTGCCTTCCGGCAAAGCGCGGCTTGGAAGTGACGGATGGCGTCATCGAGTCGAAACAGTCCGCGGCGTTTGATCAGGCCGAAAACCGGCTGCACGTGCAAAAAGCGTTGCTGCTGATGACGTTGCAGTAATTAATTGTTTCCAGTTCTCAAGGGATTTTGCGCGGGCGCGGACGCGGCTGCTTGAGCGCACGCGCCTACAGGAAATTGAGCATGAATCAAGTAAAAGCAAAGAAAGTAGCGCTGGCGTACTCGGGCGGACTAGATACCTCCGTCATCATTCCGTGGCTGAAGGAGCATTACGGATGCGAGGTAGTGGCCGTATGCGGTGATATCGGGCAGGGCGGCGAGGAACTCGACGGACTTAAGGAAAAAGCGCTGAAAACAGGCGCTTCCGAGGTGCATGTCGAGGATATGCGCGAAGAGTTCGTCACGGATTACCTGTGGAAGCTGGTGCGGTCGGGCGGCATCTATGAGCACAAGTACCTGCTGGGCACTTCCATTGCCCGGCCCTTGCTGGCGAAGCGGCAGGCGGAAGTTGCCTTGCAAACAGGGTGCGATGCGCTGGCGCACGGATGCACGGGTAAAGGCAACGATCAAGTCCGGTTTGAGCTGCCCTACAAGGCCATCGCTCCGCCTCTTCCGGG
>CAXUBB010000482.1:0-2287 GCA_964249105.1 uncultured Bryobacteraceae bacterium | reverse complement strand
CTACCAGGCGCTGGCGCCGGAGCTGAAGGTGATTGCGCCGTGGCGGGAGTGGGATATCGTGTCGCGTGAGGATGCTATTGAGTACGCGAAGGCGCACCATGTTCCGATCTCCCAATCAACCACTAAAATCTATAGCCGGGACCGGAACATCTGGCACATCTCCCATGAAGGCGGCGAGTTGGAAGATCCGGCCAATGCCGCGCCGGAGCATGTCTGGATGTTGAGCATGAGCCCGGCGGATGCTCCCGCGGAACCGCTGGATGTGACGATTGGGTTCGAGAGCGGCGTACCGGTTTCGCTGAACGGCCAACGCGGCCTGAGCGGGGTTGCGTTGCTGGAGCAGTTGAACCAGATGGGCGGCGAACATGGAATCGGGCGGATTGATCTGGTCGAGAACCGGTTTGTCGGAATGAAGTCGCGGGGCTGCTACGAAACGCCGGGCGGCACGATTCTGATGGCGGCGGTGCGGGAACTGGAAGCATTGACGCTGGACCGGATGACTCTGCACTATAAACAGAAGTTAGCTTTGGACTACGCCGAGATGGTTTACAACGGGCTTTGGTTTACTCCGCTGCGCGAATCTCTGGATGCGTTCTTTGCAAGAGTTTCCGAGCCGGTGACGGGTGAAGTCACGATGCGGCTGTATAAGGGCAACTTGCAGCCGGTGAGCCGGAAGAGTCCCAATTCGCTGTATAGCCTGGATATCGCAAGCTTTACAATGGGCGCGAGCTATGACCAGAAAGACGCGCTTGGATTCATCAACATCGTCGGACTGCCGATCAAAGTCGAAGCGTCGCTCAAGAAGCAGTAATGGCCATGAAGCTTTGGGGCGGAAGATTTGAAACGGGGCCGTCGGAAGTTTTCGAGGGGTTCTCCGGTTCTCTGCACTTTGACCGTAAGTTAATCTTCGCGGATGTGGAGGGGTCGCAAGCGTTTGCGCGAGCCCTCCGCGCCCAAGGGATTCTAACGGAAGAAGAGTGCGAACAGATCGTTTCGGCTTTTGCGGAGATCGGGCGGGAAGCGCGGGACCCCAACTATTTCCAGAACGCGGCGGACGAGGATGTCCACACATTTGTCATTCGGAAGCTTTTTTTTTTTTTTGTTTCGGTTTCGACCTATATCTACACAGGACGAAGCCGGAATGAACAGGTTTCTTTAGACACTCGGCTTTACCTTCGGGCGGCTGCGGATACGCTGCTCGCGGAACTGGCGGGACTGATGGAGGCGCTGCTCGCTCTTGCCAAAAAATACCCGGAAGCGGTGATTCCGGGCTATACGCATCTGCGGCGCGCGCAAGCTGTTCTGTGGCCTCATTACCTGCTGGCGTATTTCGAAATATTTTCGCGGGATGCCGAAAGGCTGACGCAAGCGCGAACGCGGATCAATGCGATGCCGCTGGGGTCGGGGGCGCTGGCAGGCAGCGGATTCGCTTTTGACCGCCAGGCGATAGCGGAGGATCTGGCGTTTCCCGCCGCCACGCGTAACAGCATGGACGTTTCGGGAGACCGGGACTTTGCGCTGGATTTTCTCTATGCGTGTGGCATGGTGATGCTGCACTTGAGCCGGTTAGCGGAAGACTGGATTCTTTACTCCAGTGAGGAGTTTGGCTGGATGACGCTAGGTGACGGCGTGACGAGCGGATCGAGCTTGATGCCGCAGAAAAAAAATCCTGACTCGCTGGAATTGATTCGCGGGAAATCAGGGCGGGTGTTCGGAGACCTGACCTCTTTATTTATCACCATGAAGGGCCTTCCTATGACGTACAACCGCGATATGCAGGAAGACAAAGAGCCGCTCTTCGATGCGTTTCATCAGACTTCGGGTTCATTGCGGATGGCGGCGGCAGTGGCGGAGTCGGTTGTCCTTGACGGAGCAAAGCCGCTGGAAGCGGCGGAGGAAAGCTGGGTTGTCGCAACCGATTTAGCGGAAGAGGTGGCCCGGAGCGGGGTGCCGTTTCATCGGGCGCATCAATTGGTAGGTCAATTGGTGCTCGAAAGCGTGAAGTCAGGGAAACGTCCTTCGGATTGGACAGCAGAAACGCTGGCGGCATTTGCGCCGGAGTTCAAGGGCGACATGGCCCGGCTCTTGAAACCATCGGAAGGCATGAAGAGCCGTGAACTGCCGGGCGGCACGGGGCCGAATGCCGTGGCGCGGGCGATGGCGGAGGCGGAGAGGCAGTTGTCCACCATGCGCGAACAACCGCCAGGCATAGCATGAATAAGAGTTTTCGCCAGGGCTATTTTTTTAATTTTATTGAGTGCAAGGATATCTACACGCAGGATGAGCT
>CAXUBB010000481.1:0-3863 GCA_964249105.1 uncultured Bryobacteraceae bacterium | reverse complement strand
TACGAGCTTCGTTTGTAGAAATGTCAAAATAAGGAACTTGGAATCTCTCCACGCGAAACGCGCCGCCATCATTTACAACCCCGTTGCCAGAGGGCTCTCGCGACGGCGATACCTGCTGGAGCGGAGCGCCGCCGCTCTGGAGCGCCAGGACATAGAAACGCGGCTGGTGCCGACGGTCGCCCCAGGCAGCGCTTCGGCGCAGGCGCGGGAACAGATCCAAAGCGGATGTGACCTCATTCTTGCGGCAGGGGGCGACGGAACCATCAACGAAGTCGCTAATGGGATGCTGCATTCGGAAGTTCCCCTGGCCATTCTCCCCGGCGGAACGGCCAATGTGCTGGCGCGGGAAATACGCCTGCCCATACACATGGAACACGCCGCCAGTTCCGTTCGTCAGCTCAAGCCGCATCGCATGGCTGTAGGAGGGTTACGCTTTGATGGAACCAAACAGCGCGGGTTTGTTTGCATGGCGGGCGCCGGGCTGGACGCCGAAATCATTTCCCGTCTCAATCTGGACTTAAAAGCCGCCGCCGGTAAACTCGCCTACTATGTTTGCGGGTTCGCGCAAGTGCTGCGGACTCTGCCGGAGTTTGAGGTGACCGTGGACGGCCAGCGCCATACCGCCAGCTTCGCATTAATCAGCCGCGTCAGAAACTATGGAGGAGATCTCGAAATTGCGCGCGGCGCATCCTTGTTTCGCCATGATTTTGAAGTCGTGCTGTTTCGCGGCGCAAGGGCCGTGCGCTATCTGCCCTATCTGGTGGGAGTCACCCTAGGCCAGGCAGCACGCATGAACGGATGCACGGTTTTGCATGGACGCGCTATAACTTGTCAGCGGCCCTCCGGCGAGCCGGTCTATGTGCAGGTGGACGGCGAATTGGCCGGTGCGCTGCCCATGACCGCAGAAATTATTCCTGACGCCTTAACGCTGCTGGTTCCTCCCCAGTACCACGCGCGCGAGCAGTCCCTGATAGGCGTTCCTGCCTGCGCCTAATGGCCGCGAATGGATAATGTCACTCATTCGCTCACCGGTTGGGCCATGGCGCGCGCGGGACTGGACCGGTTCTGCCCGCGAGGCGCCATCCTGCTGATTCTATCCGCCAACGCGCCGGATATTGATATCTTGGCGGCAACGCAGGGTTCGCTGCCCTACTTCGAGGCGCATCGCGGCTACACGCATTCGTTATTGTTCTTGCCGCTGATGGCCGCTTTGCCGGTGCTGGTGGTCGCCGCCCTTTTCCGCCAGAAACTCCCATGGCTGCGTGCCTGGCTGCTGTGCTGCGTGGGAGTCGCCAGTCACCTACTGATCGATTGGACCAATAACTACGGCATCCGCCTGCTGCTGCCGTTCTCCTCGCGCTGGTTCCACCTGGATCTCAACTCCCTTTATGACGGAGTCATTATGAGCGTGCTGCTGCTTGCCGCCGTGTGGCCTTTTTTTGTGTGGATGGTCAGCCGTGAAATTGGGGACCGAACGCCGCCGGGGCGAGGCATCGCCCGGTTTGCCTTGGTCTTTTTTCTTTTATTTGACTGTTTTCGCGGGCTGCTTCATCATCGTGTGATCACGAAACTGGAATCCCGCTTGTACGAAGATGCCGCGCCGGTACAGGCCGCAGCCTTCCCCACGCCTTTGAATCCGTTCTATTGGAACGCAGCCGTGGAAACCGCCGGAGCTTATCTTTCGTTCCCGGTGAACGCCTACGAAGAACCGGATATCAGCACTGCGAGGATCTATTACAAACCGGCGATCACGAGCGGCATTGAGCAGGCAAAGACGCAAGAGCCGTTTCGATATTTTCTGTATTTCGCCCGCTTCCCGATCTGGTCCGAATCGCCAGTTGAGTTAAAGGGCAAGCGGGGCGCACGTATTGAATTGACAGATCTCCGCTTCGGCACACCCGGTGCCGGTGCTTTTCACTGCATCGCCCTGGAGAACGACCGCCATCAGGTTCTGCAAACCTGGTTTACCTATGGCTCAGGAACGCAATTTGGCTGGGGAACCGCGCCATAAATTATAGCCGCCGTACGGAATGTCCGCGCATGGGCTTCGATCGTTCTCTCAATCGGGTCCGAATAGCCGCCGCCGAGCGTAATTACCAGCGGCATGCCAGCTTGGTGAGCTTGCCCAATCACCGTGGCATCCCGCTCCGCCAAACCTGTTGGGGTCAGCGCCAATCTTCCTAAACGATCTGTTTGCAGGCCATCCACGCCGGACTGGAAAAACACAAGTTGCGGATTAAATTCCCAAATCTTTTCTAACGCGTTTTGCAGCAGGGCGAGGTATTCTTCGTCGCCGGTGCCGTCGGGTAATGGAACATCAAGGGTGCTGCTCTGCTTGCGGAAAGGGAAATTACGCTCGCCGTGCACAGAAAGAGTGAAGACGTTTGGATCGCCCGCAAATATAGAAGCGGTGCCGTCGCCTTGGTGAACATCCAGATCAACCACAGCCGCTCTGGTTATTCCATGTTCAGCCCGAACCGAAGCGATGGCAATCGCCAGATCATTAAAAACGCAGAAGCCTGACCCTTCATTCCTGTAAGCATGGTGCGTGCCGCCGGCCAGCGTGCCTCCAAAACCGGACTGTAGCGCCGCCTTTGTAGCCAGAAGAGTGCTGCCGACGCTCCCGAGCGTCCGGTCCACGAGTTCACGCGACCACGGAAATCCGATTCGGCGCATGACCAGCGGGTCCAGGCTGCCGTCGAGAAAGCCTTGAACGTAATCAGCGCCGTGAACTCGTAAAACGGCGTCACGTTCCGCAAGGCCCGCCGGTTGCAGATGAAAGCGATTATCGCTCGAAAGCTGCTCCCGAAGCATGCGGTATTTCGCCAGCGGAAATTTGTGACCGGGAGGAAGAGGAAAGTGATAATGATCGCAATAAAAAAGGGAAAGCGGAGGCAACTCCAAGCATAATTTAACCTAAAGAAGATGAACTTGAGACTTCTTCCCGCTGTGTTGCTGGCTGCCTCCCTTGCTTTCGCGCAACCTGTTCATACCAACTTTTCGGGACGATGGCGCATGGATAAGGAGAAAAGTGATTTCGGGACCTTCACGAAGCCGGATATCCTGGTGCGCGTCATTGATCAACATAACCCGACCATGAATGTGCATACGGTTCAAACCAACGGGCAGAAGACATCGACTGTCGATGCGACTTACATGACTGATGGATCAATTGCCAACAACGTGATCAACAATCGCGATGCAAGCAGCAAAGCCTTTTGGGACGGGGCCGCTCTGGTGATCAGGACTAACATGAAGACGGTCAAAAACGAGGATGAGGAAATTGAGGATCGATACGAACTGTCGGACGATGGCCAGATCCTCACCATGACCAGCCATGTAACAACCGACAAAGGGGAGGCCATCTTAAAGATGGTTTGCTCCAAGGAAAAGAGCGCTCCGCCAGCCGGGTAATCTTGTAGGTGACAGGCATGGCGACGCAACCGAAACCCTTTGTCACGCTCGAAGAGTATTTCGAGCAGGAACGCACGGCACAGGACCGGCATGAGTATCTGAATAGGGAACTTTTTGCGATGGCGGCCGGCACAACCGCCCACGCCATTATTACTTTGAATGTAGGAGGCGAACTGCGAGAACGGCTCAAGAGTCGCGATTGCACCGCCTACAATGGCGAAATGCGGATTCGTACCGCGCCTGCGGGTCTTTACAGCTATGCGGATGCGGTGGTCTCCTGCGGGGAGGCGCAGGTAGAAAATGACACCTTGCTGAATCCTGTGGTAATCGTGGAAGTTCTGTCAAAGTCCACCGCGAGCTATGACCGGGGCGTGAAATTCGAGTTGTACCGCCAAATCCCATCCTTCCGCGAGTATCTAATTGTGGCCCAGGATCGGCCTTATGTCGAA
>CAXUBB010000480.1:0-3867 GCA_964249105.1 uncultured Bryobacteraceae bacterium | reverse complement strand
GAAAGGAACTGGCATTATCGAACATTGACAACGGCTGTGCCGGTTCCTTTCTTTACCTCTTTACTCAGACCATGGATCAACAATGTTAACTCCGCAGCCAGTGAAGTCAGCAACATTTCTTGTGGCTAGCACCGCACCACGAGATAGCGTGATAGCTGCAATGGCAGCGGCAAATTGTGAGATCGGACGCCCAAGGCGGTAACGTCCAGCTACGAGCTTCGCGAAAATCTGTGCGGCAGCTTCATCGAATGCAAGGACGCGTCCTGTAAACTCTTTAGCAAACATGTTTTCGATAACCAAATGCAAAGATCTTCTGCGTTTGCCTGCCGGAAGCAGTTCTACCCCATAGAGCATTTCAGCCTTCGTGATGGCGGTCGTAAATACTTTCCGCCGCTCTTGTGCGGCTAGCCAATCTAAAACCTTGGAGGAGGGGGAAGGTTTAACGGCCTCGGACAATATGTTAGTGTCTAAAATAATCATTTGAATTTAGGGGGTTGGCGCACGGCTTCACGCGGCGGTAACGTAAGATCGACCCCACCCAAAGGCGCAAAGCGGCGTCGAATTGCTTCAGCGAGATTTAATTCCGAAGGGGAGTCTGAAGTTAAGCTCGATTTCAAAATCTCGCGTGCTTCTTCCTCCATGGAACGCCCGTGCTCGGCGGCCTGTAGCCGTAGACGAGCTTTCACTGATTCATCCAAGCGGCGTATGATTATAGTCGCCATGCTATCAATGATAGCAGCACAATTGATGTGCTTTGCGGATGTGTGGCGAACAGTGGTTGTACAGTATGGAAGGAGCAATTTCAATCCGGGGAGGTTTGAATATGTGGCGTTTTTTGGCAGTTCTGCTGTTAGCCGCGAGCGCTTTCGCCGATGAGCCGCATCCGACTCTCGCCCTCGGCTCGCCCGCTCCCGCCTTCTCGTTGCCGGGCATAGACGGAAAAACTCACCAACTGAGCGATTACTCCTCCGCGAAGGTCCTGGTCATCGTTTTCACTTGTAATCACTGCCCCACGGCGCAGCTTTACGAGAGCCGCATCAAGAAGCTGGCCGACGACTACAGCGGCAAGGGCGTCGCGCTGGTTGCGATTCAACCCAACAATCCGGCGGCCATCCGGCTCGACGAACTGGGCTACACCGACGTTAGCGACAGCTTTGATGATATGAAGATCCGGGCTGCGTACCGCCACTTCAATTTCCCTTATCTTTACGACGGCGATCAGCAAGCGGCGGCGAACGCCTATGGTCCTAAAGCTACGCCCCATGTATTTATCTTTGATGGAGAGCGAAAGCTGCGCTATGAGGGCCGCGTCGATAACAGCCAGCGCCCGTCGCTTGTGAAAACGCAGGACGCCCGTAACGCCATTGACGCGCTGCTGGCGGGGAAGCCTGTTCCCGTGGCGCATACGGGCGTGTTCGGCTGCTCCACAAAATGGATTTCCAAACAGACTGGCCGCGCGGATGCCGATAAGAAAATTGAAGCGGAGCCGGTTAATCTGGAGCTTGCCTCGGCGGACGATCTGAAAAAGCTGCGTTCGAATCCGACTGGTAAGGTGCTGCTGGTTAACTTCTGGGCAACCTGGTGCGGCCCCTGCGTGCATGAGTTTCCGGAAATGGAAAATACCTGGCGCATGTACCGGCTGCGCGACTTCGACATGGTCACGGTTTCAAGCAATCTGCCTGACGAGAAGGCGGGCGTGCTGAAAGCGCTGCAAAAGCAGCACGCCTCAAGCCGTAATCTGATGTTCGGCTCCGACGACACCTACGCCATGCAAGCAGCCTTCGATCCCAAATGGGAAGCTGGGGTGCCTTATACCGTTCTGTTATCGCCGGACGGAAAGGTGCTATACCAGGAGCAGGGCGAAGTAGACATGCTCAAGCTTCGCCGCGCGATTATTGCTAATCTGCCTGACCCGGATTACATCGGCCATCGCGCCTATTGGAACACAAAATAATCCGTTCCCGGCTACCGTAAAGTTGCTACCCGCAAGACGCCCGTAACGGGATAAATGGCGCTGGTCTCTAAATTACATGCAAACTATAAAAGCAGAGTTGGCCGAACTCCAGACCACCAAAGACCTGAAATCGATGCTGGAGAGCGAAGGGCCGTGCTTAAGTATCTACATTTCTCTGAGCACCGCGCCTCACGCGCAAGGCGCGAAGGCAAACGCTCTCCTCTGGAGAGAGAGCATTGACGGACTGCGGGGCCAGATCGATCAGGGGGGAACTGAAGGGCGGGAACTGCTCGAATCCGTGGCGGACTGGGATGCGTTGACAGGCGATTTGGAGCTGCGCGGCAAGTCGGTGGCTGTGTTCCGGTCGAAAGACATTTTCCGCTTGGTCCTGCTCCAGGAAGAGACCGCGAATCGGGCCGAGATGGGTTCTCAATTCTACATCCGCCCGCTCCTGCCGGAATTAACGAAAGATAAGCTGTTTTATATATTGGCGCTGAGTCAGAATGATGTCCGGATGCTGCGCTGTACCCTGACCAGTTCCGAAGAAGTTCCCTTAACGGCGGGAACAACGACCAGCTTTCAAACTTACCAGGACTCGGTGAAGCCGTACCACGATCAAGTAAACCGCACATCGGCTGGTCCCAGTTCGGGCAGTTCAAAAGGCGCGGTCGGAACAACCAATACGGAGCGGGAAACAAAGGACGAGTACCTGCACCACTTTTTCAAACAAATTAATACGGGCGTGAATGAAGTTTTGCGCGGCAAAACGGAGCCTGTTGTCCTGGCCGGTGTTGATTATGAGCTTTCGCTTTACAAGCGGGTGAACTCTTATTCACATCTGTCGGAAGAAAGCGTGCATGGAGCGCCCAACAGTCTCAAGTCGGGAGAGATGCACGCGCGCGCTATTGAAGCGTTGACAAAGGACTATGAAAAGAAGCTGGATAAGGTGCTGGCCGAATACGACCATAAAGTAGGCGGCGGGGCGTCCAATCGGCTCAAGGATGTCGTAACGGCGGCGCACGACGGGCGGGTGCTGACCCTGGTAGTATCCGACTCATTAACGCCCACCGGTGCTTTTGATGAGGCTACGAATCAAACCATTGGCGGCAAAGGCGGCCAGGACCTAGTCAACGACGCCGCTATTCAAACGATTCTGCACGCCGGTAATCTTCTGGTGGCGCCGAATGGCAAAATGCCCCACGGCTCGCCGCTCGCCGCCGTCTTTCGTTACTAGCGGGATCACTGCTCGGGCGTAATGCCAGCCCGCGCCAAAAGCTGCTGAAGTTCGTCGGAGGAGATGAGAGGAAGCTGAATCTGCTTTTTGTCATTCTCCTTGACCTCAACATCCGTTCCCTTTTGTTCAAGCTGTTTTAAGATTTCGGGATTCTGCATCTCACTCAGGTTCACTTCTTCGAGAGCATAGGCGCGATAGTGTCCCGGCGGCACTCCGGCCATCGTGAAGCCTCCACTGCTGTTAGTGCTTCCAAACCGAATGCCGGAGCCATCCGCGTTGAGAGTATCCGGCACTAGCATGATCTGCGCCGTTATCGCGCTTTGAGCAGCGTTTCCGCCGTTAGCGGCATTTTGCGCCTGCTGAATCACGCCGTCCACTTCACCCGGTCCGTAGCGGAACACCACTTCGATCTCGCCGCCCGCTCCGCCGCTCAAATCCAATTCCTTGCCCAAAATCTCCGCCGAGCCGTAGCGAATAGATTTCAGATAAGTTCCATTGGGAGCGTTGGCCTGCACGAAGTATTTGCCGGGACTGATGTTATCCAAAGTGAAGCTGCCATCCTTAGCCACCTTTGCATTCGGCACCGGCCCCATCATGTTGCCCATCTCGGAAGGCATCAAACTGATATGAACATTGGCTCCATCAACTGCCGCCGTATTAGCTTGCGGAGTGCCCTCCA
>CAXUBB010000479.1:0-3869 GCA_964249105.1 uncultured Bryobacteraceae bacterium | reverse complement strand
ACCAGGAAGCAAAAACTAAGATATTGCTGATCCAAAGGGCCACGGCGGAGCGCAGCAGTTCGGGGGGAGGCTGGCGTTTGCCCGGCAGACCGGCAATGAGAGTTGCCAAGGACCAGATTTCCGCCCCGGTGATCACGGCCAGCAAAGCTATTCCGATGACAACATTTAGCTGAGTTTGCCTTCTAAGATGCTAAATGACGGCAGGAATCAGAAGTGATAGGACGACCGTAGGTATCAACCAAGTTGGGCCGAGCGTCAAACGCTCGGGAAGAGCTAAATAGAGACCGATCAGCGCGAGGATGTTGACGGTAGCCAACCAACGCGGCTCCAATGGCAATAATGAGGTGTTCGATTTTCTCGATTGGCGATTCGGCTCCAAACTGAAGAGTACACGACAGGTACAATCGTCGGAAAAGGGTTTTCAACATTTATGCGGATGAAGATTGTGCAGATTGGAGACCCGGTGCTGCGGCAAGAGGCGCGGACACTGACGAAAGAAGAAATCCGCAGCCGCGAGACTCAGGATCTGATCGCGGCGATGCGCGAGACCATGTATGACGCTCCCGGCGTTGGGTTGGCAGCGCCGCAGATTGGGCTGCCTTTGCAAGTGGCGGTGATTGAAGACAAGCCGGAGTATCTGAAAGACGCGCCGTCAGAGTTTCTCAGGGAACGGGAAAGGAAGCCCGTGCCGTTTCATGTAATTGTTAATCCGCGACTAACGCTTGGCAATGGGGAAAAGGTCAGCTTCTACGAGGGGTGCCTGAGTTTAGCCGGCTTTACGGCTGTGGTACCGAGAGCACGCCATGTCAGGGTGGAATGCCTGGACCATCACGGAGAGCCGAAGGTGATTGAGGCCTCTGGCTGGTATGCGCGCATCCTGCAGCATGAAGTTGATCACTTAAATGGAACGGTGTACATCGACCGGATGCACGCCCGCACTTTCAGCGCCATGGATCAGTTTAATGCGTTTTGGAAGGAGAAGTCGATAGCGGAAGTGAAGCGCCTGCTGGATCGGGAGCAGTAAAGCTTCGAAGCACCGGGTAAGCTTCCAGCAGCGAGGCGGGAGCGTTTACAAAGTTTCCCGTTAATAGGGCGGCGAGTTCGAGAGCATTCACAATTCCTTTCCCTTTGTAGGTGTTGTTGGCAATCACATAGGTATTTTTCGCCGCGTGGTCGATGGCTTTGATCCGGTCGAGCCATGGATTGAGTTCTTCGAGTGAATAAAGGTAATCGTAACGAGCTCCCGCATACTGGCTCCCTGTCCACCAGCTTTCGTAATTGCGGCCATGCAGACGAACGTACCCGAGGGGCGAGGTGATTCGGGCGGACGGTGCCAGAGAATCTTCAAAGATAGGCTGGTCGATATTGCAAAGGCCGATGCCGAGTTGTTCCAGCATATTCAGTACGTTCGGATCGTTCCAACTGGCATGGCGAAACTCCACAGCCAGGGGATAGTCCTTGAACCGCTCATGTAACTTTCTCAAATAATCGCGGTTCTCCTCGGTGTTCTGAAAGGACCATGGGAATTGCAGAAGAACGGCTCCCAGCCGACCCGCTTCCATCAATGGCGCAAAACCTTCCTTGACCCGCTGCTCATCGATATCCGTTGCGTTACGGTCGTGTGTGAAGCCGCGCCAGAGTTTTGCCGTGAAACGAAAGCGGCTGTTATTCGCGACTTTCCCGACCCAGGAAGCGGCCATGCGGGGCGAGATCGGGCGATAAAAGGAAGTATTGATTTCGACGGTGTCGAAGAACTCAGCCAGAAATGATAGCTCTTGAAAAGCAGACGAACGATGCGCCGGGTAAACAATCCCTTTCCACTCTTTGTAGGTCCATCCTGCCGGGCCGAGACGGATCATAGCGAAAGCGGCTAACGCGAGACGGAGCGCTCATACTGGTGCGCTACGCGGAGCATGGTGGCCTCATCAAAATGTTTGGTGAAGATTTGCAGGCCGATGGGCAGACCTTCCGGAGAACGACCGCAGGGAACGGACATGCAGGGCACGCCCGCCAGATCGCCCGTTAATGTGTAAACGTCGGACAAGTACATGGCCAGCGGGTCGTCTAGCTTCTCGCCGATTTTGAAGGCCGGAAAGGGAGACACGGGAGCGAGAATGGCATCTACTTCCGCGAAGGCGTTCGTGAAGTCCTGGGTGATCAGAGTGCGCACCTGTTGCGCTTTTTTGTAATAAGCATCGTAATAACCGGCGCTTAGAACATAGGTGCCGAGCATGATACGGCGCTTAACTTCTGCTCCGAAGCCGGAGCCGCGGCTATGGCGATACATCTCGGCCAAAGTGCCGCCATCGGCACGGGTAGAGTACCGGACGCCATCGTAGCGCGCCAGATTGGAGCTTGCTTCCGCCGTCGCAATGATGTAGTAGCAGGACAGGGCGTATTTCGTGTGAGGCAGGCTGATCTCACGGACGGTACAACCCAGGGTCTCCAATTGTTTGACGGCGGCGTGAATGATATCGCCTGTTTCAGCGCCCAAGCCCTCAAAGTATTCCTTTGGCAAGCCGAGCTTTAGCCCACTAACGGGCAACTCCATGGCTTCTTCGTAATTGCCGATGGGCGCGAAAGCGGAGGTGGAATCCTGTTCATCGCGTCCCGCCATGATTTGCAGAACGGTCGCGGCGTCCTCGACATTACGGGCAAAAGGACCGATGTGGTCCAGTGAACTAGCGAAGGCGGTCAGGCCATAACGGGAAACGCGGCCATAGGTAGGCGTCACCCCGACGACTCCGCAGAAACTGGCCGGTTGACGAATGGACCCGCCCGTATCGGAGCCGAGCGTCACAACAGCGGTGCCTTGCGCCACGGCGGCTGCTGAACCGCCGCTGGAGCCGCCGGGAACACGATCCAGGGCTTTCGGATTGTGTACCGGCCCAAAAGCCGAATTTTCATTGGATGAGCCCATGGCGAACTCATCGCAATTCAGCTTGCCGATGAGAATAGCTCCTTCCGCTTCGAGACGGAAAACAGCAGTAGCGTCGTAAGGCGGAATGTAGTTTTGGAGAATGCGAGAGCCGCAGGTGGTTCGCAGCCCTTTGGTGACAATCACGTCTTTAACGCCCAACGGAACACCGGCGAGCGCTCCCACGAAGCCGCCTTTTGCGATCTCGTGATCGACTTTTGCCGCAGCCTGAAGCGCGCGCTCGGGAGCAAAAGTCAGGTAGGCGTTAGTCGAGGCATTTTCCTTTTGAGCAAAGTCCAAAGCTGCCTGAGTAAGTTCGGTTGCGGAAAAGCTTTTGGCTAAAAGACCGTCGCGAATGGTTTTAATTGTCAGTGAGGAAAAGTCGGAGGGGACGCTGCTCATGACCTTTCAATTACCTTGGGAACCTTGAAATAGCCTGCCCCGCCGGCGGCTGCATTGGCAAGCGCTTCGGCGTTGCTCAAAGGTATATGAGGAACGTCCTCGCGCAGTGTTGCGGTTTCGTCAGCGTCAAATAAAACTTGCGCCATCGGCTCGACATCCGTGGTGTTTAATTCGTTTAACTGCTCGATGTGAGTCAGAACATGACTCAGATCATGCGACATCTTTTGCACTTCTTCATCGGTAAGCCGCAGGTTCGCCAGGTCGGCGACGTAGCGCACTTCCTGCTCAGTCAGGTTCAAGCCGTGGCCCTTTTGCGAGAGAGTCGATATACCTTCTTTAGCACAGGATCTTGAATGGTCTCGGCTTCGTCGTAGGGAACGGTTGCCGGCGCCTGCAGGGAACCGGCGCGCTGCGGCACGCGGCTCGGGACGCAGATACGAAACTCGATGGAGTCGATGCAAATTGGGCCGGTGAGTTTGTGAAGCCTATTCAGAAGCTGATAGCTGAGCACAAAAAGCTGCTTTTGCCAGACCGCATCTTCTACTTCAAC
>CAXUBB010000478.1:0-3890 GCA_964249105.1 uncultured Bryobacteraceae bacterium | reverse complement strand
GGATAAGGGAACGAGAGTTAACTTCGCACCTGCGACAATTTCTTCGAACTCCGACAATTACGGCCTCTCGTCTTCCATGGCTAATGGAGGAGATCAAGAGTAACCATTGGCCAGCAGTGTTTTTCGGCGGTCTCCTGCGGGATTTAGCTGTCCAGGGAGATCAAGCTAAGCCACGTGACTTCGACATCGTCGTGAGCGGTCCTTCTAACGAAGAGCTTCATTGTACATTTCGTGACATAAATGTTCGCCGCACCCGTTTCGGAGGTTTAGTTTTGGATTTGGGACCGTTCCGAGCGGATGTTTGGTCATTACAAAGTACTTGGGCGTTTCAAACCAACGCTTTCACCCACTTCTCTTTATGTACTCTGCCCCAAACAACTTTCTTAAATGTGGAGGCAATTGCTGTTGATCTGGCTTGCCGACATATCTTTGATGCGGGCTTTTTCAAAGCTATTGAAAGACGAGAAATAGATATAAACTTTGAGCTGAACCCATTTCCTGGATTGTGTGTGGTTCGTTCTCTCGCGACGGCTATCAATCTTAATTTCTCATTGGGAAAAAACCTCGTCGATTATCTCTTGCATTGGAGCGACCAACTCGGTGTAGCTGATCTCCTTGATGTACAGCTATCGCATTACGGTCGAATTGTGCTGTCTGCTCACCAAATTGAGGAGTTTTTAGCTTTGCTCAAAGCAGGAGAGCAAACTAACCTGGTTCTGTCTCACTCGTGAGATCACTTTATGGGGTATTCCACATTCAAAAACAGTTCAAGTCACTCCCGCCCTGTGCTAATCTAAGAGGTAGTTCCAAGTCACTTTGGGAGGCAAGGGCCGAGTTTTTCGCCTGAGCCGTTTGCACCAGTCTAATTATGAGTCAAAAGCCCGGCAAGAAGTTTGAAGCTGCGGCGCAGCAGGTGGAGGCAAGGCCCTATCAGCTCGCCGAAGCGGTTACATTAGTTCAGAAGATCAAATTCACCAAATTTGACGAGACGGTCGAGGTGCATATGCGCCTGGGCGTCGATCCCAAGCACGCCGACCAGATGGTGCGCGGCACGGTAGTGCTGCCGCACGGTTTAGGCAAATCGAAAACCGTTCTGGTAATTGCTTCGGGCGATAAACTGCGCGAAGCGCAGGAAGCGGGCGCCGATTTTGTGGGCGGCGAAGAGATGGTGACTCGCATTCAGACCGAAAATTGGACCGATTATGATGCTGTGATCGCCACCCCCGACATGATGCGCTCAGTGGGTCGGCTCGGCAAAGTACTGGGACCGCGCGGCCTGATGCCGAATCCCAAGACCGGCACGGTAACCACGGATGTGCGCACTGCCATCGGGGAAATCAAGGCCGGTAAGGTAGAATTCCGCGTCGATAAGACCGGTGTCATTCACGCCCCGGTGGGCAAGGTGAGTTTTGCCAACGACAAGCTGCTCGAAAACGCCAATACACTGATTCAGGCCGTGGTGCGAGCCAAGCCTTCCGCGGCTAAAGGCAAATACGTAAAAAGCGTGACCATGTGCTCGACCATGGGACCCGGCGTGCATCTGGATGTCACGACATTCAACGCCCGCACCGCTTAAATCATAAGAATTTAATTCGGCAGGTAAACGTCCATGAAGGATAAGAACGAAAAGAAGCAGGACTTCGAAGACCTGAAAAAGGCTATCGAAGAGAACAAAAACATCTTTGTTGCTGGCTACGAGAAGATGACCGTGAACCAGGATTACCAGTTGCGAAAGACCATTCGCGAAGCGGGCGGGCAGTATAAAGTCATTAAGAACAATATCGCGGCAAAAGCGGCGGAAGGCACTCCGGCCAATGATCTTCTGACTAGCCTGAAAGGGATGACGTCCATGGCGTACACCTCGGGCGATCCGGTCGCGCTGGCGAAGGCGCTGCAAAAATACTCGAAGGATAACGCCGCCTTCACCTTTAAAGCGGGCATGGTGGAAGGCCGTGTGATCGATATCAAGGCGATCAGTGACTTGGCCGCCATGCCGCCCAAGGAAGAGATTTACGCCAAATTGCTTTATCTGGTGAATGCAACGGCGACGCGCTTGGTGACTTCGGTCAACGGCGTGGGCCGCAACTTGGCTGTTGTTCTGGATCAAGCGGCCAAGGAAAACAAGTTTCAGCAGTAATCTGCTGGTAAATATTAGGTTTAAGGGAGTTTAGAAAAACATGGCGGACATAAACGCAATTGCGGAACAGATTCAGGGATTAACTCTGCTTGAGGCTTCCCAACTGGTAAAGGTGCTGGAGGAGAAGCTGGGAGTTTCTGCGGCTGCGGCTTCGGTGGCAGTAGCGGCTCCGGGGGGTGGTGGCGGCGCTGCGGCGGCTGCTCCGGTGGAGGAGAAAACTGAGTTTACGGTTATTTTAACCGCTGCCGGTGCCAATAAGATCAATGTAATCAAAGCAGTACGCGAAGTGACCAGCCTGGGCCTCAAGGAAGCCAAGGATCTGGTGGACGGCGCGCCGAAGCCTGTTAAGGAAGGCGTAAACAAAGATGAAGCAGAAGCGATCCGCAAGAAATTTACCGATGCGGGCGCTACCGTGGAAGTGAAGTAAGCTTCTACTATATTCCAATTAGTAGATGTTTTCGGAACCAGCCGTGTCGTTTGACGCGGCTGGACATAATTGTGTTATCCTAAAGCTGACAGCAAACTGGGGCGGTCCAGAATTTTTATTGTTAGTTTCACTGATTAAGAGTTTTCCGCGGATCTGATTGGGTCGGCGGAGCTTTTGCATGCCTAAATTTCAAATCTCAGGCTATTCCCTTGGTTCGTCGCTGCAAGCAGCGATTCTCGATATTTCGGGTTATGCCTATTGGTTGCTTTCGCTCTCGATTTTTCTCATCGGATTTTCTTCCCGCGCGGTCAGCTTTAAAACTGCCGTGCAAATATTTGTCAGTGAATCGCCTGATTCACCGCGGATGGCCCCGACCGCATAGCCCAGCGGCCAGACCGTCTTAAGCGATTGCTGAATGTCGTTATTGTGTCATTGGTTTCCTAAAGGACAAGCGTAGATGCCCAACGTTGCGAACGGATCTCTCCGTCAAAGAGTTGATTTTTCGAAGATTAAAACTTCGATTCCCATTCCGAACCTAATTGAAGTGCAGAAGCGTTCTTATGAGCGTTTCCTGCAAATGGACCTCCTGCCCAAAGAGCGCGAAGATGCCGGCCTGCAAAGCGTCTTCAGTTCCGTGTTTCCCATTTCCGACTTCCGCGGCTTAAGCCAGCTTGAATTTGTCGATTACTCTATCGGCAACTGGGAGTGCAAGTGCGGCAACCTCAAAGGCCTTCACCATCTGCGTACCATCTGCCGCAATCCCAATTGCGGCGCGGAAATCCGCACTGATCCCTTCCATGCCGGTGACGTGCTCTGCCATCGCTGCGGTACCTTCAACAAAAATATCGTTACCTTTTGCAATCGCTGCGGCGATCCGGTTGCTTTGCAGCTTAAGTACGACGTTCCCGAATGTGAGGAGCGCGGCATGACCTATGCCGCCCCGCTCAAAGTTACGATCCGGCTGACCGTCTACGACAAGGACGAATCCGGCAACAAAACCGTCCGCGACATCAAGGAACAGGAAGTCTTCTTCGGCGAAATTCCGCTGATGACCGAAAACGGCACCTTCATTATTAACGGCACGGAGCGCGTCATTGTTTCGCAGTTGCACCGCTCGCCCGGCGTGTTCTTTGAGCGCGTCCAGACGCAGGGCTATTTCCTCGGCAAAATCATTCCGTATCGCGGCAGTTGGGTCGAATTCGAATATGACAATAAGAACCTGCTCTATGTCCGCATCGACCGCAAGCGCAAATTTTACGGCACGGTGTTTCTCCGGGCGCTCGGTCTCAAAACTGATTCGGATATCCTGCGCGCTTTCTATAAGCT
>CAXUBB010000477.1:0-3890 GCA_964249105.1 uncultured Bryobacteraceae bacterium | reverse complement strand
CCTAGACGTTTTGCTTCCACTACCAACTGCTCCAGTTCGCCCTTTAACAAGCGGGCGCGCTCGCCGGCTGCCGAAGGCGGCGGGGCGGCAATCACTGTGCCGACGCCGACTCTTACTTCAAGCAAGCCTTCCGCCGTTAATTGCGTAACGACCTTGTGAGCGGTATTGGGGTTGATCTTCAACTCTCTGCTGAGCGCACGGACGGAGGGAAATGGTTCTCCCGGCCTAATCTGACCTGATACAACGGCTCGTTTCACGGCATAGACCACCTGCTCGTAAAGCGAAGCGCCGGGCTGGAACGACAGCCGAAAAGGAATCACGGGTGTATTATGACGGATAATACAGCGTTTGCAAACCGTAAGCGCCATGCCTAACCTATTGAACCCAAAATGCGGGATCATGAAACTGTTGCAGCGTTGCTTACTTTTTACATCTATTTACTAGGGGAGACTAAGATGAAAAAACATTTAGCACTGGGCTGTTGCGTACTGGCAAGCGCATTAACACCGATTTGCGCGCAGGGTACAATGCAGGCCGTTATGAAAGGCCGTCCCAATGGCGACCGCGGCAAATGCACCATTGAAGTCAACGTGGATAACGTGGCGGAAGTGGAGGTGACGGGCGACCGCGCTCGGATCCGCACTGTTTCCGGCCAACCGTCACAATTCCGGCGGTTTCAATGCGATAGCATCATGCCCCGCGGGCCGAATGATTTCCGCTTTACCGGAATTGATGGGCGCGGACGCATGACGTTGATCCGCGATCCCCGGAATGGAGGGCCGGCGGTGATTCGAATTGAAGATCCCAAGGGAGGATATGAAGGATACACCTTTGATTTGGAATGGCGCGGCGGGTCGGGTGATTACGGCAGACCGGGTTACGGTAATGGTCCCGGCTATGGACCGGGTTATCAGCCAGGCTACGGGGATCGACCTGGTTACAATGATCGGCCCGGTTACAACCGACCCGGTAATGGCAATGGCGCTCCCTACATCGTGACCTGTTCTTCCGATGATGGCCGCCGGCGTTATTGTCAGGCGAATACGGCGCGGGGTGTGCGCATCGTCAAGCAGTACAACAGCGCTTGTCGGCGCGATGGAGCGTGGGGTTTTGATTCCCGTGGTATTTGGGTTGATCGCGGGTGCCGGGCTGATTTCGAAGTTCAGCGGTAGCGCTTCGTTCGGGTCTGGACCAAGGAACGCCTCGGATTAATCTGATTTTCGAGAAGAGCGGCAGGGATTTTGCACGGTAATTTCTTAGGTCCAGAGTTATGCGACACCCTGTCGAAATCAGACGTTTACGCCCGTTAACCGCAAGCCGCCGTAAGTTGCCCATGCCTGTGCCGCCTCAGGCGCGGGTAGCGCAAGTGAGCAGCCCTGCGGCGCTGTTCGAGGGAGCGCGATATTTCTCGCAAGCGCAGGAAGCTGAACTGCAGGAATACGGCCCACGGATTCTGCTCGGTTCTTCCGAAGATCTGCTGAAATTGGCGGCGCATGTTGAGCGGCATTCTCTGGAGTTGCGCAAACTAGACTGTGCAGTATTTGTCCTGACAGACTGCCGTGACGTGCCGCTGCGCGACACGGCGCGCGCCGCTTTCTGGCAAGCATTTGGCGTGCCGGTTTATGAACTGCTTTTAGGCGGTGATGGATCTTTGCTGGCGACTGAGTGTGAAGCTTATGAAGGCTGGCATGTCGAGAGCGGCATTGCTTTTTCTTCACTACAAGGCCAACTCTGGTACAGCACACGACGCGGATACTCCGGCGGAACCGGCTTAACTGGTGACGTCGAAACGCAGCCGTGTCCCTGTGGCCGTGCGGGTAATCGTCTTATGAACGTGGAGATGGATTTAGCGGATACGGTACGACATCGTTTGCCGGCGAGCGCTTAGGCCAGCGGGCGGCGGGCTACTATTTCGGTGACGGAACGCCGGTGTGCGGGATCGTTGGGCTTGCCTTCATAGCTGTGCAGGATTTCCCAACCTGTGAAGTAGCGGGCCAACTCGCCGGGACGCAGGCGGGATTCGTTGGGCTGCTCGCCTCCTTCGGTGGTATGAACGATCATTAATAAAATCCCGCCGGGGCACACGCCGTTTTTCGCTGGCTCAATCAGATTGCGTTGCAGGTAGTAACAGATGGCGATGAGATCCCAATGGAAGGGTGTAATCGTGTACTCGCCTCCTTGCAGATCGGCTACCACGGTCTTTATGTTTACGTTTTCCTTGCGCGCCCGCTCTTCCAGGATTTCAATAGCCGCGCCCGCGCCGTCCACTGCCGTAACGTTCCAGCCTTCCCGCGCCAGCCAGAGAGCGTTGCGGCCAGTTCCACAAGCCAGGTCAAGCGCCCTGCCGGGTAACAGGTTTCGAGCTGTCCGCACGACTAGTTCCGTTGGCTTTATTTGCAGGTCCTCTTCGGCCCGTTCTTTTGAGCGGTAGCGCTGATCCCAGCCAATGATGTCCACATTCGAGATATTAACTGTAAGCAGCGATGGATCTCAAAATTCCTGCCCTTAACGGGTGAAACAGTGCGTCGTTACGTTGGCAATGCAAGCCGGAGCAAGAGAAACACCCAGGTCCGCCGCGACGAGGCGCACGAGAATCGGCCACTGCGGCGCATCCTGGACAATATTGAGGCGAAATCCATTCCTTTGACAGCAGGCGATCGTTCTGTCAAAGGCAAGCGGTCCCATCCGCCGCACAAGGAGGATGAATGGCTCCTGCTGGAGATCCCGAACCCGCAGCGAGCGTTTACGAGCAAGAATGTGCGTTATAGGGAAATCATATAAATAAGCGTCTTTCAGCTATTGGACATCTATGCGCCTCTTGCCGTAACGTGAGGAAAGGACAAAATGGCAATCAAAAATTGGCGGGAACCGGCGACTTCGGCAGAGGCGGAGCAATGAACCAATCGGCACTGGAGGTGACGATTCGCGAGTTTAGAGCAGGCGATGAAGAAGCCTTTCGAAAGTTAAACGAGGCTTGGATCACCCGCTATTTTACCTTGGAATCCAAAGATGAAGTAACATTCGCCGATCCGCAGAAAAGCATTCTCGCTTCCGGCGGCCGCATTTTCCTGGCCGTCCGACAGGGTGACGTGGTTGGCTGCTGTGCCCTGATTGCCAGGGGGCCGAGCGAATTTGAGGTGGCCAAAATGGCTGTGGACGAATCTTATCAGCGGGCTGGTATCGGACGGCAGCTTCTTGAGAAGGTAATCACGGAAGCCCGAGTTTCCGGTGTGGCCCGCCTTTATTTGGAGACAAACCAAAAATTGCTCGCGGCGATCCGGCTTTATCAATCGTTAGGTTTTCGCCACCTTTCCGCCGAACGTGTTGTCCCCTCTCTTTATGCACGCGCTGATGTTTACATGGAACTACATCTCTAGCGAGGCTCATCCCGTGCCCATTTGCGAACGGTCATTGTTGAATCTGAACAGTTCGAACTTACTCCAGTATTGACGATCCTCGCTAAGCTCATCAAAAATGGAAGTTTTTTGTTAAATGCGGCTTGGTACGCCACCTGCACTGATAAAACCAGACTTATTCCTATCCGAGGTGCATGAATGTTGAGATTAGGGCAAGATGTCCGTTACACATTTCGCCAGCTAGCTTAGGAATGCGTACCGCAGGTTTGCTGGTGTTCGGAGTTACCCCGCAAGCAAATGTCCACACGGATGCGGATGCCGTCCGATTTCACAGCGCCTTGTTGGAACGTATGCGAAGCCTTCCGGGTGTCGATACGGCAACTGTGACGGCGGTTCGTGTAGGCTCCGGAGGCAGCAACAATGACGGTGTTCTAGTTGATGGACGTAATCCGCTGCCCAATAAGCCATTTGCGCCCATGCGTGTCAACTTGGTGGGACCTGCATTCTTGCACACGCTCGGAATTCCCCTTCACC
>CAXUBB010000476.1:0-3897 GCA_964249105.1 uncultured Bryobacteraceae bacterium | reverse complement strand
GGTCGGGGGCCAGGCGGCGGTGACCGTGGACGCGGTCCCGGTGATCGCCGAAGTGAGGGTCCGCCGGAGATCGATATCGAGAAGCTGCTTACCGACAGCCTGTATCTCGATAATCAGGCGCACGTCGTGGTGAGCCGAATGCGGGACATGGATTCCGGCACCAAAAGCCAGTTGCGGCGTCTCTACAATGCGGTCCGGCGCGCCACCCGCACGCCGGAAAACCAGCGGCAGCATGAGTTCGTGATGGTTCGCGCCCGCCTTGCGTATACCATTGCGCGCCACTCTCTGCGCAGCCTGGATGCCTTGGAGCGTTTGCTTCTGCAAGTAACGCGCAAGAATGATACCCGGGGCTATGAACGTTTTCGTGATCTATTCGAGGCGATTATTGCCTATAACGAGTAGCGCCGGAACCACAGGAAATTAAGAATGAGTTCTCATACTGCTGCAACAGAATTAACGTTTCTCGGAAAACTGATTTTGGAAGGCGAGATCACCTGCCAGACCGGTTTGCACATTGGCGCGGGCAAGGGTTCGCTGGAAATTGGCGGCGCTGATAATCCCGTCGTGAAAGACGCCTTTGGAGTGCCTTACATCCCCGGCAGTTCCTTGCGCGGACGTCTGCGCGCTCTTCTGGAACAGTCGCTAGGGCTGGCTGTTCCAGGCGAGTTGGTTTACTTATCCAAGCGTCGCGGCCAGGAAGTCCGCATTCACCACAGCGACCGTCCCGACGATGAAGTATGCATCCTGTTCGGCCGTAATCCAGGCCGGGTGGAAAAAGTTTCGGGCGAAGCCATCGAGGCAACAACCGCAACCCCGGCGCGCTTGACGGTCTACGACGCGCCTTTGATTGTTGATAGCATCACCGCGCCCATGCGTGAAAATCTGGATGACGAGCTGACGGAAGTAAAAAGCGAGAACGCGGTGGACCGTATCACTTCGCAAGCGAATCCTCGAACGCTGGAGCGCGTTCCGGCGGGAGCGCGGTTTCGTTTCCGCTTGGTTTTTGACGTGCTCTGCCCGGAAGACCGGCCGCTGCTCGCCCGTGTCGCAGAGGGATTGCGCTTGCTGGAAGACGATGCGCTGGGCGGCGGCGGCAGCCGGGGAAACGGACGAGTCACTTTCAGTTCATTAAGTCTCGCTTGGCGGAATAAGGACTATTACGCCAAGGGCGCTGGTGAAAACAGCCTCCTTTCCGCATCGGATTTATCAGCCTTGCAGCAATTGATTAGCGCGGAAGACTTTCCAGAGAAACTGACATAAATCATGCAACCGGCAGTTCTTCTTCGCCTTCGCCCTTTAGGGCCCTGGCGCTTTGGTCCGGGCGAGGGCGGGCAGCATCAGGTCGATACGCTTTTCCGAAGCGACCGCCTGTACTCCGCCTTGACGCTTGCGGCGGAAAGTCTTGGCTTTCTGGAGGAATGGCTGGACGCAACGGCGCGCGCCCAAACGCTGGCTGTCACTTTTTCCTCGCTTTTTCCGTATCAGGCTGACACGCTATTTGCGCCGCCGCCAGCTTCGGCATGGCCGCCCCCGGCGTCCTCGGTCACGAGTCCCAGCCCTGTGTTCCTATCTAAGATGCGATGGGAGGCCGCGCGATTTGTTCCCGTGAATGTCGTTGAGGCTCTCCTTAGCGGTCAGCCGATTCTGGCCGATCAATGGATCATTGACGCGGATAGCGGGTGCCTGTTGCGCCGGGATCGCCCGAGCCAAAGCCCATTCCGTGTTGTTACTCGCACGCGCGGGGCGGTTGATCGGGTTTCAGGAACTTCCCATAGCCTGCATGCCTCGGCTTGCGTTGAATTTGAAAGCAATTCCGGTCTTTGGGCCGTGGTTCGCTTTGAAGATGAAAATGCTGAGAGGACGTGGAGCGACCGCATCAAGGCGTGTTTCCGTTTACTGGCCGATACAGGCTTTGGCGGGCATCGCAGCAGCGGTTGGGGGCAAACGGCTCATCCTGAGTTTCGGAACGGCAGATGGCCCGGACTGCTCACGCCAAACATCCAGCGGTTTGCGCGCGCTCAGGAAAATGACGCGGCTGTTGATGAAGATGCGCCGCTCTTCTGGCTACTTTCGCTTTACTCGCCTGCTCCGGCGGATGCCGTGGACTGGAGTTTAGGGAATTATGGGCTGGTCGTTCGCGGCGGTCGTGTCCAAAGCTCGGCTTACGCCGGGACCGGAGTCTTAAAAAAGAACGTTCGCATGGTGGCGGAAGGGTCGGTGCTGTCCGCTCGCCGGGAACCGGTCGGCGCGGCGGTGAACGTTGCTCCGGATGAGTTCGCCCATCCGGTTTACCGTGCCGGCTTTTCTCTTTCTTTAAGGCTGCCGAGTTTCAAGGAGATTCCATCAGAACCCTCTTTCATTGAAACAACTCCGCCGGACAGCCCTTCCGAAGCTGAAACGGAGCAGGCCGCCGGCAGGGAAGAAGCGCCAGCCGCTCAGGAAGTTCAAGAAGAGAAAGAGCCTGTTTCGGAGGCATCAAACGACCAAAGCGAGCGTATCGACTATGAGATATAAAGTCACAGCTTTAACGCCGCTTCTGGTGGGAGATGGACGCGCGCTCTCTCCCATTGACTACATGGTCTGGAAGGACCAGGTTAACGTGCTCGACCAGACGCGCATCTTCAAGTTGCTGGCTCGCGGTCCAAGGCTTGAAGGCTATCTTTCACAGTTACGAAAAGCGACGAAGCTTGATTTTGCTTCGTGGGGCGGATTTGCTCAGAACTTCTCGCAACGGCGTATTCCCTTTGAGCATTCGGATTCCACCGCCATATGGAATGCAGCGCCTTCGGAATCGTTGTTCATACCGACCTTTGCCGCGAGCTATCGGGGCGCTTATCTGCCGGCTTCGGCGCTGAAGGGCGCTCTCCGTACAGGGCTTGTCTTTTCACGATGGTCGCCCGCCACAATGGACCGGATTGCCGCTTCACTCGAAGGCGATTATCTACCGCGCCGCACGGCGGAGATGAATGAAAACACCGCCGGCGCTTCCCAGGTGAGGATCATGGCCGTTGCCGACAGCGAACCAATCGCCGCCTCCGCGTTCAAGATCTTTCTGACCCGGACAGCGTCATTAAATATTCAGGGCGGCGGCAAACCGCAACTCGCCTGGAAAGTGGCGGGGCGCGGCAGCGTACCTCCACAGCGCTTATCAGAGGCAACCCCGGTCTTTGCCGAAATGGCTGTTCCGGGAACGTCATTCAGCGGAAGTTGGGACGAACGTAAGTTCTGGGAAGAGCAAGATTTATCCCGAGCCTTAGGCTGGCGGTCTTCTCCCTCTCCTAAGATGATGATCGATGCCGCGAACGCGTATGCCGCGGCACAGATTGACATTCATCTGAAATATGCCGAGGCGAGCGGGTTATCAAAGCTCGTCAATGCGATAAATCGACTGAAGGAGGAGTTGGCTTCCGTTCAGTCCGCTTCTTTAAGCTGCCTGTTTTGTTTAGGTTGGGGCGCGGGATTTGTGTCGAAAGCGGCGTTTCCGGCAACGGAAACCGAATCGTACCGAAAGATTCTTCGAGCTGTTCCGGCCATGAATAGAGCCTTACGCGAGGGCGCTCTATTTCCGAAAACCCGGCGAGTCATCTTCACCGGAGGTCAACCCGCTACGCTGCCGGGGTGGGTGCGTGTTCAATTTGAAACATAAGACGGTCATTTTTCTGTCGCAAGCCTAATGAAACCCTGCGAAGGAGCCGATGATTCCTTTATGATGAGGAGAGCCTGAGATCCCTGGCCGAACGCATCAACTTCCTTTATGGCCTTTAGAGTTTAAGTCAGATTATGCAAAACGCGATCTATAACGCGTATTTCGGATTTTCGGAAAACCCGTTTAATATCAGCCCCGACCCGGAGTTTCTTTATCGCAGCCCGCAGCATGAAGAGGCGTTGGCAAATCTC
>CAXUBB010000475.1:0-3913 GCA_964249105.1 uncultured Bryobacteraceae bacterium | reverse complement strand
GCTAGAGTACGAATACCGAGGCTGCTCGCTGCTTTGGCCGCTCTTAGTTCCTCTCAACCTGCCGTTAAACGATTTGGCGTCAGAACGCTGCTGATTGCTCTGGCGTCTTTAATCGCGCTGCTTTACTTCGGGCGCGATTTTTTCGTTACTCTCATCATCGCCGCCATCTTCGCGTTTATTCTCGATCCGGCTGTGCTGCTGGTGATGAAGTTACGCTTGCCAAGACCGGCAGCGACCGGGATTGTGATCGGCATTGCCTTGGTAGGAGTCTACATCACGGCTTCTATTGCCTGGACGCAGCTCAGCATCTTGGCGGAAGATCTACCCACCTATGCTTCCCGGGTCAGCGAGCTCTGGGGTTCAGCTAGCGACCGGCTGGACCAGTTTGAGAAGAGCACCGCCGATATGGTTGTTCCGAAGCGTCTGCGCGACCAGGACCAACAGATCCAGCAAAAGCCTCAACAGGCCATGCAAGCGCGGCGGCGCAGAGCCAAACAACCTGAATTGCCCGTTCAACCTGTCGCGCCCGTCATCCAGGAAGTAAGAATTCACACGGACCCCAAGCCGTTTATCGCGACGCTTTACACTTTTTCGTCGCGCTACTTTCATATGTTGTTCCTGGCCTCCTTTGTGCCTTTCCTGGTGTACTTTATGTTGAGTTGGCGTGATCATTTAAGCAAAAGCGTCATGCGGCTCTTTCACGGCCATGACCGCTATATCGTCGGCAAAACCTGGTCGGGTATCGGCGACTCGACGCGTGCCTACGTGTTGGGAAACTTCCTCCTATGGGTTTTCCTAAGCAGCATGAGCGCGGTCGCCTTCTTCTTTCTCGGTGTCCCTTACTGGCCCTTAATTGGTTTTGTGAGCGCGTTCTTTAGCTTGATGCCTTACTTTGGTCTCCCGCTTTCGTTGATCCCGCCCGTGTTGGCGGCGTTGGCCATTCCCAACCGGTTGAAAGTTGTTCTAACTGTGATTCTGATTACTGCGGCGCTTCATCTGATCGCCATGAACTTCCTGTACGCAAAAATGATTGGACGGCGCGTCCGCCTGAATCCGCTGGTGGTCACGGTGGCGCTGATGTTCTGGGGTTTGATTTGGGGCGGCATCGGCCTTGTGCTGGCCGTTCCGATTACCGCCGCCGTTAAAACGGTGTGCGACAACGTCGAATCACTGGAGCCGTATGGCCAGCTGCTGGGCGATTGACTGCTATAGCCAATCTTGCCGCACTTTGCAAATGAAAGCCATTTCGCTACAGTAGGGCCTAGATGGCCTTTCCACTGGATCGACAGGAAATTCAAACCTTGCTGCAGCCGTCCGGCAGGGATCTCACGCTTGACCAGCTTCGAGTTTTAGCCGAGGACAGCTTTCGAGCGATGCGCGCCCGCGCCACCGTCCACCACTATCTGCTGGACTGGCAGCAGTTCTGCTCTTGGTGTTACGCGCATCAACTCCGCGCCTTGCCGGCCAGTCCCGATGCGGTCATCCTGTTTGCCACCGATCTCACGAAAAACGGTGAGCGCAAAGTGTCTACCATCCAACGCAAGTTTTCCGCTCTTGCGAAGATTCACCTTCACCTCGGCATGCCGTCGCCGACTCATACGCCTCTAGTGCGGCAGTTCCTCAGCGGCTTGCGCCGCGAACTGGGCGTTGCCGTGACCCGGAAACGGCCTGTCATGGTCGATGACTTGAAAGTGATTATCGGGGCTTTGCCGCCTTCTTTGATTGGAACCCGCAATCGCTGCATCCTGCTGCTGGGTTTTGCGGGCGCTTTCCGGCGCTCGGAACTGGTCGCGCTCAATACTACGGATTTCGAGACCACAGCCGAAGGACTGGTGGTCGCCATCCGCCGCAGTCAAACCGATCAGGTCGGCGAGGGCCGCGTGATCGGCATTCCGTATGGCACGGGCAATACCTGCCCCGTTCGCGCTCTCCAGGACTGGCTCGCGGCCTCCGGCATTCAAAGCGGTCCTGTGTTTCGTCAAGTCAATCGACATGGGCAGGTTCTGCCGGGACGCCTCTCGGGAGAAGCCGTCGCTCTGGTAGTGAAACAGTATGTGGAGCAACTCGGCTTTGACCCTCATCGCTTCGCGGGTCATAGTCTCCGGGCGGGTCTGGCGGTTTCGGCGGCTGCTCACGGCAAGAGCGAACGCTCCATTATGCGGCAGACCGGACACAAAATCTCCGAATCCGTCCGGCGCTACATCAATGACGGGCAATTATTCCGCGACAACGCCGTCGAGGGACTCGGGCTATAGTACGCCTGGAGCAGGGAACAGGAAACAATCGGGAGAGCACTCGTGTCATATAGGACGGACGGCTCCATGCTTCACAAAATCTTTTCCGCCGTCTGCTCTTCCTGCCGCGGCGGTCTCTTTCAGCTCGTCCGCTAACCGGAAAAGATAAATAGGAATTATAAGAAGGGATCAATTATGTCATTTCTCGCCTGGATTCTCTTAGGGCTGGTTGCTGGTTTTATTGGGAGCAAAGTTGTGAACAAAACCGGGGAAGGTTTCTTTTTGGATATCATCCTGGGCATTGTTGGAGCCGTTGTGGGTGGTTGGCTCTTCAGCCTGTTTGGCGCGCACGGCGTCACGGGCTTCAATGTGTATAGCTTAATTGTCGCCGTGATCGGAGCGATTATCGTGCTCGTGATTTACCATGCCCTTTTCCGGCGGCGCGTTTAAAGCAGAACTTGTTGGTCGATAGCGCGGGAAATCGTAAGTTACTGCTGTTATTCTTCACTCAGGAGTTTTCTTGCGATTTCGTCCGCTGGGCCTTTTGGTCCTTTTCCTGTCCGTTCTGTACGCCGCCGAATCGACTCTGCCGGAGCTTCGAGAAGCGGCGGCGCAGATTACCCCCGACAATCTACTGCGTCACATCAAAGAGCTATCTTCTGATGCTTACGAGGGCCGTCTGCCTGGCACGCCGGGCGAAGTAAAGAGTGTTGCTTACATCATTTCGCAATGCCAAACGATTGGTTTGCAGCCCGGCTCGCCAAAGGGCGGCTGGACGCAAACCGTCCCACTCTGGGGCACTCTCTCGCATGGCGCTTTGAATCTACTCGCGGGCGGTAAGAACATTGCTCTCACGCCTGGTCGAGACTATGTTGCCTGGTCGGTTCTCCCGGACGCGCAAGTCAACGTGCCTGCCACGGATCTGGTGTTCGCCGGATACGGTGTTGTCGCGCCCGAGTATCAATGGAACGATTACGCCGGTGTTGACGTCCGAGGCAAGGCAGTAATGGTCCTGAGCGGCGATCCTCCCGTCGCTGATCCTCGCGATCCCGCAAAACTTGACGAGCGCATGTTCCTAGGGCGCGCGCTCACTGTATATGGCCGCACTGGCACGAAACTTCAGACCGCTTACGACCACGGCGCAGCTGCCGTAATCCTGCTTTTATCAGGGGCGCAGCCGGGCGCGAACCTGTTTCAGAACTACAGCCGTGAAAACATGATCCTCCGCGATGCGGAAGCCAGAAAGCGGGTCAAAGCCCAAGCGCTCCTCCCATTCGACCGGGCTGCGGATTTGCTGACGGCTGCCGGACAGGATTTGAATGCTCTGCGCGCTGCTGCCGCCAAAGCAGGTTTCAGGGCTGTCCCTCTCAGAGCGCAGGCCGAGTTTCAGATTACCAACCAGGTTCGCCAGATTGAATCCGCTAATGTCATTGCTAAGATTCCGGGCAGTGATCCGAAGCTTAACAGTGAGTATGTGATCTATAGCGGCCATTGGGACCACCATGGCCGGGTCGGCAACCAGATCTTCCACGGCGCGAGCGATAATGCGGCTGGCACGGCGGGCGTCCTGGAACTGGCCCGCGCCTTTCATAGCCTCCATCCCGCGCCGCGCCGAACGATGCTTTTCCTTTGGCCCACGGCGGAAGAAAAGGGTTTGCTGGGGGCGCGTTACTATGTGG
>CAXUBB010000474.1:0-3933 GCA_964249105.1 uncultured Bryobacteraceae bacterium | reverse complement strand
CTCAATCGACATGTTACAGATCGTCATGCGCTCTTCCATGGACAGCGACTGGATCGCCGATCCGGCGTACTCAAAGACGCAGCCGGTTCCGCCGCCAATGCCAATCCGGGAGATCAGATTCAGAATGATGTCTTTTGCCCCTACGCCGGGTTTCAGCGAGCCCTCCACACGAACCTCATAGGTTTGGGAGCGACTTTGCAAAAGACACTGCGCCGCCAGCACATGCTCGACCTGACTGGTCCCGATACCAAACGCCAGCGCGCCGAAAGCGCCGTGAGTCGCGGTGTGACTGTCGCCGCAAACCACCGTCATGCCGGGCTGAGTCAGACCCTGTTCGGGGCCGATAATGTGGACAATGCCTTGTTTGCTGCTATGCGGCCCGTAGAACGGAATGCCGAACTCGCGGCAGTTCTTTTCGAATTGCGTAATCTGCGCTTCGGCTACTTTGTCCAGAATGGGCAGGGAGCGGTCATGCGTGGGAATGCTGTGGTCTGTGGTGCCGATGGTCAGGTCAGGCCGCCGGACCTTTAGGCCGCGTTCGCGCAGTCCCGCAAAAGCTTGCGGCGAGGTCACCTCATGTACCAGGTGCAGGTCAATGTAAATCAGCGGGGGAGCGCCCGGCTGTTGGGCAATGACATGGTTGTCCCAAACTTTTTCAATGATTGTTCGCGGCTTGCTCCCGAATCCGTTCCCCTGTCCCATGGCTAAACTCCTTATTCCCTATTGTGCCGCTTTATGCGCCGAGAGGGCTTGACAAACTCCATTACCCACATCCGCTGTGCTCGCGGGCTTTCCCTTTGGCTTCAGGTCGGCAGTGACGTTTCCGCTGTTGAGAACTTCTTCCACGGCTCTATACACCGCTTGCGCTTCATTCATCAAACCGAAACTATACTCCAGCATCGCCGCCACCGAGCCGATAGCTCCCAGCGGATTGGCCTTGCCTTGGCCGGCGATGTCGGGGGCTGATCCATGCACCGGCTCATACAAACCGACGGAAGCGCCCGAAGGCCGCTTGTCACCAATGGAGGCGGACGGCAGCATGCCAATCGAACCGGCCAGCACGGCTCCTTCATCGCTCAAGATATCTCCAAACAGGTTCTCCGTCAAAACCACATCAAACCGCTTGGGACTCAGCACCAACTGCATGGCGCAGTTATCGACCAGCAGATGATCCAGTTGCACATCAGGATAAGCGCCGGCAACTTCCGTCACCACTTTCCGCCAAAGCTGCGAGTTTTCGAGCACGTTGGATTTATCTACGCTGGTCACGCGCTTTCGCCGCTTGCGGGCCAATTGAAAGGCCACGTGAGACACCCGTTCAATTTCGGGCCGGGTATAAGTCATCGTATTGACAGCGCGTTCCTCGGCTCCGCTGCCGGAGATGCCGCGCGGCGTCCCGTAATAAAGACCGCCGGTCAACTCGCGGACGATAATCATATCCGCCCCATCCACCAGATCATTTTTCAAAGGCGAAGAGTCCAGCAGCGCCTTGTAGGATCGTACCGGACGCAGATTTGCGAAGACCCCCAGAGCTTTTCTGATTCCTAGCAACCCGCGTTCCGGGCGTTTCTCGGGAGGAGCGTTGTCGAACTCCGGGAGACCCACCGCGCCCATGATCGTCGCATCCGCTTTCAGGGCTAGTTCGCGTGTTTCATCGGGAAAGGGCGTGCCTGTCCGATGAATCGCAACGCCTCCCAACAGTCCCTCGCTCAAAAACAATTCATGGCCGTAGGAGGACGCTACTTCTTTTAGCACCTTCAAGGCTTCGGCGGTGACTTCCGCGCCGATTCCATCGCCGGGCAAAGCGAGAACGTTCAGCTTCATCAGTTTGCGACCGCTTCGTGAACTGGCTCCACAACGCTCTTGATCAAAGCCAGAATTTCTTCATTTCTAAGACCTTTTTTGTTGTCCGCCAGAGCGGTAAAGTGCCGGTAAACCTGATCCAGTTCTTCGCGGGACAACTTAAATCCCAGATCTTCGGCCCGCTTACTCAGCGCATGACGTCCGCTATGTTTTCCAAGCACCAGACGACTTTCAGGAACTCCCACGCTAGCGGGGGAGATGATCTCATACGTTGATTTTTCTTTCAGATAACCGTCCTGGTGAATACCGGCTTCATGCGCGAAGGCATTCTCTCCGACAATCGCCTTATTAGGCTGCGGACCAAAGCAGATAAATTTTGTCAGGGTTTGACTGGCGCTGAAAAGTTTTTCAGTCTGGATCTTTGTCTCAAACGGCAAACGGTCCTGACGAGTTTTGATCGCCATGACCACCTCTTCCAGAGCGGCATTGCCTGCCCGCTCCCCAACCCCATTAATGGTGCATTCAACCTGCCGTGCGCCCGCCTGAACGGCAGCCAGCGAATTTGCCACGGCCAAACCCAAATCATCATGGCAATGCACGCTCACAGTAGCGCGGTCGCCCAGCACTTTCACCATGCGGCCAATTAAAGCGCCGTACTCTTCCGGGACGGAGTAGCCCACAGTATCGGGCAGGTTCACGGTGCGCGCACCCGCTTCCACTACCGCTTCACTGATTTGTTGAAGGTAATCCCAGTCCGTGCGCGTGGCATCCTCGGCGGAGAACTCGACATCATCGGTGTAGCTTCTGGCCAGCGCCACGGCGGCAACCGCGTTATCCAGCACCTGCTGGCGACTCTTTTTGAGCTTGTGCTTCAGGTGAATGTCGCTGGTGGCAATAAACGTGTGAATTCGCGGACGTTTCGCATGCGCCAGCGCCCTGGCCGCGCACTCAATATCTCCCGTGCAAGCGCGCGCCAGCGCGGCTACCTGGACCCAGGGAAACTTACGACTTACCGCTCCTACTGCTTCAAAGTCGCCTTCGGAAGCAATGGGAAATCCAGCTTCCAGAATGTCAACGCCTAAGTCCACCAGCTTTCCGGCAACCTCCAGCTTTTCCGGAGTCGTCATACTGCACCCAGGAGATTGTTCGCCATCACGAAGCGTTGTGTCAAAAATGTATACTCGGTTCAATCTATACTCCTGGAGAGGGAATCACCTCATCGTAAATTGATTCATCTTAATTATGCAAATTTATACTTATGCATTCCATTATAAGTTATAATAATACGATAAGCGCCTAGGTGGGTGGGCGTTATGGAACTCTATCCTTTAAAGGTATTTTTAACAGTTGCGACGGAGCGCAGCTTTTCACGGGCTGGTGAAAAATTATTACGCACTCAGCCTGCCATCTCCATAGCGATTCAAAGACTTGAGAGCGACCTCAAGGAGAAGTTAATTGATCGATCCGGACGCGAACTGCTGCTGACAGACGCAGGGCGAGTTGTGCTGGAGTACGCCCGGCGATTTCAGAATTTGGAGTCTGACCTCGAAAATGCTTTGCGTGAATTGAAAGATAATTACGCGGGCAGGCTGGTCATTGGCGCAAACGAGAGCACAAGTCTGTATCTGATTCAACATATTGAGCAATACCGGCGGTTGTTTCCCAAAGTGAAAGTGCAGGTGAGACGTTCTGAATCGAGCAAAATTCCGTCTCAACTCCTGGATGGTGAGCTGGAGCTAGGCGTCATCAGCTATGATCCGGCGGACGATCATCTGTCTTCGCAAGTTATTTTCACTGACCGGCTGGCCCTGGTGGTCTCGCCGCAGCATCGCTTTGCGCACCGCGATGAGATCTCGATTGCCGAGTTGGATATGGAGACGTTCATTGCGCATAATGTTCTTTCCCCTTACCGCGACGTCGTGATTCGTGAGTTTCAGAGGCATAAGGTGCCGCTGAACATGGACGTCGAGATGCCGACTGTTGAAACCATCCGGCGTCTGGTGCAGCATAATGAGGGAGTCGCGTTTCTCCCCAGGATGTGCGTGGAGCAGGAAATTCAGCAAGGGTTGCTCCATGAAATCCGTGTGAAGGAACTAAGCGCCGAGCGTAAGATCCGGCTTGTTTATCCGG
>CAXUBB010000473.1:3304-3965 GCA_964249105.1 uncultured Bryobacteraceae bacterium | reverse complement strand
TGATGCTTTCGATGGCGCGCTCGGTTCCGGGCGCGAGCGTTTCCACGAAATCCGGCAAGTGGGAAAAGAAAAAGTTCCTGGGCAATGAGTTGCGCGGTAAGACACTGGGGATCGTGGGACTGGGCAGTATTGGCCGGGAAGTAGTTAAGCGCGCCAAGCCGTTTGAGATGCGGATTCTGGCGCATGATCCCTATGTCAGTTCGCAAAGCGCGCAAGATCTTGGCATCGAGTTGTCTGTACTTCCTGATCTATACCGACAGAGCGATTACATCACGCTGCATGTGGCGCTCACGCCCGAAACGGACCACATGCTCAACGCCGAAGCGTTCGGCATGATGAAACCCGGCGTTCGCATTGTCAACTGCGCGCGCGGCGAACTGATCGACGTCGAAGCTTTGCAACGCGCCATCGAAAGTAAGCAGGTAGCGGGCGCGGCCCTGGATGTTTTTGAAAAGGAGCCGCCCGGCGAGATGCCGCTTTTCACGCTGGAGGATGTGCTGGCCACTCCGCACATTGCGGGCTCCACGGAGGAAGCGCAGGAGATTGTGGGCGTTCGCATCGCGGAGCAAATGGTGGACTATCTGCAAAATGGCGTGGCTCTCAATGCGGTCAACATGCCCGCGCTGACGGCGGAGCAGTACCGCGCATTGGGGCCGTATGT
>CAXUBB010000473.1:0-3294 GCA_964249105.1 uncultured Bryobacteraceae bacterium | reverse complement strand
GTATGTCACGCTGGCGGAACGCCTTGGTCTGTTCCTGAGCCATATTTCGACGGGCAACATTCGCACGATCCGCTTTACTTACTACGGGCGTCTGGCGGATGGCGGAAACACGCAAATCCTGAAGAACGCCGGTATCGCGGGAGTCGTGAGCCGGTCCGTGGAATATCGCGTTAATTTAATTAACGCGATGCAATTGGCGACGCAGCGCGGTTTCCGCGTGGTGGAACAGCGCGAGCCGGGTCAGGCCGGCATGGATTCCCTGCGGGTGGAACTCGAAACGGACGCCGGATTGTTTTCGGCTGTGGGCGCGGTGGTGCTCGATAAACCGCGTCTGCTGCAAGTGGAAGAGATTGCTTGCGAGGCGACGCTGGACGGTTATCTGATGTATTCAAAAAACGAGGACGTGCCGGGCGTGATCGGCTACTTAGGAACGGTGCTGGGTGAAAACGGCGTCAATATCGCAAATTTCGCGCTAGGCCGTGAGGAGACGCGCTCGAACGGCGGCCCTTTGACGGCGATCTCGATTATCGAAACAGACCAGCTCGTGCCGGATGATGTTATTGGACAGATTCTGGAACACAAGGCAATGAAGATTGTCCGCCGCGTGGCGATGAATCGCTTGTAAAATTCCTCATTGATGGGTTCTGACGTCATTGACGCTCAGGTTGCGTCCCCAAATCAGAAAAGTGGCGACCGCCGCGATAATGGCTGTAATCACAAATACCGGCAGCCACCGCTTCCCTGATTTGGCGGCGATAAAAGCGGCAATAGCTCCGGTCACAAGGCCGGATAGAACGGACAGGTAGAGAAATCCCATGCTGGTCCTAACAGCTTCTCATGGTGCGAACTTAATACTGGATCTTCTGAATGCTTTGCGCCCACTCGACAAAAGGCGCGGAACCTTTGTCCGTTAACAGGCAGTGTCCGGGAATGGCGCGTTGCTCCGGCTTCAGATGCAGCTCCTCGTAAATGTAAGCGTCGTCAAATCCCGCCTGGGCCGCGCTTTCGCGAGTGCAGGCGAAGTAGTAAGCTTTGGGCCGCGCCCAATAGATTGCGCCTAAACACATCGGGCAAGGCTCGCAACTGGTATAGAGTTCACATCCATTTAATTGAAAGCTCTGAAGTTTTCGGCAGGCAGCGCGAAGCGCCACAATTTCCGCGTGCGCGGTAGGGTCGTGCGTGACGGTTACTGTGTTGACCCCGGTTGCGATCACCTGGTCATCTTTTACGATTACTGCCCCGAACGGCCCGCCGCGCCCATTCCGCACGTTCTCAACGGCTAAATTGATGGCTCGCTCCATCCACTCTTCACGGCTGCTTGGCATATAAAACTACTTTACGAAGAACGAAATTGTATTCGGAACATCAAACAGCACTAAGCTCTTTATCACGTTATTCCGCTCATGAATTGATTTCATCCAACGCGTTTAGCGCCTTGAACATGCTTAGAACTGTAGTACTTAGTGCTATATAATATGAGCAGATGGACTCCAAGATCTCAGCGTGAGAATTTTCAAATCCAAATGGTTTCAGCGCTTTGCTAGAAAAGAAAGTCTTGATGACGCAACTCTGAAGGAGGTGGTAAACCGGGCAGAGCAAGGCCGGATTGATGCTGACTTAGGCGGTGAGGTTCTCAAACAGCGGATTGCACGGCCCGGACAGGGAAAGTCCAAAGGGTACCGGACGGTTCTCTTCTTCCGGCGCGGAGAGCGGGCTTTCTTTATGTATGGATTTGCAAAAAACCAGCTCGGGAATATCAGTGAGGATGAGGAAAAACAATTCAAAGAGGCCGCCAAGTACGTCTTGTCACTCAGCGAGAAGCATCTCGCTGCATTGATCGAAAGAGGCGACTTTGTGGAAATTAAAGCAGATGAGCAAAAAGTATCGAAGTGATGCACTGGCTGCCATCCATGAAACGATGGAGGCTTTACACGATGTAGGGGCAATTAATAAGCGGACGATGCGCCACTTTGATGAAGCGTGCTTGACCCCCGTTCGTGAGTTGAAGCCGGAAGAGATTAAGGCCATTCGGGAACGGGAGCACGTCAGCCAAACGGTATTCGCCAATTATCTCAATGTGACCACAAGTCTGGTCAGCAAATGGGAGCGGGGCGAGAAGAAACCTTCCGGCGCTTCGCTGAAGCTGTTGTCCCTTGTCGAGAAGAAGGGACTAGCGACGGTTGCGTAAGACGTAGGGCTGCTTGACATATAAAACTACTTTACGAAGAGGCTGTAACATTCTTTCCTGTTGACATCCAAATGGAATTGATCTATTCTTCTGTTGAGAGGCAACAGGAGGGCGGCTGCGCATGGCGGATAGCAAGTCGGATGTGCTGCAAGGAACGTTGGATCTGATGGTCCTGAAGACCTTGGACCTTTTGGGCGCGATGCATGGTTATGGGATCGCCATGCGCATCCAGCAGATCTCGGATAACGCTCTGCAACTCAACCAGGGAACTTTGTATCCCGCACTGCTGCGTCTGGAGCAGAATGGCTGGATTCGATCCGAGTGGGGTACGTCCGAAAACAATCGCAAGGCTCGTTATTACTCGCTGACGAAAGCGGGCAAAAAACAGCTTGGAGAAGCGCGGGAAAATTGGGAACGGTTTGCCGGGATCATGGACCGGCTTCTCGGCGCGACGGAGTGATCGCATATGTGGGAGCCTTTTCGCAGAAGCGCCGCGCGCCTTTGGAGCACGATTCGGCGCTCTCGTCGCGAGAGGGAGTTGCAGGCCGAAATTGATTTCCATCTGGAAACCCTGGCCGACGAGTATCGAAAACGAGGCTTGAGCGAGAAAGAAGCGCGGCTTGCCGCGAAGCGCGAGTTTGGAGGAACCGAGCAGATGAAAGAGGTTTATCGTGAGCGCCGGGGCTTTCCGCTCCTTGAAAGCATCTGGCAGGACGTGAAACTTGGCGTTCGCGGGCTGCGCAAAAGTCCGGCTTTTACATGCGTTGCCCTTGCCTCATTAGCCCTAGGCATTGGCGCGAATACCGCTATTTTTTCGTTTGTTAATGCCGTACTTCTAAAGCAACTGCCTGTGCCGGAACCAGAGCGGCTGGTGACTTTCTCCTTGTTTGAAAACGGCGAGGACATGAACGATGTTTTCAGCTTGCGAACGATGGATGAAATGGCGGAGCAAAATTCTCTTTTTGATGGGCTGCTGGGAAGGTTTTCCAAAGCGGCAAACCTTACCTCTGATAATGCATCGCAGTGGGTCATGGCGGAACTCGTCACAGGTCAGTATTTTCGAACGTTGAAGTTTAGACCCGCCATTGGACGCTTGTTAACGGAAG
>CAXUBB010000472.1:0-3973 GCA_964249105.1 uncultured Bryobacteraceae bacterium | reverse complement strand
TTGGGACCCCTTGAAAAGCCCGTGAAGGAGAGCGACCAAGCCGAATACGCTACACCCGATCTCCAACCAGAGTTTGTTACAACTTTCGTCTGCGCCCGCTGAGGAGACCGCAACCAATTAGACCCGAGGCGAACAGAGCCAGCGACGCAGGCTCGGGAACCGGCGTGCCGAGAAACGAGCTACTGAACTGGTGCGCCAAGATCTGGCCCTGGTCATTGATGCCGACCAGAGGCGTACCCGCTCCGGGTATTGCATCAATCGTGGTAAACACGCCGTCCTGGTAGAGAAAGCCGTGCTCGCCATAGCGGCTATCTAGATAGGAGCCGACAATGGCGCCCTGGTTGTTGATGCCATACAGAAAGGTGTTGCTGCTGCCCGGCACATCGAGCGTTGTAAAGATCCCGCTGCTATCGATCAGCAAGCCGTGTCGAGACAAGCCATCGTTATAGTAGCCCACGATTGTACCCGCGTTGTTGATGCCGGTCAGTTGCGTGGCCAGCCCACCGGGAGCGGTGAGGGTGCGGTACACCCCGTCCGCATACAGAAACCCACGCAAGCCGACTCCCGTATTCATTTCGTAGCCCACAATCTGCCCTCGGTCATTGATCCCCTGCGCCACCGTGTTCACGTTGCCGGGTCCCTGGAAGAAGGAGGTGAACCGGCCATTCTCGTACACAAAACTATGGTCACCCGTGCCGTCGTAATAGCCCGTAATCTGGCTCCGGTTGTTGATGCCGAAGGCGAGAGTATCGCGGCTGCCCGGCACAAAGATCCTGGTGAGGGTGCCCTGATCGTACAACAGCCCATAGGTGGTTTCGCCACCGCCGTAGCCGACCACCTGCCCGGCGTTGTTGAGGCCACGGGCATACAGGGGCAAGGATGTAAATGTAAACGACTCGGCTTGCCCCAGCGGGCCGGAAAACATCATTATCAGTGTCACTAAAACCAACTGACAAACAAATCTCATGGCTGTCTCCTGACCAGATCACGATCGTCGCTCCCGGATTTTGCTGGGCCGCGAGCTGTGCTCCTAGCATACGCAAGAAACATGGCCCTAAGCAGTATAAATCTGGTATTTTCTTCTGATTAGGTAGTGCTATTTAGTTGTTCGGACCCAAGAGGTTTAGGTGTACAGTGATAGTGCGTCGTTTGTCGCGAATGGGCGCAACCACGGATTTACTTACAGAGAACGGCTTAGAAAGCCCACGTCCTTTAGGCGCGGGATGAATGGCTTCTGCCTGCGTCCTGGTACGCCTATCCCTTTTGCTGTCACGCTAGTAGCGGGAAAATAAAAGGAGTGCGGCAAGCCTTCAAATTCCAGTTGATGCGATCCAAACGCACGAAGCATCTGGATCGAACCATCAAGGTCGCCGCGCACATTTGGAACCATAGTGTCGCTCTCTACTGCCGCTACTACAAGCTGTTTGGGAAGACCCTCAAACAGAGTCAACTGCAGCGCCATCTCGCCAAGCTCCGACGTAACTCGATTCAAATACTGGCAGCTAGTCGATTCACAGGCGGTCCAGGCCGTGACGGATCGACTCTATCGAGCTTGGGAAGCTTGGTTCAAGCATGAAATCAAGCGCCCGCCGACCTTTCGCGCTCGTCGAAAATACAAGAGCTTCACGCTCAAACAGTCTGGCTGGAAGCTGTTGGGGTCCGGAAAGGTCAGAATCCAGGGGAGAATCTATCGTTTTCATCAGTCCCGTGAAATCTTGGGCCAAGTGAAAACCGTGACGGTCAGCCGAGATAAAACGGGCCGTTATTTTGTATCGTTTTCTTGTGGGGAGGTTCCCTCGCCCGAACCACGCGTCAAGACTGGTCAAACCACAAGCGCGGACTTCGGACTGAAAACCTTTCTCACGCTTTCGAGCGGTGAAAGAATCACCGCTCCGCAACCCTTCAAACGGTCGCTTCGCAGAGTGCGGAGCGCAAGCCGGAGCCTTTCCCGCAAACAGAAAGGGAGTCGATTCCGGCGCAAAGCGCAACTGGCGCAGGCACGTCTCCATCGGCGGGTCTCCCATCAGCGTAAACACTTCCATTGGGAGACAGCCTACAATCTGGCGACCCGCTTCGACGCTCTCGCCTTCGAGGATTTAAACCTCGCCGGAATGAAGGCGCTCTGGGGCCGTAAGGTGAGCGATTTGGGATACGCGGACTATCTGCTTAAACAGAAGTGGATGTGCGGGAAGTACGGCACGCTGTTTGCACAGATGCCGCGCTTCGAGCTGTCCACCAAACGCATGAGTTGCTGTGGACAGGTTCAAGATGTAGCGATCTCCGAGCGCATCATTGTTTGTCAGAAGTGCAGCACGGTCCATGATCGGGACCAGAACGCTTCCATCAGCATTGAAGAGTGGTGCCGCCCACTCTGGTTGGCAGCGGGCCGTCAGACTTCTTCGGAAGCAGCCCGCGTTATCGACCGCCGAATCTCACGGCTTTGCCGTGGGAGTGTGTCAAGATAAAGCCCTATGAATCTGTCCGCGCCCCTGTCCCGACGCTCCGTTATCTACGCCTGCCTTGGTTCACTCGCGGCGGCACGCGCCTTTGCCGATCTCCAGCGAGGCAATTCCGCGCCGCACTTTGTCGCCAGAAGCACGGATGGTGAAAAGTTTACGAATGACTCCCTGAAGGGCAAGGTCGTGCTGATCGAGTTCTGGGCCACCTGGTGCCAGTACTGCAAGAAAGACGAACCGGCGCTCGAAAGCCTCACGAAAGAATTCAGCAAAGATGGTTTAGTGGTGCTGGCGGTCGATATGGGAGAACCCCGCCGCAAGATCAAGAAATATCTCGAAAGCTCGCCTCGCTCCTGCAAAATTGTGTTAGCCGAAGACACCACCTTAGCCGCCATCTGCGAGGCCAAGTCCTATCCGCTATACATTCTCATCGACCGCGAAGGAAATATCGCCGGAACCCAACACGGCGCGGCCGGCGAATCCGCCCTCCGCCGCCTGCTCGGTAAAGCCGGGCTTACTTCCGAAGCATGATAATCAAAGCAGAAGGAAATCGCGTGGGTAGCCTACAAATTGTTTTAAATGATCTTGAGGCGCAAGTGCCGCTCCATTTACGTCCTGTCCGGCGCATGAGCGATGAAGAGTTATTTGAATTCTGTATGGTAAATCAAGGTTTGCGCGTGGAACGGACAGCCGAAGGAGAGATTCTGATTATGGCTCCTACAGGACTTGAGACGGCCAACCGCAATATGGATTTATCCGCCCAATTGCAAAGATGGGCAAAACGCGATGGCCGAGGAAAAGCATTCGATTCTAATGCCGAATTCATTCTTCCCGATGGCGCAGCGCTTTCGCCTAATGCGTCCTGGGTACACAGCTCCCGCCTTAACGCTTTAACGAAAGAACAAAAGCGCAAATTTCCGCCCCTTTGTCCGGATTTCATTGTTGAACTCACTTCTCCAATGGACCGGCTTCCGCAAGTGAAAAAGAAAATGGCGGAGTGGATGAAAAACGGCGCGCAACTTGGCTGGTTAATCGACGCGGATAAAAGAACGGTCTATATCTTCAGGCCCAACCAGGAACCTGAACAACTAATTGACCCCGACGCTATAACCGGAGAAGGACCGGTAGCCGAATTGCAACTGGAATTGGACGATATCTTCGCGGGTCTTTAACCGGGCTACTCCAGCGGCTCGGACTCAATCGCCGCGCTCTCTCCCGCAGCCTTTTTCTCCCAGTACTTGCGAATCCAGGCTTCCCAACTCTTGCCCGCGGCAGGATCGCGGTCGCTAAACTTCAATGCCGCGACATCGCTATAAGGGATGCTGGTCCGTGGACTCCCATCCGCCGGTAAAATCCTCACCAGGGAATCCGCAAGCGTCTTTCCGCTGCGGCGGTCATACAAATATCCATCCACCACGCTACCGTTTTTGCGCGTGATGCGAACATCGCCCCGGTAATCAAACGCTTTTTCCAAAGCCTCACGGACCGTTTCCTCCGATTCAAGAGACGGAATCCAC
>CAXUBB010000471.1:0-3989 GCA_964249105.1 uncultured Bryobacteraceae bacterium | reverse complement strand
CGCGGGACGCCGATACGAAACTCGATGGAATCGATGCAACTGGGGCCGGTGAGTTTGTGAAGACTGTTCAGAATCTGATAGCTGAGCACAAAAAGCTGCTTTTGCCAGACCGCATCTTCTACTTCAACTACCAAAGTGTTACGGACCAGTTTGAGCCGTGAAGTATGAGCCGCAATCGCTTTTCCGACCGCCGACGGCCAAACGGCACGAGCGACATCCTCATCCGTCACCATTTCGCGGGATACCTTTTTGTTTTTCATCAGACGGGCGGCACGTTCCATGTCAAGATCCTCGGGCGCGGAAAGGTGATATTTGGTGGAGATTCGAGTTTAGCATGTCGCGGGAGCAATCCATACGATCACGAAACTTGTTATTTAGTTCTTAGTGATACAGCTTGGCTACGGCGCTGGTGTCCAGAAAATAGTTCGGCAATCAGCGCTCTTGCCGTTGTGCAATGACGGTGTCTGACAAAGATCCATGGATGTTGGACAGAGCCTGCCGGACATCTGTAATATCGTCGTGCGGGGCTGCAGCCCATTCTTCTGGCTTGAAGTATCCGGCGAGATCCTCATCAATCACAGGCGAATCGGTAATTGTCACTGTTACTTGCTGCATTTCTTCTAGCGGCAGTGCTTCCAAAGGCTGAAGAACACCGTCCTGATACACGGCTTGGAGTCTCTTCTCCATATGCCTTTAATTTAACTGTACAAAGCCGTTATCAGTTCCGGTGCTAATTGGCGGCTCCCAGTTCCGCGCGGATCGCTTCCGCGATCCTGCCAGTCCATTTATCGACTTCCTGGTGTGAAGGGCCTTCGATCATGACGCGGGCGAGAGGTTCCGTTCCCGAGAAGCGCACGACGACCCTACCGCTTCCGGCGAACTCACGCTCGGCGGCTTGGATTTCGGCTTGCACGGAATCAAGTTCGGCCAGCGGACGCCGATGTTTGACGCGCACGTTGACCAGTTTTTGCGGGTAGTTTCTGATTTCATCCACCAGGTCGTCCAAAGTCTGGCCGGAGTCGCGGACAATTTCGAGCAAACGAACGGCAGTGAGCAGGCCATCGCCCGTGGTGGCGTAGTCGGAAAAGATGACGTGACCGGATTGTTCGCCGCCTAAAGCAGCGCCGCGCTTCAGCATCTCCTCCAGAACATACTTGTCGCCTACCGGAGTGCGAACCATTTCAATACCGTGCGCTTCCAGGGCTTTTTGCAGCCCGAGATTCGACATGACCGTGGCGATCACAGTGTTTCCGGGGAGTTTACCGGCTCGTTTTAGTGAAGATCCGGCCAGGAATAGCACCGCATCTCCATCGACAACCCGCCCGCTTCCCGAAACGAAAAGTGCGCGGTCGGCATCGCCGTCAAAGGCGATTCCCAGATCCGCCTTCGTTTCGATTACTTCACGCTGCAAACTTTCCAAGTGCAGCGACCCGCAATCGAGATTGATGTTGCGCCCGTCGGGAGCAGAACCAAGCCAATCGATTTGCGAACCTAGACGTTCAAACAGTGCCGGAGCGATCTCGGTGGCTGATCCATTGGCGCAGTCAATGACCAGACGGAAGGAAAATTTGCCGGAAACCGTGTCGGCTAGGTAATGGGTGTAAAGATGATCCAGCGTACGGTCCACCGTGAGCGGCTTTTCGACGGCTTCTTCGTTTTTGCTCAGCCACTCAGCCATGAGCTGTTCCAGTTCCAGTTCCACGGCATCGGCCAGCTTGTAACCGGAATGGCTGATTACCTTTAATCCATTGTCGTAATAAGGGTTATGGGAGGCCGATATCATGACTCCCGCGGCAAATGGGCCGGTACGGGTCAGATAGGCGACGCCAGGAGTGGTGGTGATACCGGCAAAGCGCGCTCCGACGTGAACACGGCTTAGTCCTCCAGCCACTTGCGCCGCCAGCCAAGGACCGCTCTCCCGCGTGTCCATTCCGATCAGCACTTCATGGGGATTACCGCCTGTTTGCGGAGCCGCGCCCTGGCGGGCCCACATTCCTAGCGCTACTCCCAGAGCGTGCGCCGTTCTTGCATCCAAAGGCGGCGTTCCCGCAACGCCACGAATACCGTCTGTTCCAAAAAGTTGTCTTGACAAGAAATTTCCGTTCCGCTGAGCTTACGTCGTTTATCCCTATGGTATCCGGCAGGGCCAGTTCCTGGCCGCACCGCCCTGATCCGCAGAGCATCCAATACTATAGATCGGCTGGGAGGATTAGAATCAGTAGGGTAAAAGATGAATATTTCGGTCAAGAGCGAATATGCTCTCAAAGCGCTTTTCGACTTGGCTTTTCAACAGTTGCTGACCCGCAACCATGCCGCGAGTATCCAACCTGTAAAAATTGCGGATATTGCCCGGCGTCAGAAGATTCCTCAAAAATTTCTGGAATTAATTTTGGCGGGGTTGAAACAAAGCGGGTTTGTGGATTCCCGGCGCGGTGCGGAAGGCGGATATTTGCTGACGCGTCCGCCCGACTCCATTACAGTCGGCGAGGTGCTCCGGTCTGTTGAGAACATAAAGAGCGCGGCGCGGGGGCAGGCGCGTGATCCTTTTGCGGATATTTGGTGCCGGGTCGATCAGGCGGTCTCGGAAGTTCTCGATCAGACCACTTTTTCCGATCTGGCGCGACAGTGGCAGGAAAAGAATACAGAATACGTCCCGAATTGGGACATTTAACGAGGTCCATGGTGGTTTATCAAGATAATTCATTCAGCATTGGCCGTACACCGCTGGTAAAACTGAACCGGGTGGTGGATGGCGCGAAAGCAACAGTTTTAGCAAAGATTGAGGGTCGGAATCCGGCTTATTCGGTGAAATGCCGGATTGGGGCAGCCATGGTTTGGGATGCCGAAGAACGCGGCATTTTGAAGCCCGGCAAGGAGATTGTGGAGCCGACGAGCGGCAATACCGGGATTGCTCTAGCCTATGTGGCGGCGGCCCGGGGCTATCCCATCACTCTGACAATGCCCGACACGATGTCAATCGAGCGCCGTAAAGTTTTGAAAGTGCTAGGGGCCAATCTGGTTTTGACGGAAGGCGCAAAGGGCATGAAAGGAGCCATCGCCAAAGCCGAAGAGATTCAGGCTTCCGACCCGGAGCGGTTCTTTTTGCCGCAACAGTTTAAGAATCCCGCCAATCCGGAGATTCATTTCCGAACAACAGGGCCGGAGATCTGGGAAGATACCGACGGCGGCATTGACGTTCTCGTTTCCGGCGTGGGCACGGGCGGCACGATCACCGGGGTGTCGCGCTATATCAAAGGTGAGAAGAAATGGCCCATGATCTCGATTGCGGTGGAACCGACCGCCAGCCCGGTGATTACGCAAGCTTTGGAGAAGCAGGAGATCAAGCCGGGACCGCATAAAATTCAGGGCATTGGCGCGGGTTTCATTCCGGATAATCTTGATCTTTCGCAAGTGGACCGAGTGGAGCAAGTGACCAATGAAGAGTCCATTGAGATGGCGCGGCGGCTGGCCAGGGAGGAAGGCATCCTTTGCGGTATCTCCTGCGGCGCGGCGGCGGCAGCGGCGATTCGCGTGGCAAAAGAACCGGAAATGGCGGGAAAAACGATGGTTGTTGTACTGCCGGATGCCGGTGAGCGGTATTTGAGTTCCGTGCTGTTTGAAGGAATGTTTGACTGAGCCGGAATTTTTGAAAAATTGCGGTGAAAGGCGTAACTTTTAGTTCTTAAATCTCGTTCTACAGGTACATCCCCGTAACAAACACGGGCGCTTGACCCCAATTACCCGAAACCCCCAAGCGCCCGTGTCTCTCCATTCATTTTTAGAAAACCGGCTCCCTAACGATCATGGCCCGGCCTGCAAGAGAACGGAAGGCGAGAAACGCACCGAACAGGCAACCGACAGCAGCCGCCAGCACATCATCCCGGATGTCCCACCATTCAAAAACAGAGCCGTAAATCGCATGCTGCATGTATTCAATCGTCGAACCGAGAGCAGCAATAAACAGGAAGTAATAAGGGCGGTGAGTTCTC
>CAXUBB010000470.1:0-4004 GCA_964249105.1 uncultured Bryobacteraceae bacterium | reverse complement strand
CTCTATGAACAAGTTCGCAGGGAACGGAAGAAAGTTACGATGCGCGATGGCGAATGGCCTGACCGACTGTCGCGACAAGCAGTCCAGCTAACAGCCCCAGCAATGCGAATCCAACGTGCCAGACGAGGATGTGCCAAACATCGAAGTTCGGGCAATGTACTTCCAGTACGGTCGTGCTCACCAGTCCCGCGAGCATACCGGTCGTTGCGCCAACGACTCGGGGCGACAAAATCGCGCCACGACGCAAGATCAACCAGAATATGAAAGCTGCTGGAATCGCGTAAGGCAGTCCCAGCTTCAAGCACGTCTCGCCCGACTGCAGGAAATGAGGGTCCGTCCGCGCCTGGAAGACGCTCGCGACCACCAAACACAGCAAAACAAAAAGGCTAAAAGGCAGTAGTCCCGGACGAAGCAGCGATTTCTGACCGGGAACCATCTGTCTCACCAGAGAGAACGACAAGAGCGCGGCGCTGGCCGCCAGCGTTGCGAAAACGGCAATTTTCTGTCCGGGCATCAGCAGAAACCAGCCGTACGGCCCGAGATACAAGGCGCCCACATAGCTGAGCGCCACAAAGAAGAGCGCGAAGGCTGACAGGAATACCCAGGAAGGAAGCAACGGGCGTACCGGCCGCAGGTTGCCGATAATCATCTTCTGCAGGCGGTCGACTTGGTTCTTGTCCATCTCTACTTCCGCGGGAGGGAGTTCCACAAGCCGGGCAAATTCCTGGCAGTTCTTACACCCTTCGAGGTGCGCTCTAACGGATGGCATGAGGTTTTCTGTTCCCCTCATATTGGAGGATGTCGCCAGCACGTCTTCCACTTCTCGGCACTTCATCTCGCTCCCGTTGCTTCCTCTCTTCCGGTTCCCCACGACTCTGAACCTGATAATGATGCCCGAAGCTTCGCGTAGGCGCGGCTTGCTTTCTGCTTCACCGCTCCCACGCTTGAGGATGTCGCTCGCGCCACTTCGTCCAGGCTCCATCGGTTCACTATCAGCATGGTCAACACTTCGCGCTGACTCTCCGGCAATTGTGCGACCAGCGACTCGAATGTGGGCGCTTCCGCGCGCCTTGATTTTTGGGGCGGCGAACTCTCCGGCAAATATTCGGTCGCAATCTCATAATGTTGAAGCCGACGGCGCTTGCGGTAACCGTCCACTCTCACGTGCTTGGCAATCGCAAATATCCAGGGCAATACCGGCGCGCCCGCGCGGTAAGTATGTCGCGCTCTGTGTATGCGCAGCCAGGTATTTTGCAGCAGATCTTCCGCTTCGGTTCTTGTCATTTCCTGAGCGAGGAAGAATCGCAGAAGATTAGGGCTCAGCCTGCCAATCAGTTCCGTGGTCGCCTGGGTGTCGGCTCGCTGGTAACCCTCCAATAGCGCTTCGAGGCTCACTTCTTGTAAAGGCAATTCCATGATAGGCCGAATCCGCAACCGGTCTATTTACAGTATTCGTGGAGGTGAGCGAAAAGTCACGCGGGATTGTGGCTGGCCTCCGAATAAAAGGAACACACCTAGGGAGTTCCTGTGTCCGTAACTTCTTGTTCCGATGTTCCGAAAAACCGAGAGAAGGGAACTTTCAGAAACTGATGAAACTCATTGCACCGAAACTGCTGCTGTGCTTCGCCTCCGTGGTCAGCAGTCAACTCGTCCATGCTGCTTACGGGCAGGACACAAGCCATGATGCCTCGAAAGCGCAGGCTACTCCGTCCGACGCCGCTGTGAATAAAGGAGAAGACGGCGTAGCGGTCAAAGGATACGACGTTGTCTCGTACTTTGACCAAAAGAAGCCGATGAAGGGTAATCCGAAGTACTCCTATCAGTACAACGGGGCCAAATATGAATTCATTTCCTCCGAGCACCTCGCTCTTTTTGCAAAAAGCCCGGAGGCTTATCTGCCGCAATACGGCGGCTATTGCGCGGTCGGCGCCTCCATGGGCCACAAGGCTGATATTGATCCCCAATCCTGGGCAGTCATTGATGACAAGCTGTACCTGAACTCCAGCGCGGGTGCGCAAAAACTCTTCAACAAAGACCCGCATGCCGCGATCAAGCACGCCGACGAGAATTGGACGCAACTGAAGTAATTTGCCGATCGTAAGAGCAAAACTATGAAAATCCACTCCATCGCTATTCATGCGCTCTTGTTGTTTCCCTTCGCCGCCGTTTTGTGCGTCGGCCAAGAAGCAGCTCCCAAAAACGAACTAGGGTTCACCCTCGGCGGAATTCCATCACTTTCACGCGGCGTCACACAGCAAAGCCTCGATCTCGGCGCCGGTACAGCCTTTGGGGTCAACTACGGTCGACGTTTCGTGAGCGGCAGCAAAATCGCGCTTTATGGAGAACTTGAGTTCCTGGCCAGTCCGCTGCGCGATGTCTCCTCCAATGTCAACTCGGCGACGAAAAACTTTGCCAGCTTATATGTCACGCCCGGTGTTCGGCTGAAATTTTTGCCGACATCCGCCATATCGCCGTACGCCATTGCCGGCGGCGGTTACGCCGACTATGAGCAAAGTACGACTCGGCTGGATGGCCAGCCCAACCCGGCATCTCGACAGCTTGCTCGCGGAGTGTTCGATTTCGGCGCAGGCGTTGACGTTCATGTTTGGCGATGGGTTGCCCTGCGAGGCGAGGCTCGTGACTTCTACACAGGCGCTCCCGCCTACAACCTTCCGAGCATTTCGGGCGGGCAGCACAATGTGGCCATCAGCAGCGGATTTGTGCTGCGCTGGCATTGAGCGGAGTGAATGAGTATGCTCATCGGAAAACCTCGGGAGGTTCCCTATTCAGCTGTTACGCCCCAAGGGGCTTACCTCCATCGTCGACGTTTCCTCGCGGTATCCGCTGGTCTCGCCTTGGGCGGCGCTGGCGCATACAAGATTTTTTCCGGGTCAGCAGTCACCGTTGCAGGAAAAAAGCTTGCCGCGCGCCAGAGTCCGTTAAGCACGACCGAAAAGCCAGCCTCGCTGGAGGATGTCACCAGCTACAACAACTTCTACGAATTCGGCACGGCCAAAACCGACCCTGCCGGGAACGCAAAAGGCTTCCACGCTGCGCCCTGGACCGTCTCGGTTGAAGGCGCGGTCGCCAAGCCCCGCCTATTCGATCTTGACGCCATCCTGAAAATCGCGCCGCTCGAAGAGCGCATCTATCGGCATCGTTGCGTGGAGGGATGGTCGATGGTCGTGCCGTGGATCGGCTTTTCGTTGAAGGCTCTCATTGAGCTTGTGAGACCCACTTCAAAGGCTAGGTACGTGGCTTTCCAAAGTTTGTATGATCCGGAACAGATGCCCCTCGCAGCCGACAGCGGCATTCCCTTCCCCTATGTGGAGGGTTTGCGAATAGACGAGGCGATGCATCCGTTGGCCCTGCTCTGCGTGGGCCTTTATGGCCAGATTCTGCCGAACCAGAACGGCGCGCCGGTTCGCCTCGTGGTGCCCTGGAAATATGGTTTCAAGAGCGTCAAATCAATTGTGAAGATCCGTTTTATTGAGGAGCAGCCGCCGACCACGTGGAGTTTGGCGAGTCCCAGCCAATACGGATTTTATTCGAATGTAAATCCCGAAACCGGTTACCCGCGCTGGGATCAGACCACGGAACGCCGCCTGGGCGAACTCTGGAAACGACCCACGCAGAAATTTAACGGGTACAGCGGCCAGGTGGCCGGGCTATACGCCGGAATGGATCTCCTGAAGAATTATTGACGAGTTTGGGCCCCTATGTCATTCCGATGGTTGAAGGCCGCTACTTTCTTGCTCTGTCTGCTGCCTGTGTTGACGCTGGCCTGGCGCGCAACACAGGGAAGCCTGGGAGCGAACCCGGTCGAGTTTGTCACGCATTCGTCCGGCGACTGGACTTTACGGTTCCTTTTTATCACGCTGGCCGTTACACCGGCGCGACGCCTGCTGGAAAGGCCCGGCCTGATCCAGTTTCGCCGTATGCTCGGATTGTTTGCCTTCTTCTACGGATGCCTTCACTTGCTGACCTACATCTGGTTCGACAAA
>CAXUBB010000469.1:0-4026 GCA_964249105.1 uncultured Bryobacteraceae bacterium | reverse complement strand
ACATGCAAAATTTCGTTGGGTGCGCGCTGTTATTCAGTTTCGCGGCTGCCCTGCCGGCCTTTGCCGCCGCGAAAGCTCCCTTCACCTTTGACGCGATGATGAAGCTGTCGCGCATTGATGATCCGCAGTTGTCTCCCGACGGAAAAACGGTTGCTTTCACGGTGCAAACCGTGGACCTGCCGAACAACGCTAAGCCTTCCGTTATTTATACGGTTCCGGTTAACGGAGGCGATCCCCAGCGCTTAACGAACGAGGGCAACACGAACGCCCGCCCGCGTTGGACGCCCGACTCCAAGCGCATTCTCTTTGTTTCTGATCGCAAGGACGGCTCGCAAATCTGGTCGATGAATGCCGATGGGACTGATCCGAAGCCGGTCACCAGTATTCCAACCGGCGCGGAGGGCGAGACGGTGTCTCCCGACGGCAAGCTCATCCTGTTTACCAGCGAGGTTGACCCGTCCTGCACGCCGACCAATGCCGTAGCAGGCGTAGCGTACGATGCCGCTTGCAACAAAAGCAGTCTTGATGCGGAAGCTGCCTCAAAAATGAAGGCGCGGGTCTACAACTCATTGCTGTACCGGCATTGGACCGCGTATCAAGGCAAGCGGCGGCAGCATCTTTTCATCCAAGTCCTGGAAGGCGGCAGTCGCGCTCGTGACCTCACTCCCGGCACTGGCGGCGCTCCGCCCTTCTCCCTAGGCGGTCTTGAACCGTATGTGTTCTCTCCCGATAGCGTCCAAGTGACATACGTTGCCAATACGGATCCCGATCTCTCCACCAGCACCAACTCCGATCTGTTCACGGTTCCCGCTGCCGGTGGTCCCGCCAAGCGCATCACGGTGAATCCGGGCGCGGACGAAGGGCCGATCTACTCACCGGATGGAAAATATCTGGCGTACCGGACACAAAACCGAAGCGGATATGAAAGTGATCAGTGGCGTCTCGCTGTTCTTGATCTGCAAACCGGGCAAATGAACACGATTACGGATACCCTGGACCGATGGGTCGAGAGTTTTACCTGGTCTCACGATTCACAGCGAATCTTCTTCACCGTGGATGACCACGGCACAACACCGCTACTGATGATCTCCCCGGCGGGAGGAGCTATTCGAACCGTCGCGCAAGGTCCTACCTCCATCGGCTCCGTGCAATTCACTCCCGATGACAAGACCATGATCTTCGCTGAGGGGAGCGGAGCGCATCCCATCGAAATTAAACGCGCTGTTTCCAAGGGAGGAGCCGCCGTTATCCTCACGCATTTCAACGATGCCGTAATGAACGATTACCAGTTAACGCCCTTGGAGAAGATTACTGTTGATATCGCTGATGGAACCAAAATAGATAGCTTTGTCGTAAAGCCGCCCGGCTTCGCGGCCACGCAAAAGTACCCCGCTCTATTTGCCATTCATGGTGGACCGGAGGGGGATTGGGGCGAATCGTGGAGTTATCGCTGGAATGCGCAGGTGCTCGCCGGCGCTGGTTATGTGGTGATTCTGCCGAATCCGCGCGGATCGATCGGTTATGGGCAAGCCTTTACTGATGCTGTGAACGGTGACTGGGGCGGCCGCCCTTATGATGACATCATGGCGACGGTCGATTACGTCAGCAACTTGCCTTATATAGACAGAGAGCGCATGGTGGCTGCGGGCGCTTCTTACGGCGCTTATATGATCGACTGGATTCTTGGCCATACGGATCGTTTCAAAGCTCTCGTCACTCACGCCGGAGTCTACGACCTGCGAAGCGAGGCCGGTACAACGGAGGAGCTTTGGTTCGCTAAATGGGAATTTCAGGGATTTCCATGGGAAAACCCGGAGTTGTATGAGAAATGGTCGCCCAGTTCTTACGCGAAAAACTTTAAGACGCCGACGCTGGTCACTCACGGCGAACTCGACTATCGTGTTCCCATCGGCCAAGGGCAGCAACTCTTTACCGCTCTGCAACAATTGAAGATTCCATCGAAGCTCGTGCAATTTCCTGATGAAGGCCACTGGATTCTGAAGCCGCAAAACAGCCAATTCTGGTACAGCACAGTGCTCGACTGGCTGGCTGAATACACAAAATTGCCTGCCGCTCTGCCCTCCGCCGGCGGAAACCACTAAGGCGCTTCCTTCATGCTCCAGACCGCTACTCGCAGGAGATCCTTCTTCCCCCTGATCAGCTCGCGCCTGATCGCTTTTCTCGCGGTGTTGGGCCCCGGCTTTATTACCGCGAATGTTGATAACGACCCCGGCGGTATTCTTACTTACTCGCAAGCGGGAGCGCAGTTTGGTTATCAACTCCTCTGGACTTTAATCCCCACGACCATTGCGCTGATTATTGTGCAGGAGATGGCCGCTCGCATGGGTGCGATTACCGGCAAAGGCCTTTCCGATCTGATCCGCGAAGAGTTCGGCTTGCGCGCTACCTTTTTCACCATGGTCGTGCTCGGGCTGGCCGATTTCGGCAACATCATCTCGGAGTTCGCGGGCCTGGCTTCCGGCATGGGCATCTTTGGGGTCAGTAAATATATCGTGGTGCCTATCGGAGCAGCGCTGGTTTGGACGCTGATTGTGCGCGGCAGTTATAAGCCGGTGGAGCGAATTCTCATCATTGCTTCGCTGATTTATTTTGCCTATCCGGTCTCCGCTTTCCTGGCGAAACCCGATTGGGATCTCGCGCTGAAGCAGACGTTTATACCGACCTTCAGCACGAATCCCGCGTATCTGGTCACCATTGTCGGCTTGATCGGCACGACTATCACGCCCTGGATGCAGTTTTACCTGCAGGCAGCCGTCGTGGAAAAGGGCGTCGATCAGCGTCACTACAATCTCTGCCGCCTCGATGTGATTACCGGCTGCATTGTAACGGATGTGATTGCCTTCTTTATCGTGGTCGCTTGCGGCGCAACCATCTACCACTCCAGCCACCCCGAAATCACGGATGTTGCCCAAGCCGCCCTAGCCTTGAAACCCTTTGCCGGGAAGTTTGCCTCGCTCTTGTTTGCTATCGGACTGGTGAATGCCTCGCTTTTGTCCGCCGCCATTCTTCCCCTTGCGACTTCTTACAACATCTGCGAGGGTCTCGGTTTCGAGTCCGGTATCGATAAGCGATTTTCGGAAGCGCCCATCTTCTATTGGCTATACACGCTGCTGATCGGCGGCGGCGCGGCTTTTGTGCTGATTCCCGGATTGCCGCTGCTCAAATTCATTCTCATTTCACAGGTTGCCAATGGCGTTTTGCTCCCCTTTGTGTTGGTTTACATGCTCCTGCTGGTGAACCGCCCGCGCTTGATGGGAAACTTCAAGAACAAGCCATGGCAAAACGCCATTGCCTGGGCCACCGCCATCATCATGATTCTTTTAACCGCCGGCCTTGTGTATAACAGCGTTACGACTTAATGTGGTTTACCGGTGAACATCGACTGTGAGTTGGTAATTACGAGATACGCTGGCCACAAGTTATAGGCTTTGGCCAGTTCCACTTTACCGAGATGCCCACTTTCAGCGCACGACCACATCAAACCGTTGAGCGGATAAAGAAAGTTGGGAACCTGTTAAGTATTTGCATAAACTTGAGGAATACGGATGACATTGCTACGGCCCGCTCTTACCAGTCTGTTCGTTTTTCTTCTGAGTTCAAGCGACATTCTCTGCACAACACAAGTGACGAAAGATTGGCAGGACATGCAAACCATCACCACATGGAGCATCTTCGACCTAAGTGAATCAAGGCCAGATTCTAAAGAGAACACGCCAGATCGGGTCTGTTGCATCCAAGATCTGGACCACTACGAAATACGTTACATCGCATACGATGCTCCTATCGGTCTACGCAGTCGTCAAGCTACGGAACAAATCGCTCATTTGGACCAGAAAGTGGCTACCTTCCTTACCGGTCGAGGCTGGTCCAAGAGGAAGGCTGGCACAAGCGGCGGGACGTTGTCTCGAGAGCGGTGCTATCAAAAACAGGGTGCTGTCGTTCAAACCTATGGAGTACCAGCATGCACCATGAATTCACCCTGTACTGACTTGATTGAATTTATTG
>CAXUBB010000468.1:339-4044 GCA_964249105.1 uncultured Bryobacteraceae bacterium | reverse complement strand
AGGCGCTCGGCCTGGACATCACCGCCTACGACATGCAGGTGTTCCGCATCACGACGGAGATCTGCAAGCAGGTCTTCCCGGTCACGCTGGATGTGGACAACCCTGCCTTCCTTGCAGGCCTGCAGCGTTTGCTGAGCATCAGCCGGCAAATGGCGGGTGCGAAGGAAGCCTATGGCGTGGGCGGACTGCTCAAGCGCGTCGTCCTGACCGCCTCCGCCGGCCTGACGCTTGGCCGGTTGTTCTTCATGCGGCCGCAACGGCACGAACTGCCGCAACAGACCCGCATGGCGCCGGCCTGGTAAGAGGCCCATGGCGCAATATGGCCTTCCCGCGCTGCACGGCCTGCTGATCTGGTGGGTCAGCACCTGTCTGATCCTGTTTTTGGACGGCCTGCCCCAGCGTACGTTTAAGTGGAGCATGTCCGCCGCGACCGTGGTGCTGGCAGGATCGCTCTATGGCCTCGCGCTCAGCGCCAACGACACCAGCGTGACAGGGGCCTACATCGCCTTCACCAGCGGCGTGCTGATCTGGGGCTGGCTCGAGATCAGCTTCTACATGGGCTATGTCACCGGCCCGGGCCCCCGGGCGTGGCCAACCCCCGGGGGGGGCGGGGGTATTGCGCCCGCGACAACCAGAAGAAGCGAGGCGGCATTACGCCCATTTAAGGGCAGGTCCACTACGCGGCGCTGCTCGACAACTTCGCTGAGGGTGGCGGTTGTGGTATTGACTTGCGGCGGTTCTCCCGTAACGGAGACTGTTTCGGCCGCGGCGCCGAGCGTAAGCGCGGTGTTTACCGTAAGGTTCTGATCCGCTTGCAGCACAACTCCCTTACGCGTAAAAGTTCCGAATCCGGGAGCGTTCACTGTCAGGTCATACGTGGACGGCTTGAGCGGAGTTGCGACGAAATAACCCTGGTTATTTGTCGTCTCCTCGCGGGTAGCGCTGGTAGCTGGCTCTACCACCGTCACCTTCGCGCCAGCAATGACCGCGCCGGAAGGATCAGTAACGGTTCCGACAATCGTGCCAAAACCTTGGCCCAACAACGCTGTAGCACAGAATACATAGGCACAAAGCAGTAAAAAGGTATTCTTCATGGAACGCCCCCAGGAATATAGTTAAGAACAAGGTACTACAGTCACAGCGTCTTCTTCAGAAATCTCTTGCATTCCTACTAACACTGTAGTAATTTAGACGACAAGAGTAGGAATGCCTGATACTCGCGTAAGCCGCTTCGAACTCCAGTTGCTTGAGAAATTGTGGGCCTTAGGAACATGCTCCGTGCGAGAGATCCAAGAAAACCTTCCCGAAAAAGATCGGCCGGCATACACAACGGTTCAGACGATGATCTATCGCCTGGAAGAAAAAGGCGCGGTCCGTCGAGTAAAAAAGATTGGCAACGCGCACCTTTTTGAGGCCGTGTTGACCCGCAAGGCCGTCCATTGCCGCCTGATTAGCGACCTGCTAAATCTTTTTGGAGGATCAGCCGCGCCCGTTATGTCGCATCTCATCGAGACGGGCAAGCTGACGCTGGCGGATATTAAAGAGTTAGAGAAAACGATGGAGGCGACGGAAAAAAACTAATGCTTCCATTTCTGCTTCGTCATCTTCTTGAATCGACCTTTTTTTGTTTCCTGCTGAGTCTTCTGGCGTGCTGTCTACAGAGAGGAGCCGCTGCTCGGCACGCGGTCTGGCTCATCGCCATTTCAAAGTTTATTATCCCTTCGGTGCTTCTGACATCTACCGGAGCGAAAATCGCTTTTCTTTGGCCTGCTGGCTCTTGGCTTTCATCCGTTGTGGCGGAGATCTCGGCTCTGTTAAATGCCGCCTTAAGTATTTTCCCCTCAGGAGCATCCCGCAGCGTTTTTGCTGTCTGGGCGCTCGGAACTGCGGCCATGTTCTCCCTCTGGTTCGCGCGGCTGCGAAACATCAGATGGCCTTTAGCGGTTGCTGCTGAAGAGGAGCAAGAGGTGTTTTCTCGGGCGAGCCGCTCGCTTCAAGTGGGCAGACCTGTTCAATTACGTTCTTCCCAGACAACAACGGAGCCAGCCTTGCTGGGTATCTGGCGTCCCACCGTTACGATTCCCCAAGGCCTGTATCAACGGCTTGCTCCAGCGGAGTTTGAGACAGTACTGCTGCACGAACTTGCGCACGTGCGCCGCATGGATAACCTGACGGGCGCGTTTGTTCACTGCTTAGTTTGTATTCTCTGGTTTCATCCGCTCCTTTGGCTTGCCGAAAGGCGGATGCGTGTCGAGCGTGAACGCGCCTGTGACGAGTTGGTGATTGCTTGCGGAGTAACGCCGCAGGTTTACATCTCAGGCATTCTCAAAGTTTGCAAATTTCACCTGTTCGATCCCTTGGCGGGCATTAGCGCCATGACCGGGTCTGACTTGAGTCGCCGGCTGAAGTTGATTCACGCCTACCAGTCGTACAGACCCGCCGTTTACTTGTCCCGGCTGTTGATAGCCGTTGCCGCTGTTCTCATGCTAACGATCCCAATTGCTGGCGGCTATTGTGAGCAATGTGTTTCGAACGATGGGGGAGTAGTCCCTCAGGAGGTTGAAAGAAGATGAAAGCACTCTTCGTAATTGTTTTATTGATGGAAGTAATTTGGGGAAGCGCTGCCGTCAGTGAACCTGCGCTTCGCAAATCGCCCGAACTGGCGTTTACTCTCCCGGATCAAGGCCAAAAGTTAATCAGTCAGTATCGAGGGAAAGTTGTAGCGCTGGAGTTCATCTTAACCACCTGCCCTCATTGCCAAGCTGCTTCAAGGGTTATGACGGGAATGCAGGAACGCTACGGGAAGCAGGGATTTCAGGCTTTGGATGTGGCGGTCGATCCGAATGCTGATCTGCGGATTGAAACTTTCCGCAAAGACTATCAGGTAAACTTCCCGGTCGGCTGGGCCTCAATCGATCAAATGATGGCCTATATGGGATTTACGGAGCGGCCCGTCGTGCCGCAACTTGTTCTGATTGACCGGAACGGCAATATTCACTACCAGACTCCCCGCCTCGGCGACTCTGATTCCATGAAAGAAGAAGTGATCAGCAGGCGAATCGAAGAACTGCTGAAACAGAGCCGTGAACGAAGTAGCCGCCCCGCTTTAATGCTGAAGCGGTAGTTTCACTGTTTGTCCCGTTCGAGCAGACTGCCGTGCTGCATCCAGAATTTCACTCACCGTGATATTCGTCTTCAGAGACGAAAGACTGCCCTCCTCGGAGATTTCACCCCGGATGACAGCCTCCAGATAATGTAAAGGATCATCATCCGGTGTTTTCAAGGCGACTGCCCGGTTAATATGGCCCTCGTTTTCCCCGTCGCGGCGGACCTCAATCTGATCGCTGCGAATTGTTTTGACAGAACCGGTCCGGCCATATACGTCCATATCCTTCACATTGAAAGGCCAATTCCATGACCCTTGCAGAATCGCCACCGCATTCTTATAATTCAACAGGACATCCGCTTCGTCATCCACCTTTGGATAAACCTCGGGTTGAAGCTGCTTGGTAATTGCCGTGACTGAGAGCGGGTGTTCGCCGTGCATGAGCCAAGTCATGAGATCCGCGCCGTAACAACCGAAGTCATAAAGCGCGCCGGCCCCATTCAACTTGGGATCAGTGAGCCAAGCAAAAAACTCAGGAGGAACCTGAATGAGCTTCGGACCGCGATGCCCATCACGCACCACAACCTTGAGGACATCCC
>CAXUBB010000468.1:0-329 GCA_964249105.1 uncultured Bryobacteraceae bacterium | reverse complement strand
CCATTCTGCGAAAGCAGGTCATACGCGGCTTTGTTGCTGGAGTACCAGGTTGTCTCATAATCCACCAGGACATGAATGTTGCCGCGCTTTGCCGCCTCCGCCATTGACAGAGCATCCCGGTAACTGACCGCCATCGGCTTCTCCATCATGACGTGGACGCCGTGCTTGGCGCACTCCTCCACTGCGCGGGTATGGTCAAAAGTATTCGTGAAAATCAGCGCTGCCTGCGGATGCGCGCGGGCAATCATTTCCTCAATGCCGGCGGAATACAGATTTGACGACAGGTGAAAGCGCCGGGCATAAGTATCGAACAACGAACGGTCCGGCTC
>CAXUBB010000467.1:0-4049 GCA_964249105.1 uncultured Bryobacteraceae bacterium | reverse complement strand
GGGCAGTTGACTGAGCCTGCTTTGCACAAAGCGCCGCGCCTGCTGACGGAACTACAGACCTCCGTGGAGCCCGTGCTGCATCGTCTCAGCATGAATGTAGAACTGCGCTTACTGGAATCCATGCTGGACCGGCACCCGCCGGAGAAAGGCTTTTTCTACGCTGTGATCGGCGGTCGCGAATTGGGCGTGTTCGAGGCGCTTTATGATCCGGATCTTTTTGAGCCGGTCTCCGTTGGCAAAACTCGCAACGGTCCGGATGACAGCGGCTTTCAACTTTGGACCTCTTTTCGCCCCCGGCGTGCAGCGCCGTTCATCCCCCCGCCTCCGAAAATTAGCAACTACAAGATTGATGGCGCTATTGATTCAGCCTTAAAACTATCCGCCCGCGCCGAATTCAATTATAAGGCTGATGATCGGGACGGGCGCGTTTTGCGCTTTGAATTATCAAACCGATTGCGAGTGATTTCCGCGCAGATTGATGGACTGCCTATCGAGGTCTTTCAAGGCAAAACGGCAGGATTCGCAGGCCAGGGAGAAGCGGGCGGATCTTTTCTCCTGATCGCAAACGAGCCGATCCACGGAGGTCCTCATCACGTCAAAGTGGCTTATGAAGGATCCGTGATCCGGCAGACGGCTGCCCAAACCTACTTCGTCGATGACCGCACCACCTGGTTCCCACACGCCGGCGCTATGCGAACCAATTTTGATCTAACGTTTCACTGCCCGGAATCTCTGCGTCTCGTTGCTATCGGTGAACCGATCAGTGACGAGGTTTCAAACGGAATTCGAACGGTCCATCGCAGGTCCGCATACCCGGAAGCCCTGGCCGGCTTTAATCTTGGTGAATTTCAGCTTACGACCAGTCAAGCGGGGCCGTACCGGGTGGAATCCTATGCAAATCGCGCCGAGGGAACGCAAGCCAACGTGATCGCGGCGGAAGCTGCGGGCATCCTCGAATACTACACCCAAGCCTGGGGTCGCCTTCCGGCTCGCACTCTAGCTATTTCTCCGATTCCCGGATATTTCGGCCAAGGCTTTCCGGGGCTGATCTACCTCTCGACCATATCGTTTATACGGGAAGAAGATCGGCCCGCCGCCTTACGAAATCCGCGCATGACGTCCTTTTTCTCGCAAATGCTGCTGCCTCATGAAATTGCTCATCAATGGTGGGGAAATCTGGTTGTCCCAGCGGACTACCGGACAGACTGGCTGATGGAAGCAATGGCCAGCTACTCAGCGCTTCAGTATCTCGGAGCCCGGTACGGCGAAGAGGTTATTCACTCCACGCTCAATCAGTATCGTGAGGATCTGCTGAGAATGAAAGATGGTAAGCCGGTGGAGGAGGCGGGTCCCATCGACTTCGGAGGCCGCCTGCTCGATTCGGCTGGGGCTGGCGCTTGGCACACCATTACTTACGAAAAGGGCGCCTGGATTCTCCATATGCTGCATGAGCGCCTGGGAGACGAACGTTTTCATGAGATGCAACTGGCCTTAATGAAACAGTTCCAAACGAGTGCGATTACGAACGAAGAGTTCCGGCGTACCCTTACTTCTTATGTGCCTGCCAGTCAGCAGGACAAAGATCTATCGCTGTTTTTTGAGACTTGGATCTACAACACCGGCATTCCTCATCTCATGTTGGAACATGGACCGGATGGCTGGAATCTGATCATGACGGGCGTGGATGAAAGCTTCACGGCGGATATTCCGCTGCAATGCCGGACAAAGAGTAAAACCAGCGAGGTTTTCTCCATTCGGGCGAGTACGGGCTCCAATCCCCTGACGAAAGTGCAGAAATCCGCCGTTTGCACGCTTCCCGACAAGAATCAGTTTCTTTACACACGTTAATCTTTCCGGCCCAATAGACACAAAATTATCTGTAAACTTACAATGTTCTCTCTCGTTATAGGTAGTGAAGCCTATGACGGGCGCAATTGCGGTAGAACGGGAGGGGAGAGTCCACGTCGGCGTAGATCTGAGCGACTTCGGCAGTTGGATGGCTTCGGAACAGAAGCGCATCTATCTCTTGTGCCGCCGATTGCTGCAGGACGCCGAAGAAGCGGATTCCGCCACCCAGGATGTGTTTTTGAAAGCCTTCAAGGCGCTTCAGAAATCATCCCATGAACCGGGGGAGTTGGAACACCCGGATAAATGGGTCACCCGCATCGCTGTGAATACCTGCTTGGACCGGTTACGGTCTAAAGCGTGGAAAATTTGGCAGCGGCGTCCGTCAGCGGAAGACGAAAAGGTTATTTTGGAGATGACGCCCGGCAGCGACCCGGACGCGGAACGGCAGCTTTTCGCCAAGCAAATCCAGCAAAGGCTGGAAGCGGCGCTCCAGAAGCTTTCCAGTCGGCAACGGGCTGTTTTTTCGCTCCGTCATTACGATGCGATGCCGCTTGAAGAGATTGCGGACATACTGAATTTAGATACCGGCACGGTGAAAGCGCATCTATTCAGAGCAATTGGCAAATTACGCGAAGAATTGAAAGACCTCTACGTGGTGGGGACAGGCAAGAAGCCCGCTCCGAAGTTGAACGGGAGCGCGGGAGCCGAAATCCAGAGAGACGAACGGAGGAAAGCATGAAAACTTTGTCCAAAGCGGCAGGGCATTGGACAGACGAGCAATTGATCGCATCTTTGTACGGCGCTGGCCCGGAAGACGGCCATCATCTGCTCCAGTGCGCCGGTTGTCGAGAACGGTTATCCATTTTACAGGCTAACCGCGAAACGCTGGAACACGAGGCGAGTGACGCCCTTGATGCGGATTTTGCATTCCTGGCTGCGCAGCGCCGAAGAATTTATGCGAGATTGGCGGAACCGGTCCATCCCTGGGCCGGGCTGTTGTCCGTGCGGCGATGGGCTTCCGCAGCCGCAATGCTGCTGGTGCTCGGGAGCGGGTTTGTGGCGATTGAGCAGTACCGGCATGAGCAAGCGGAGAGCAGGATTTCAGATGCGCAACTGGCGCAGGAGATGAGCAGTATGTCTCAAGACCTGGAGTCGCAACCGGTAGCTCCGCTGCAAGGACTTTTTGAAGAATGATGCCTTGGTATTTCCGTCAAATTTGTCTATTGTGTCTTGCGTTGGCACTTAGCCTTTCTGCCTTTAGCCAAAATCGCGCTAACTTTCCGTGGTGGAACAGCCCGGTTGCCGAGGATTTAAATCTCAGCCAAGGGCAAAAGCAGAAAATTCATCAGATTGTACGCTCTTACCGTGAGCGCCTCCTGGATGCCCGCAATACGCATCAGAAAGCGGTACTGAGCCTGGAAGACGTCATGAATGAGCCGGACGTGAATCTCGAAGCGGCAAAGCCGGTTATTGATCGGGTCACTGCGGCACAGGCCAACGCCTCTAAAATCTTTTTGGAAATGAGCGCTGAAATACGCAGCGTTTTGACGCTGGAACAATGGCGGCAACTGGTGAAGCGCTGGGATGAAGTTCAGAAGAAAAGGCCGAATGACACGCAGGTTCCGCCGGAATAGCAGACGCTTCTACGCCGTTGCTTCAATCTGTTGCGTGACTTGTTCCCACTCTGTCATGGCGCGGTCCAGTTCGGCGCGTTGCGTTTCCAGCAGTTGCGACAGCCGCATGGCTTCTTCAGCGCACACAAAGTCAGAAAAGGCAAGCTCCGACTGCTGAATCTGCGCTTCCAAGTCCGCGATGCGATTCTCCAGTTGTCTGGCTTGATCCTGCATCTGTTTTAGTTTGATCGGATTGAGGCGTTTCGAGGAAGCTGAAGCGGGGGTGGGCATCGGGATCGGCACTGCCGGGGGTACACCGATCAGCACATCATCAAGAGTCGGTTCCTGGTCCGCTCCGCCGCTCTTGCGCCAGAGATAATCAGCGTAGTTGCCGGGAAACACGCGAACTTCACCCTCACCGATTTCAAAGACCCGTGTGGCCAAATTCTCAATAAAATAACGGTCGTGCGAGACGAATACTATAGTGCCTGTAAATTCTTGGAGTGCCTCCAGCAGCACGTCTTTAGCGCGCATATCCAAATGGTTTGTCGGCTCGTCCAGCAGCAGAAAGTTCGAAGGGTGCAGCAG
>CAXUBB010000466.1:0-4062 GCA_964249105.1 uncultured Bryobacteraceae bacterium | reverse complement strand
GCGCGTAAAGCAGCGTGTGGGCCATATCCGCCTGAAAGCCCAATGTCGCGGGCCTGTCCACAAGCTCCAGTAGTTGCAGCATCTTCCGCCAACTGTGCATGCCGCCCCAGCAAATCTCGCCTTCAGCAGCAAGACGCTCTCCATACTCTTCGGCCACATCACACGCCTGTCGGAACGTTTGCGCAATCCGCTTTGTATTTCCCTCCGGATCTTCGGTCCACTCCGCGGGACTCGCCGCCGAATCAATCCGAATCACGCCATACGGCCTGATACCCAAATCACGCAAAATCCGCCCGATCCGGCAAGCCTTCCGTACCTGCTGCACGAACATGGCGCGTTCCCCGTCGCTGCCCATGGCCGATCCCCCGCCCGTCGGAGGCCAAACCGGAGCGACCAGCGAGCCGACCACCAGATTTTTCGAACTAATTTTTTCCGCCAGTCGTTTCAGATCCTCCTCGCTCGAATCAATGTTGACGTGAGGCTCGGAGAGGAACAGATCGACGCCCTCGAAATGGCTGCCGTTCACGCTGGCGTCCGCCGTCAAACGCAGCATGGTGTCCAGGTCAATAAATGGTTCGGCTCCGGGTCCTTTGCCCACCAGACCGGGCCACATCGCATTATGCAGTTTTGGAAATGAATTTCTAGTTTTCATGCGTGCAAGCGGGAAAACTCGGAAGCGCCGCGTTCCCTTTGTATTGAAGCTCCTCAATCAGCCCAACACGGGAAGTATAGTAGCCATCAGCCGTGAGGCTCTTAATCAGCGAAAAGAACTGAACATTTCGCCCTCGCGCTAAACCGCTGCTGGAATCGGCGGCCTCGCACAACGGCTCCAAAATCGATAACTGCTCCTCTTCCGAAAGGTCCAGAAACTTCTTTCCGGCGATCCTGCCTGCCTCCCCATCGAGCCACCGAAGCCCATCGGCCACCACCAACTGCTGATCCGTGTTCCTCGCCACCACCAGATCAATATACGCCGGAACGTCGGCATCAATCGCGCCGGGCGAATCCGTCCGTGGAATGATCAGATCCGCCACGCGTGAAATCGTCGCAAAATCCGTCTTATTGAAGAATCGCGGCTGCGGTTCGGATTTGGGAGCCGCCGTGTGATGCTGATGTTCCGGCGCTGTCTGGCCGTGCAGTTCATCGCTCGCGAACGGATAAGCGCATGTGGCCCCAATCGCGCCAAAAATCTTGAGCAGCGAGCGGCGATCGCTCGAATAACTTGCCATTACTCTGCCCTCCCCTTCAGTTGCTCCGCAATATGATCCGCCGTGCGAGTCGCCAGAGCCATGATCGTCAAAGTCGGATTCTTCTCGGACGAACTGGGAAACACGCTCGCATCCACCACATAAAGGTTGGGAACATCATGGGACCGGCAGAACTCGTTCACAACCGAGGTTCGCGGGTCAGTCCCTATTCGGCATCCTCCCACCTCATGATTCGTGGCCGGCGCTTGGCTCACCGTCAGAATCTCGGCCTTACTCGCCGTCAGAATCTCCCGGCACCACTTCTTCATGTCGTTGTGCAGCTTCCAATCCTCCTCGGAGAGCTTCCACGAACGCCGCGCCCGAGGCAGCCCATACTCATCCACCTGTTGCGGATCAAGATCAATAAAACTATCTCGATTCGGAAGCATCTCGTGATAACCCGTAAAGGTCAGGTAAGCCGGGTATCGATCCTTGATTGACTGCTTATAAGTCTTTCCCATGCCCTTGATGTTCCGCGCCCATCCCACGCTGCGATGGTTCTGGTAATTGAACTGGACGCCAAAGCTGCGCGGATAATCCCGTTTCCGCTCGTGCATGAAAGAGGGAAGGTACGCATGATCCAGAAAACCTTCATCATTCACGGACGGCTTCCCGACGAAATCCGTTAAAAACCCTTCAAATCCGGCGGTAATATGCGGGATAAAATTTTTTCCCAATTGACCGCTCGAATTGCCCAGCCCAGTCGGAAAGCGGCTCGATTTTGACATCAGCAGCAGCGCCACGCTCTGCGCGCAGGCGCACGCCACTACCACAACACGCCCCCGCGCCGCGCCTTCCGCCCTCGTTTCCCGGTCGAAGTAGCGGATCTCTTTCACTTCCGCTTCGTCCGAAACCGCCAGTTCATGCACAATGCTGTTATGTTGCAGCGTGAGTTTTCCCGACTGCGAGGCCGGAATCATGTGAACGTCGTATGAATTGTACTTCGCCACAACATCGCACCCTGACATACAATTCCCGCAGAAATGACAGGCCGGGCGCGCCCCACGCGGCTGGCTCAAAGTCGCCTTCCGCACGTGAATGACCGACACGCCTAATTTCTTAGCGCCTGCCTGAATCGCAAGATCCGTACACTTCAAAGGCACGGGCGGCAGGAAGATACCATCAGGAAGATCTTCGAGGTGGTCATAATTTCCGCACACTCCCACCTGCTGCTCAATCCGGTCATAATAGGGCTTGATGTCCGCGTAGCCGAACGGCCAATTCTCGCCCGCGCCGTCATGCTGACGCCCCTTGAAATCCCGTTGGCTAAACCGCAGGGCCACCGCATTCCACAGTTGGGTCTTTCCGCCCAGTCCGCGGCTGCGCTCCCCATCCATGCCCGGCTTACCCGGCTTCATCACCGGAACATGGCGGTAAGGAAACTCATAAGGAAGCGCATGGGTGTTGAAATCCGTGCGGGTATTTAGCTTCGGCCCGCCCTCCAGCACCAGCACATCGGCCCCTAGTTCCGCCAGTCGGGCCGACAGCGTTCCGCCCCCTGCTCCCGAGCCGATCACGACCACATCGTATAACTTCTCCGCCATCCCGTCCTCTACTGCGATAAGCTCTTCTATCGTATGCCACAAGGAAAGAACCGTCGCGATGCCATCGCCGCCGCCTTTAAGTCTGTCGGCCTGTGCGCGCTCAGCGCCGCTGAACTGGATGCGCAAACGCAAATGAACCGCAATGCGCCCATCCCGCCCAAGGACAACCTGAAAATCACCAAACTGGAAACCTTTTTAGTGAAACCCCGCTGGCTCTTTCTCAAGATCCACACCAACGCCGGGATCACCGGCTTAGGCGAACCCATCACCGAAGGCCGCGCCCTCACCTGCGCCGAAGCCGTGAAAGAGATTGAGCCGTACCTCGTCGGCAAAGATCCGCGTCCCGTCGCCAAACACTGGCAAGCCATCTATCGGCACGCTTTTTATCGCGGCGGTCCCATTCTTACCAGCGCCCTCAGCGGCATCGATCAGGCGCTTTGGGACATCAAGGGCAAGGCGCTCGGCGTGCCCGTCTATGAACTGCTGGGCGGCCCCACCCGCGACCGTGTCCGCGTTTATGCCCATGCGAGCAAGTCTGATCAAATGCAGCAGCTCAAGGCGCAAGGCTTCACCGCTTTCAAAACCGGTGTCGCCAAGAAACGGCCCGCCCGCTACATCGAAACCCAAGCCGAAGTGCAGTACGCCGCCGAAACATTCGCCGGACTCCGCGAAGCCATGGGCAAGGACATCGACATTGCCATCGACTTCCACGGCGCCATCAGTCCCGCCACCGCTAAGCTGCTCATCAAAGCCTACGAGCCTTATCAACCCATGTTCATCGAGGAACCCTGCCAGGCGCAAAACCACGACATCATGGCCGAAATCGCGCGCGGCACCTTCCTGCCGATAGCCACCGGAGAACGCGTCTTCACCAAATGGGGTTTTCGAGAAGTGCTCGAAAAAAAGGCGGCTACAGTGTTGCAACCCGATCTATGCCACGCCGGAGGCATCACCGAAGTGCGCCTCATCGCAGGCATGGCAGAGGCTTACTACGCCGACATCGCCCCGCACAACCCGCTCGGACCCATCTCGCTAGCTGCCGGAGTGCAAATGTCCGCCAGCATTCCCAATTTCCTATGCCAGGAGCAAGTCTCCTTAGGTGAAGGCTATTTGAAGCAGCCCTTCCGCGTCCGTGACGGCTTCCTGGAACTCCCCACCGGCCCCGGCCTGGGCATCGAACTAGACGAAAACGCCATGGCCGACAAACTCGGCCACGACTGGCGCAACCAGGAATCCTACGACGCCGAAGACGGCTCGGTGGTGGATTGGTA
>CAXUBB010000465.1:0-4078 GCA_964249105.1 uncultured Bryobacteraceae bacterium | reverse complement strand
CACCTTTGCCCCGCGCGGGGGCAGAATCGCCCGCACCACCCCGGCTGTTGCGGCCCGGGCCGCCGCCCATTCCGCCGGATCTACTTTTCCGTTCGTTGAGACGGCGCTTTCGATCCCCATTTGTTTGACCGTGGCGAAGTGTACAGTCACGCCGGCTTGCCGGTGATCCAACCCCCACCACAGAATCAGAAGCACTGGCAGGGCCAGCAGAAACCAATACTTTTTCATTCCGCTTTATATTCCAGAGCTTTCGTCAACATTTTCAGAAATTGCCTCTCATTCGGGTCCGTAATTATTAATCTGATCAAATTTCGAGCTAAACTGAATCGTTAATGCCGCGCTATCGCATCCACCGGATCAAGGAAACACCGAGAGAAAACTTCCGTTGGTCTTCTCACACAGGCGGACTCACCACGGTGAAGCCCAAAGACTACGATTGTAGTCGAGAAGTGGAAGCCGCTACGCCTTATGCCGCTTGGAAGTTTTTAGCGCAAGAGGGTGACGTCCTTCGTCCCGGCGATATTTTAGAGGTCGTCAGCGCCGATGGAACGGGAGGAGAGTTGCAAATCACCAAGTACATCGGCTTTGAGCCGGCGCAATGGCACATTCCTGAAACGCGAGGGGAAGCCGCTTCCGCCATGGAGTTTACTCCCGTGCTCCCGGCGCTTCCGTCATCGGATCGGCAGCTTTAAGTCGCTTACGGACCGGAACCGAATGTCTGAAATACCCGAGAGGAGTCTTTTCGCCCTTGTAGCCTATGTGCCGGACCCGCTCGCCTCGTTCCTTTATAAGATGCGCCGGAGTTTCAGCGAAGCACCCTGCCCTCAGCCTCATGTCACGATTCTTCCTCCTCGGCCGTTGCGCGTTCCGGCGGAATCCGCTTGCCGCGCCGCTGACGCAATTCTTCATTCACAAAGTCAATTTGAAGTACAGCTTTCACGCGTAAATTATTTTGCGGACACCAACACTCTCTACCTTGATATTAGCGATGGCGTCTCAGAACTTCACGCGCTTCATGATTCTCTGAATCATGGCGATCTTTACCATCAGGAGCAATTTGCCTTCCTCCCTCACCTGACCGTTGCCGGACCCGTGAACCCGTCGCACTTCCCGGCTGTGCTGCAGCAGGTCGAAGACGACTGGCACGCCTCCTCCTACTCTCCCCGGTTTGTGCTCTCGGAAATCGTATGTCTGGTCCAACAAAATGGCAATACAAAAGACAATTGGCAGCGCTTCTGGTCAATAAAGTTGAGTGGACGCGCGTCGTCAACCGCAGCCAAGAGCGCGGCCACGAGTTCCCCTACGACTCAAACATAATTAGCTGCTTCCCGTCGTCCCCAACCGCTCTTTTTCGCCCTTGGCCCTTTACGGAGGCCGGCTTACCCACCACCCCGCGTAATTCCGTGCCGGTCACTGCCAATCGGGGAATAAACACCCGTTGCCGGGTTGCTCCCGCCCGCGGCGGCACCGCCGAATATCCCCACTCCGGCCATTCCAGCAAATTAGACGACAGCAGCCCATCCAGTTGGTCCCCGTCCCGGAACGTAAACCGTGTCCACAAGCCCGGCTGCTTCGGCCTCCGTTCATAAAGAGTATGCTCCGTGAACAGATTCATCTGGCCCGCTTCCGAAACGAAGCACAGGGCCTTTACTTCGGCGAAGGCAATGACCTGTAGAGCGCCGCTAAGGCTCATTAGCTCCACTTCCGCTCCCGGGGCAAACGGCCCAGCTCTGCCGAAGCCCTCCAAAGGCTGCCGGTCGAACCGGTACAAAACAATACGCTTAGTAGTAACCGAGGGCAAAACGGTGGGAAACTGCTTTTCTTGTTTCAAACAATTTCGCCGTTATTGTATCATTGGCACGATGGAGGGTGCTCTTAGTCTCGACAACGCGGTACGCTCCTATCTTCATTTCTGCCGGACGGAAAAGGGTCTTTCCGATAATACACTGGACTCTTACCGCCGGGATCTGCAACAGTTTCAAAAATTTACCAGCCCTGCACCGCCGGAAGCAGTTTCGCTCGAAACGCTCCGCTGTTACCTGGATCACTTGCGCGCTAACGGACTTTCTCACCGCTCGATAGCGCGCCAAGTTACCACGTTGCGCGGCTTTTTCGGCTTTTGCCTGGAAGAAGAGGTCATTTTATCGGATCCCACCGAACTTCTGGCCGCGCCTAAAATCGGCTCGGCGCTTCCCAAATGTCTCGACCGTCCGCAAGTCGACCGGCTTCTCGAAACACCCGACGGCAATACGCGCATCGGACTCCGCGATGCCGCCATGCTTGACCTGCTTTATGCGACCGGCATGCGCGTCAGCGAGCTGATCTCGGTGCGTGTGGCGGATCTTGACCTGTCAGCCGGTCTGGTCCGGGTCACGGGCAAGGGCAATAAACAGCGCATGATTCCCGTTGGTCGGGCGGCCCTGCAGTCGGTGGAACATTATTTTCGGGAGCAGCGCCCCCAGTTCCTGCGTGGGCGTATCAGCCCGTTTCTGTTCATTACCGCTCGCGGTACGCGCATGACTCGTCAGTGCTTTTGGAATCTGCTGCGCGGCCATGGTAAAAAGGCCGGAATGGACGGCGGACTCAGCCCGCACGTTCTGCGCCATACCTTCGCGACGCATCTTCTGCAGGGCGGCGCGGATCTCCGCAGTTTACAAGCCATGCTGGGTCACTCCGATGTCGGAACAACTCAGATCTATACCCACGTTATGCCGTCGCATTTACGTGAAACCGTGGACCGCCACCATCCGCGAGCGGCCTCACGCCGGAAGCAGGTGATGGGAGATGGAAAGTTAACCGAGAAAACAGGGGGTTAAAAGAGGGAACAGGCCATGAGTGACTACATGTTCAAATTGGACAGCCACTTGAGCGGCGAGCAAACCCAGGCTGTCGCTACTGTGCGCGAAGCCGCCGAAACAGAAAATCTGAATCTATTCCTTACCGGCGGAGCCATGCGCGACATGATGGGGGGCTTTCCCATCCGCGATCTCGATTTCACCGTCGAAGGGCTGGCCATCAGGTTCGCCAAAGCGCTCGCGCAAAAGACCGGAGCGGAAATCCTGTCGGTCGATGATTTCCGGAAAACAGCGGAAATGCGGTTTAGCGGAAACGTTCTCGCCAGCGTTTCCATGGCGCGCCAGGAAAAATACCCGAAACCCGCCGCCAAACCTCAGATTCAGCCTTCCACCATTCACGAAGACCTGCGCTGCCGCGACTTCACGGTTAACGCCATCGCGCTCTCCCTGGGCAAAGCCTCGCGTGGCTTGCTTCTCGATCCCACAAACGGTCTCGGCGATCTTGAGCATAAAGAGCTTCGCGCCGTCTCGAACTACACGCTTTATGACGATCCGATCCGCCTGCTCCGCTTAATTCGCCTGCGCACCCGTCTCAACTTCACGGTCAATGAACGCACCATGAATCAGTACGCGAATGTGCGCGAGGCCAAACTCGAAACAAAAATCAGTCCGGCAGCCCTGGAATCGGAACTCCGCCAAATCGCGATTGATTCGCACTCGGGCGATATCGTGAAAGCGCTGGAAGAAGAAAATCTGCTATATATTATCTCGCCCGCTCTTGCCAGCCCGAAGCTGAACCTGGCGGGATTCGCGAAATTACAAAAGGCGATCCTTTCCCTGCCGTCCGGCCTCGGTTTGCCGATTGATCATTATGCTCTTTTTCTTGCGCTTCTGCTGGAAAGCCTGTCTCCCCGCGAACGCACTCAACTGGTTCATACTTTGGATATTGACAAAGCAGAGGTCGATGCGGCCCTGAAACTCGAAAGCCGCGCTGGAAAGTTTGAACGGGAGTTAGCCGCCGCGAAGCTGAGCAAACCTTCCGCTTCCTACGCCATGCTCTCGAAAGTACCCGGCGAGGTTTTATTGTACATTCTGATGCGCTCCAGCCAGCGCATTGTCCTAGACCGCATCAAGAATTATTTCGGGAAGTACCTTCCCGCCGCGCAGGAAGTGACCGAGCGCGAAGTGATCGACAAAGGCGGAGAACCGGGAACCCCGAAATTCAATAAACTGCAACAACAACTTATCGCTGCTCGCCTGGACGCCCGGCCCCGGAAAGTCAT
>CAXUBB010000464.1:0-4088 GCA_964249105.1 uncultured Bryobacteraceae bacterium | reverse complement strand
TGGCGAAACGGCCCTTCATTCCCATTGCCTTCGCCAGTCTGCTGTTCATGGTGCTACTCGCGGTCACGTCAACGGCGGCTTGGATCAGACGCCTGGGGGGACGGCGCTGGCAATTGTTACATCGGCTTGTTTACTTAAGCACCCTTGGCGGCGTGATCCATTACTACTGGCTCGTGAAATCCGATATCCGCTTACCCGTTCTGTACGGCGCTATAACGGCCGCTCTCTTAGGGTATCGCCTGTTCGCTTCCACGGCGAAGCGGCGCGTCAGGCCCGGACGTATGGTCGCGGAGGGAATGGCTGGTCGAGTGTGATATTGCGCGTGTCAGTGATCCACCTGGGCCTTATCTGCAATGCCGATTGTCGGAAATGATGGATGTAATAACCTGAACTGATGAAGCAGCTGCGTCGTCGTTTTCTCACGCAATTTGTGGCAACTGGTGTCGGCAGCGTGGCGGTCTCCCCTCTGGTTGCTGAACCGACCCAGGGAGGTCCAGCTATGAATTCGAGACTCTTCACGTTTGTGGGTGGCACAACAGGCCCATGGTCTGTCGTTAATAACAAGGCTGTGATCGGAGTTCCTCTTCCCATGGCATCCAGGCTGGAAATTATCAGTGTCGCTCCTCTTTACGATTCAAAAGACGCAAGCTGGGTATTGCGAGGTGTTACCAGCAACGAACGTTACATTACTCGCCACGAAAAGGAGATGCTTGTCGCCAAACAAGCGAGCCTCGGCCAGCCTACGGCGACTCACTCTGCGCTAATTCCAATTCGTAAAAGTGCAAAGTGGTGGAGCATGACGCAGGATGAGCGCCGCGCTGTTTTGGAAGAACAGTCTCACCACATAAAGATCGGGCTGAAGTACTTACCCGCCATTGCCCGCCGCCTCCATCATTGTCGCGATTTGGGAGAGAATGAGCCGTTCGATTTCCTTACCTTGTTCGACTACGCAAAGGAGGATGCAGCGGCTTTTGAAGAACTCGTAGGGGAACTACGTGCCTCGGAAGAGTGGAAGTTTGTGGAACGAGAGGTGGACATTCGGCTCGTACATGACCGTTGAAGGCGCCAGCTTCGAGCAGCATGGTCTTGCCCATAAAATAGGGGTTGTGAAAACCGTTGGGCGCGCCTATTCACCGTTGCGCGAATTGGATTGGCGCGTGATACTCGCAATTTTCATCGTCCTTTTTGTATCGTTCTTTTTCTACAGATACCTGGAACAAGTCGCTGTTGGCGGCGATTATCCCGCGCTCGCCATTTTCCTGGAAGAGTTGAGCGGTATTGCTGCCGGGATTGTACTTTTTCCGCTGATTTACTATGTTGCGATTCGCTTCCCGCTGCCGTCGGCGGCGTGGCGGCGCAATCTTCCCATTCACTTTCTTGCTGTTTGTGCCATTTCCTTTCTCATCACCAATCTCATGTGGGCGCAAAGATTGGTGTTGTTTCCGCTATGCGGCTTAGGCTCTTACGATTACGGCTACATGCCCGTTCGCTATCCCATGGAGTTTGCCAAGCACTTCTTCCTCTACTGGTTCGGGATTGGGATCATCTACCTGTTTGGTGAAATACGCTTTGCCCGTGAACGCGAAGTTCATCAGGCCAAGCTGGAAGCAAACCTCGCGGAAGCGCAGGCACAAAACCTGCGCCTGCAACTGGAGCCGCATTTCCTCTTCAATATGCTGAATGCTATCTCTGCTGCGGTTTACGAAGATCCGCAAAAGGCCGACAAGATGATCTGCGGATTAAGTGAGATGCTCCGGCATCTCTTGAAGGAGAACTCCTCGCAGGAGATTCCGCTTTCCGCTGAGCTTGAACTGCTGGATCTTTACGCGGAGGTAATGAAAGCTCGACTGGAACACCGGTTCAAGCTCCAGTTGCGGATTGACGATGCCGTTAAGCAAGCGTTGGTGCCGCAGCTTTTGCTGCAGCCGCTTCTTGAAAACGCGATTCGCCACGGCATGAATCCTAAAACCTTCCAGATTGAAGTCTCACTATCGGCCTGCTTGGAAAACAGTCATGTGCATCTAATGGTGCGCGACAGCGGACCCGGTTTCCCGCCCCAGGGAGACAAAGGGGGCATCGGTCTTGGCAATACCAGAGAACGTCTCCTTAGGCTTTATGGCGCTGAGGGGAGCTTCACGTTGGGCAATGCGCCGGAGGGCGGAGCAGTCGTTCAAATCAGCTTGCCCTTTCGCGTGGAGCATGCTTTTTAATGCTGCGTACTGTGCTGGTGGACGATGAGCCTCCGGCATGCCGGAAATTACGACGCCTGCTTGCGAATGAAACGGATTTTATCGTAGTGGAAGAGGCAACAACAGGGGCTGAGGCGGTGGAAACCATCAATCGGCTTCAGCCCGATCTTGTTTTTCTCGATATTCAACTCCCTGATTGCAGCGGTTTCGATGTGATCGAGTCGCTTGAACACAAGCAAGTTCAGATTGTCTTCGTGACAGCGTATGATGATTTTGCTTTGCGGGCCTTTGAAGTTCACGCGCTTGACTATCTGTTGAAGCCGGTTGACCCAAACCGCTTCGCCCAGGCGTTAACTCGTGTTCGCGGCGCATCGCCCGCCACTCCATTGGATCAACTTGTCGCCAGTTTGCGTTCGGAGCGGGCTTACGTTCGGCGGCTGCTCATTCAGGAGAATGACCGATCCATTTTTCTTGAGGTCCATCGTATTGACTGGGTTGAAGCAGCCCGCAATTACCTCTGCATTCATTCCGGAGGGAAGACATACATTCTGCGCGGTAGTCTGGAAGCGCTTTCCGCGAAACTCGACCCCGCCACGTTTCAACGTATTAATCGTTCCGAAATCGTAAATGTCAGCAGCGTTTCGGAGCTGCAAACGGGAACACATGGCGATGCGAAGATCCGTTTGAAGGACGGAAAGGAACTGCGGTGGAGTCGTCGTTATCGAACTGGATCTTGGGAGGAGCTGGAACGCGGATAAGTTGCTTATTGATCACAAGGAAAGTCCCGCTTGTCCCATTTCGCTTTTCACATGGCATGGAACTGCGCAAACTGGACACATGAGGATTTATCGCACCGTTCTCATTGCCGCAATTCTTACTCTTATTTGCTTTGCCGCCGCGCAAACCGGCGATTGGCCTGCTTATGGGCATGATCCCGGCGGTCAGAGGTTCTCGCCCTTAACGTCCATCAACCGTCAGAATGTTGCTTCCCTGAAAATTGCCTGGACTTTTCGGACCGGCGACGCTTATCAGCCTAAACACAACAAGGCCAGCGCCTTTGAAACAACGCCGCTCTACGTTGATGGAACTCTTTTCGTCAGCACGCCGGTGGGCCGGGTTTTTGCGCTTGATCCGGTTAACGGCAAACCACGTTGGGTTTACGATTCGCGTCTCGACAGGGACGGCGGCTACGGTGATTACAGTCATCGCGGCGTTTCCACCTGGGTATCCCCGTCCGGGCAGCGCCGCATTTATCTAGCGACGATTGATGCGCGGCTGATCTCGCTCGATGCCCGCACGGGTACACCGTGCAAGGAATTTGGCGATAACGGAGAGATTCGTCTACGTGATGGGCTGCGTTTGCCGCCACACGACAACGGTGAATATGAAGAAACGTCTCCGCCGGCTGTGATCGGAAATACGATTGTCGTTGGGTCCGGCGTGGCGGATAACGGCTCCACGGCTCAGGCCAGCGGCGAAGTGCGCGCCTTTGATGCGGCTACGGGAAAGTTGCAATGGACTTGGGACCCGATTCCTCAAGATCCGAACGCAACCGGCGCGGATACCTGGAAAAACGGAAGCGCGGCCAAGACAGGCGCGGCTAACGCGTGGTCCGTGATTGCTGTTGATCCAGCCCGCAATTTAGTGTTTGTTCCCACCGGCAGCGCGAGCCCGGATTATTACGGAGGCGAACGGCTCGGCGATAATCTGTTTGCTAATTCCGTTGTTGCGCTGCGAGCAGACACGGGAAAGCTCGTCTGGCACTTTCAAACGGTTCACCATGATCTTTGGGATTATGATGTTGCTTCTCCGCCGCTTCTGTTTGATATGCAGCGCGATGATCAAACGGTTCCCGCCATTGCCATTGGCTCCAAGACAGCAAATCTTTTCATCCTGAAC
>CAXUBB010000463.1:0-4094 GCA_964249105.1 uncultured Bryobacteraceae bacterium | reverse complement strand
GTGTTTCTCTCGACTCCATCGTTGCTTGTTTCAACAATGGGGATGCGGCTGAAACGATCTGGCAAAACTTCCCTTCCTTAGCACTAGTGGTCCCGTGTGGCGAGCGTGGTAGAGGGTCTCGTACTCATTTGGGTTGCTGATCGAGCGGAAGACTGGGTGAACCGGATCACCTATCTTCCCTTCTAAACTCGGGTAAGAATAATCCAAAGGCGACTGCTTACATCTGGTTTGCCCGAATTGTCGAGGTCATATAGAGTAAGGTTGTGACCGCAGCGGAGATATATGAATCAGTGACAAAAGGCGGCGCGACGGATTTTGCCCGATTAGTTGAAATCTGCGAATTATTGGGGCCATATTGCCTAATAGGCGGCCTCGCCGTCAACTGTTATGTCGAGCCGGTTTACACGCTGGACGCCGACCTTGTTGCTATTGCCGAGAGCCTTCCCCAATTAGCTGCATTCCTGCAGAAAAGAGGTTTCCAAACACAAGAGCACACACACTCTCTGAATGCGCTGACGCCAGGAAGTAAACTCCGCATTCAATTTACTAAAGATGAAAGATACCAAGCGTTTCTTCCTCGGTCGGTCGATGCCGAAGTGTTGGAAAGGCGTGTGAAAGTGGCCTGTTTGGAGGACGTTACGCAAGGCAAGCTCTGGGCCTACCTCGATCCACAACGGCGGTTGAGCAAGCGAAAAAAAGATGAACTCGATTTGATCCGGCTTGCCGAATCGTACCCTGCGCTGAAGTCGATGTATCCTGAGGAACTAATTGCGATCATCAACGGTGGATGATTGCCTCCCCACTCTTTCAGAGCGGTTTTCAGTGCCATGGGCATGACAAAAGAACCTTGAGGAACAGTTACCATATTCACAGTGGCCGCATTCGAGGTAATTCATTCTTCCGATCGCAATCGTTTCCGCAGTCATCGCACGGAACACATCGTCGAGAGTGTTATCCGCGAGATGACAAGAGTTGCGGTACGCTCGGGAGCGATTAACCTGGCGCAGGGATTTCCGGACTTTCCTGCCCCGGAAGCGCTCAAAACAGCGGCAGCCGATGCTCTCTTCGGCGATGTGAATCAATATGCCATTACCTGGGGCGCGAAGCCTTTCCGGGAGGCGCTCGCAGCCAAGTACCGACGGCATTACCACCTGGAGTTCGATCCGGAACGGGAGATCACTGTGGTTTGCGGCTCGACCGAAGGCATGATTGCTTCTCTTCTGGCCGTCACGAACCCCGGTGATGAAGTTGTTATTTTTGAGCCTTACTACGAAAATTACGGCCCGGATACCCTGCTATCGGGAGCATCGCGCCGCTTCGTCTCGTTGCGGCCGCCAGATTGGAGCTTTGATCCGGAAGAGTTGCGCCGGGCGTTTTCTCCGCGTACCAAAGCCATCATCATTAATACACCCAACAATCCTACCGGAAAAGTATTCAACCGGCGCGAGTTGGAGTTCATCGCGGAACTGTGCCAAGAGCACAACGCGCTCGCCATTACCGACGAGATTTACGAGCACATCCTTTATGACGATGCCGCGCATACACCGATGATGCACATACCCGGCATGCGGGACCGCACGATCCTCATCAATAGTATGAGCAAGACTTACAGCGTGACGGGATGGCGTGTTGGATGGGTGCTCGCCTCTCCAGATCTGACCAACAGCATTCGCAAGGTGCATGATTTCCTGACCGTGGGCGCGCCTGCTCCCTTACAGCAGGCGGGAGTGGTTGCGTTGGAGTTGCCGGACAGCTACTATGCGGCGCTGACTGCTTCTTACCGAGCAAAGCGCGATCTGATGCTCAGCATTTTGGAAGAAGCAGGATTCCATTGCTTTCGTCCGCAGGGAGCGTATTACATCATGACAGACATTTCGACCTTCGGTTACAGCAATGACGTCCAGTTTATGAATGCCCTGGTCGAACAGGTTGGCATTGCAGGCGTACCCGGTTCCAGCTTTTTCGCTGAGGGCCGGGACGGATCTCAACTGGTGCGTTTCTGTTTCTGTAAAAAGGAGGAGACGCTACGCCAGGCTCAGACGAGCCTCTCGCAATGGTCTCCTATTGGTTTGGTTCATAAGTTAACAGGTAAAGAATAAGCGCGCGTTGCTCCTTGTCGGTAAAGCCGGACTGGTGATCGACCCAGTAGTTATGGCCGATTCCTTCCACATTCATTCGTCGCAAAGCGGAGGACGAATGGTTCGCGCTCACGACCTGCGCGCGGAGGTCGCGATCCACCAGCGCTTTGAGACTGTTGGCTGGATCAGGCAGGATGTTCTTTTCAACCGTTCCCACCAACCCAAGTTCTGAAGCCGTGTTTTTGCCTACCGCGACTCCTCCATCATGCAGATAAGGAGCGCTCCAATACAAACCCACCAACGACGGAACTTTATAGCCGCCCTCCGAGCCGTGATGCGCCCAAGCCAGGTTGATCTGCTGCGGATCTAAATAGTCTGTCGGCACAGGCAACGGTTTGGGATGCGCAGGCAGCGGCACGGGCGTATCAAAGGAGTAAAGAACCGGAGAAGCAAAGTTCCGTTCGGTTTTTTGGAGCGCTTGGGAGCGCACGGGATTCGCGGCAATTTCGCTGCTCGGCATAACTTTGTTATTGGTCAGAAAAGGACCGGCGTGACAGGTCAGGCAACCGGCTCTTTCGAAGACCTGACGTCCGCGATTTTTCGTTGCGGTATCCACGTTGAGTTTCACGGGCGGAGGAACAATCGTATCCTGCCACGCAGCCATGGCGTTGTTCTGTTGCCAGGCGAGGTAACCGGGCGAACTGGTGAGTGTTCCATCCGGGCTGATTAAGGTGCCCTTGGAATAAGTCGGCGGCAGAATTACCTGATTAATGCCGGGGCCTCCTGCTTTGTGGAGGGAAGCGAAAAACTCGCTAGGACTTCTGTCGCTCGATGGATCATAGCGATACTGCTTGCTGGGAGCGTTTTGCAGCAGAACGGCCAAGAAAGTTTCTTTGTCCATGTCGAACAACGCTTGACTGCTGTCAGCCAGCAGCAGCGAATCTGAGTTAAGGGCGTGAACGTTGTTGTTTTGAGAGCTTAGTCCCCGGAATGGGCCCGCCATGAAATTTCCGCTCCAGCCGTAAGGGTGATTACCCCAAGTAAAGGAGACAGGGTTTTGAGTCGGGTCGGCTTTGAGATCCGTTAGTGAATCAAAGTTTCCTCTCGGCCACATGAGCAACGCTTCGTCCACGGCTTCTTCCAGTGCGGCGATATCCGGCACCGTCCGTTTGCCATTTGTATGTTTCGGTATGTTCGGCGCGAGGGGATGGATATCAGTGTGCATGAAATAAGCAGCGGAATTCGTTGCGAGCGCGAGGAGCAAGCCTGCGTTCAGGTCCTGATTCGGCGCGCCTTCCACTACCCTTTTCGTTTGGGGATCAACTGTCGAGTGGCAGGCGGCACAAGTAATGCCGACGCGAATTTTCCAACCGGAAACCGATACCGCCATGCCGAGCGGGACCAGAGCGCCATGTGGAACATCCAAGCCGGTGTCGAAGTAGTCTCCCTGGTGAAACGTTCGTTTGCCGATGGTAACGGTTTTCGGCGCTTCGACACGCAGGTTAATCGTGCCCGCTCCTTTAAGGGCAAGAATAGCTTTCGTGACGTTCGTTATTCGTAATGGACCATTCAGAATACCGACAACATCCGTAAGAAAAATTTCGTTGTTGAAGGTTTCCTTGTAAAATGCTTTTCTGCCTAGCTGGAGGAGAGCGTCATTTACCTGAATAGATCCGTCTTGGTGCTTTGCTTTCTCCGCTGTGACGGAGCGATTCCAAAGATTGTAAGGTTCGGGATTGACTCGCGTGCGGCTGATTACGTCATAGCGTGAAGGTTCATAGGCATATCGGAAGCCCACAGCCGCAGTAACCGCTGCCACAACAATCAATATGACCAATACCAGTAATATCCCTAGAAGAATTCGGCGCATCGGCAGAACTTCACCTATAGGTGGACGTCCGCAGCCGCAAGAACTTTTCAGTCCTTGCGGCAATGATTTTTTTAGCAAAATGAGCCGAATCCTCCTAGCTTCAGCTAGAGAGGGATGAAAGGCGTCCTCCTTGATAGTACGCACAG
>CAXUBB010000462.1:0-4116 GCA_964249105.1 uncultured Bryobacteraceae bacterium | reverse complement strand
ACATTGTGGATTTCCATGCTTAATCCGTAAGCCCGATGCACATCTTCGAGCGTTAATACGCCTAGGATCTGTTCCGGCCTGAGACGGCTGACTACTCTGATGGCGGGCTGTAAAGCCAGCAGGCGCATGGCGGCGTCCAGCGGCTCATCGGGAAAGAGGGTAACGCTGCTTGGAAGATCTTTGCTGGACTTTGCGGTCGCCAGCGCATCTTCCACGCGCAGGGGCTGGAAAGTGCGTTTCTCTTCCGCAGTCGGCAGGTTGACGCCTTCCAACTGCGCCAGCATTTTGAAAAAGGGTACCGGATGCAACCTGCGCGAAATGAGATAAGCCGTAATATTCGCAATCATAACCGGCAGGATAATGACGTAACTGGCGCTGGTTTCAAATACCATGAACACTGACGTGATGGGCGCGCGAAATACTCCCGCAAAGAAAGTGCCCATGCCGACCAAAATATAAGCCTCCTCCGAGGCGGCTCCATAGGGCGAATAATGGTGAGCCAGTCCGCCCAACGCGCCGCCCAGCATTCCGCCGATGAACAGGGCGGGCGCAAACATGCCGCCGGGCGTTTCCGCGCTGAAACATAATAACGTGACCAGCAGCTTCGCCAAGCCAATATAGAGCAGCACTTCCCAGGTGAACTGTCCGTGCAAGGCGCTGTTAATGGCTTCATAGCCCGCGCCCATCACTTCGGGAAACCACAGACCTACAACTCCGGTCAGGAACCCCGCGGCGATCGGGAGCGAATAGGTTTTCCAATGAGGCAGATGCTCGATGCGTTTTTTAAGCTCTTCAATGAGCCAGATAAAGAGGGCCGACAGGCAGCCGCTGACGATTCCGATTCCCGCATAAACCAGCAACTCCGATGCGCTGGCAATTTCGAAGGCCGGAATACGAAACAGCGGTTCATCGCCAAGAAAGGCGCGCATCGTGACTACGGCAGAGACAGCCGCCAGCACGATGGACCCGACTGCATTGGCGCTCCAATCCGCTAACACCTCTTCCATGACGAACAGCACGCCGCTAATGGGCGTATTGAAAGCCGCCGCAATGCCAGCCGCAGCGCCGACCGGGGCGATCAGCCGCATGTTGTTGCGCGGCAAACGGAACAGCCTGCCCAAGCTCGACGCTACACCCGCGCCCATTTGCAGGGAAGGGTCTTCCGGCCCTAGTGAGTTGCCGCTGCCAATCGAAATGCCGCAAGCTAGAAACTTGCCGATAATCGTCGTGGACGAAACAAATCCTTCCGAACTGTAGACAGCGATTTTGGTTTGATTGACTCCGCTTCCGCGAGCAAGCGGGAACACAATACGGACAATCACAACGGCAATCAATGCGCCCAGCGCGGGACTGAGCAGCCGGCCAAAACGGAATCGGCCCGCCAGCGCTCCCAGCGAGTTCCAGCTAATGAAATCGATGGTGATGTGAAAAAGCACGACCAGCAGACCGGAAAAGACGCCGATCAGCAAGGCCAAAAAAAGAAAGCGCTGTGTTTCCGAAAGGCCGATTTGGCCAAGGGTGGACTGCCACAGCCGTCCATAATGAAGCTGTTTCGCGGCAGGATTTCCGGCCAACTCGCCTGCCTTTGTTTTAGCCATTCAGAATTCTCTCAAAAACTGTTGCGAGTACATTGTCATCCGTTGGGGTCGCGCCGCACACCTGTGAACGAGCGGTCCAAAGCTGCTTGGCGGTTTGTTGTATTTCCAAAGCCAGGTCGGGATCATTCTTCGGAGGTGACTGTAATAGCTTCGTAGCCGCTTCGATCCTTTCCTTGCTGCCTTCCGGAACTGAGCACTTTTCTAGATCCGTCAGAACGCGCCGCAGAAGGTTCTGACTGCGCCGGAAGCGTTCGGCGGACAGCAAGCCGCTCAATTCAGGGTCCAGATCGATAACATCGTTTGTAAAGCTCAGGGCATCGCTGCTGTTCCGGTCCTTCGGATTGTAGTGCAAAGCGCGCTCGTATTCGTGCCTCGCCGAGACGAACTCGCCCGAGGCAAAGTACGCCTCCGCCAGTCCGCGATGTGCTTGCGAGTCATGGTTTGAGGCGCGCGTCAGATCCCTGAAGACACCCATGGCTTCGGAAGTCGCGCCATTATCGAGAAGCTCGAATCCGATTTTGGTTTTCAGCTGAGAATCAGACGGAGCATTAGCGTACATGGCCATCAACTCACCGACCGCTTCTTCCCGGCGTCCCGCGCGTTCCAACAGGCCAATCAACTCCCAGCGCGCTTCCCGCCGTTCGTAGGCGCGTGAGGCCGGCCAGTATTCGTAAACGGCTCGTTGATAATAATCAATTGCTTTCGGAACACTGCTGCGGCGCGTAGCAAGACGCGCTTGCATCAGGTTCAATATGCCATTGGTGGGATCTTCCTGAAGCAATTGATCCAGATGCGATTCGGCCTCATCCAGCCGTCCTGAATGAATCAGCGCCGCCGCGAACGAAATCCGATACTCCGGCTTATCGGGACTGAACAGCAACGCTTTACGGTACTCCTCGACCGCAGCTGGGAGATCGCCTTTCCTTTCCAATTGCTGGCCGAGTACGTAATGCTGTTCGCCAAGGGACTGCTTTTCCCGCTGATAAGCAGAGCTGATAAAACCGGTTACTCCTAAAGCGAGCGCCAGCAGTAGGGAGATGAAAATAATGATCCGGAACGGATTAGTTGTTAAGAACACCGCTCTTTTCAGCATAAGAGAAGAGCGGCGAAAGGTACAGACCAAGCCTAAGGAACGGCAGTTTGGCGCGCCTTATTTCGAGACCCTCGCCTGCTTAGACCTGCCGATGGTGGAACATCCAAACCACGCCAAACCCGGCTGCGGCCATCCCGACCAGGCCCAAACTTGCCGGTTCTGACGGAATTCCTGCCTAAAACATAGCTGTATGATTGTGTATTCGCCCGAAAGGCTCAAACGTTCATGCCTGCGATTTCCACTAGTGTTCTCCTCCAATCCCTCCTCTATGTGACGAGCGGCGTCAATCACTTCTGGCATCGAAGTTTTTACCTGCGTATCATGCCCGACCATTACTCCCACCCGGATACTCTGGTTCGGATCAGCGGAGCGGCGGAAATCCTTGGCGGCATCGGATTGCTGGTGCCCGCGACAAGACGTGCGGCAGCGCTCGGTATTAGCGCCATGCTCGTTGTCTTTCTCGACGTGCATCAATTTATGCTCCGCCATCCAGAACGCTTTTCTCAAACGCCTACATGGGTCTTATGGGCGCGTGTGCCGCTCCAAGCCGTTCTCATCGCCTGGGCTTGGCGCTACGCCCGGAAACGCGATAGTCCTCGTGCTCTTTCGAGATAGGCGGTTCAAGTGGATTGGTACACAGAACTGTTTTGTTCTTATCCTGCGGCCGTTAACCTTTTTACGATGCCTCCCAGCTTCAGAAATTCCTCCAGGCTCGACGGCTTTCGAAAGTAATCAGTAGCCCCCAGTTGTGCCGCGCGTTGGCGATCCTCGGCGGAGTCCGAGGAGGTCACGACAATCACGGGAACGTCGGAGCAAACAGGGTGCTCCCGGATGAGGCGCAGCAGTTCGTGCCCGTCTACTTTGGGAAGATTGAGATCCAGCAGAATCATATCCGGACACGCAGGATGATTATTCAGATCGATACCGCGGAGAAAGGAAAGCGTTTCCGCTCCATCGGACAACACTCGGAGGGAATATGTCAACGCATACTCAGCAAGAGCTTCCTGCATGAGAATTACATCCGCGCGATTGTCCTCTGCTACCAGGATTCTTAGCGTCGTTTGTGTCATAAAGTTGGCAGAGAGAAGTGAAACGTAGATACGACTCCCGGCTCGCTCTCGGCCCAAATCCGCCCTCCATGTAGCTCAATAATGCGCTTGCAAATCGCCAGCCCGAGCCCGGTACCCGGATAATCCTCCCGGTGCAAGCGCTTAAAGAGGCCAAAAATGCGCTCGGCGTACTGCGGCTCAAAGCCGATTCCGTTGTCACGCACTGAAACAATCCAACCCGTTCCGTTGCGGTGAGCGCTGACCTGCACGCGAACAGGCTCAAAGGGGTTCTTATACTTCAGCGCATTTGATAGGAGGTTCTGAAATACTTGCGCGAGTTGTTCCTCATCGCCCGGAAGAGTCGGCAACTCATCCC
>CAXUBB010000461.1:0-4185 GCA_964249105.1 uncultured Bryobacteraceae bacterium | reverse complement strand
GCAGAATCCGAGGTCCCACATAGTCAATCAGAAGCGGCCAGATCGATCCCGTCCACTCCTCGTTATAAAAGGGATTCTCGCCGGCGGTCACTTCGCCCCAACCCGAAACGTCGTCCGCGATAGCTTCCACAAGAATAATATCCCGCTGGTGCGTGCGCCCGAAACTGGTCTCGAAGAAGTGAAGGAGCGGCATACGAATATGCCGCAGAACAAGGCGATCTACTTTGATGGCCATACGCTTAGTAAGTAAGCTCCTTCGTCGTCGTTCTTTTCAAAACTGGTCACAGCTAATCCCCTTCCGAAATGTTTACTGAACTGCTCTCCGACCTTCGCCTGAATTTCCCTGGCAGCCCCCGGATCCTTCAGCCGTATTTCAGCAATATCAGCAGGCAAGGCGATACGCGCCTCAATCAGCGCGTTATCGAACGACTGCTCAACGCCATCGCCGGCAGCGACGGCCCGCGGCGATTGCAGCCACCATTCGGCGATCAACCGGTCCGTCGGCAAGCCGCCATGAAGATGGCTGCTGGTGGTTCCGTACTGATTATGTACATAACGCCGGACAATCGCGCCGAGCCGCTGGATGTTGAAAAAGGCGTTTTTTATTTCAAGCGGGTCAAAGGTCCATTCAATCAGATCAATACCCTGCTCCAAAGCGTACTCACGCTGCTTAAGTTTGAGTCTGCGCCCAAGACCGGTATTACGGTAGGGCGCAAGCACGCCCAGCATATGGCTGTGGAGGTAAGGTTTGCCGTTCGCTTTCAGGCCCGGAATACAGAGGCAAAATGCCACCATTTTCGAACCGTCAAAAGCGCCCAAGAGCTGCCCTCCAATTTTGCTGGCGACCACAAACAGACGGCGCGGCAGCAATTCGACATCATGAAAGCCCCAAATCTCGCGCTGCAACCGAACAACCGCCGAAAACTCTTCCAAAGTCGTCAGTTGATGAATTTCGAAAGATGATAGCTGCTCCATGCAATTCTTGAGAGGTCGCCATCATTGTAATGGAGTAGATGCGGAGATCCTTCAGCGGGTCCATAATATTACAAAAAACGCTACACTGGTCACTGCCAATCTGAAAGGAGAACCGCATGACATTTGAAGACCGGACGACCTTGCCTGGAAGCGAAAACATCCATCGCCCAGGATTACAACCCATAGGCACGATTGAATCGGACGAAACGGTCCGTGTCAGTTTAATTTTAAGGCGGAAAGGACCGAATCCGGTTGTTTTCACCGGAAGCGCATCGCAACCTCCCCTGTCACGCGAGGAGCACGAAAGCAAGCACGGCGCTGATCCGTCCGACATTGCCCTTGCCGAACAATTCGCGCATGAGTTCGGACTCTCCATCATAGAGACGAGCACGGCCAAACGGCGTGTGGTGCTCACGGGAACTGCCGCCCAGATGCAGGCGGCATTCGGCACGGAACTGGTCTGCTATAAAGCGGAGGCGACCGGCAGGACCTACCGTGGCCGAAAGGGAACGCTGAGCATTCCAACGGCGTTAAAAAGCGTCGTTCTATCTGTTCTGGGCCTCGATATGCGACCGGTTGCCAAACCGCACTTCCGGCAAAAAGCGGCATCTCCGGCGGGAACTTTTACCCCGCCCCAAGTGGCGGCTCTCTATAACTTCCCCACGAACGTGACCGGCAAAGGCCAGACAATTGCCATCATCGAACTGGGCGGCGGCTATCAGACAGCGGATTTGAATACGTATTTCAAAGGGTTAGGGCTGAAAGTCCCAAGTGTCACAGCAGTTTCCGTGGATGCAGGGAAAAACGCTCCTGGGTCTGATGCCGATGGCGAAGTGTTGCTCGACATCGAAGTGGCGGGATCGGTAGCGAACGGCGCCGGTATCGCGGTCTACTTCGCGCCCAATACAGACCAGGGCTTTATCGATTCCATTATTGACGCCGTGCATGACACCAAGCGCAAACCTTCGGTCATTTCCATCAGTTGGGGCGGACCGGAAGACACCTGGAGCGTGCAATCAAGAAATGCCATGAATTCCGCGCTGCAGGATGCTGCTACGCTCGGCGTGACGGTTACCGTGGCATCCGGCGATAATGGATCGACTGACGGCACGGGAGACGGCAAACTGCACGTTGATTTCCCCGCCTCCAGCCCGTATGCTCTGGCGTGCGGAGGCACGACTTTGAAAGGCTCCGGAAATACGATCTCTTCCGAGACGGTCTGGAATGAGACAGCTAACAATGAAGGCGCCACGGGCGGCGGCGTCAGCAACTTCTTTGCTCTGCCGAGCTATCAATCCTCGGCTGGTGTTCCCAAGCAGCCGCAAACCAACTTTACGGGACGTGGCGTGCCGGATGTGGCCGGTAATGCTGATCCTGCTACCGGTTATCAGGTTCGTGTGGACGGTCAGGATGTTGTCGTGGGCGGAACCAGCGCGGTAGCGCCGCTTTGGGCCGCTCTTGTGGCTCTCCTGAATCAGCAATTCGGAACGCCGGTAGGCTTTCTAAATCCCAAGTTGTATTCCAACGCTCCCTCCTCATTTCACGACATCACGACAGGAAACAATGATGACAGCAACTTGGGTTACTACAAAGCGCAGCCCGGCTGGGACCCTTGCACGGGTCTGGGAACACCCAACGGGGCGGCTCTCTCGAAAGCATTGTTCTCTTCCGCATCAAGCGGGACACAGCGCGCGCCCTTGCCGGGCAGCGATCCTCAGCACAATTCCTCGGCGCAATGGGCCGCTGTCGCCGATCCCGGCCAGAAACAGGTAACAGCAACCATTCTCTTGCGGCGCAGCGGTGACGATCCCGGTGACGCGCTGCTGGCCGGAGCAGAACCGGCTCTCACGCACGGGGAAGCAGCGGCGGCCACGGCCGCTTCGCCGGAAGACGTGCAGAAGGTGACGTCGTTCGCCGAGCAGAACGGCTTAACCGTAACGGAAGCAAATCCAACAGCCCGGACCGTCAAGGTTCAGGGAACGGCGGAACAGATGAACAAGGCCTTCGGCGTGCAACTGGGCCTAGTCAGCGAAGGATCGGGAGAGAAGTATCTGAGCCATAAGGAAGCAATCTCCATGCCGCATTCGCTGGCAAACCTGGTCACGGCGGTGCTGGGTCTGGACCAGCGCCCAGTAGCCAAGCATCACGTTTGAGGCACACACTATTTCGGACAGGTAAGGGCCGCGCCCCGGATCAGTGCGCCGGCATCACAGGCGATCACGCCGATGTTGTTCGGCTTCTGATCCGGAGGCGTCGTGAGGTCCGCCCGCGATCCGAACGTCAGCGATAAGTCTTTTACTGCATTCCCCGTTACCGTTGATTGAATCAAGGTGACGCTGCTGCCATCGTCCACGAGGACCCCAGTTCCTTGATTGGCTGTGCTGTTAAGCACTGCTTGGTGAATGAGCGTGAGCCCGGAACCAGTCAGAACCGATACTCCGTTCGCGCCGTTATTCCCCACATTCAAAGTGGTTGTCCCGGGAGCGCCGGAAAAGGCCGGGGTATTGAACATGGTGAGCACGGACGTTTCCTCCAGGTGAACGCCGTCCCCCTGATTGCCGGTGGAGGTGAGCACGGCGGCGGCATCAAGATCCAAACCCGCTTTGGAATCAACGGAAACGCCATGCACTCCGTTATTTGTGGCTGAGATGGTGCCCCCAAAAGCCACCATGTGGGACCCGGAAACAATGGTCAGCCCCGTGGTGAGATGCTTGGTGACAGTTATTTTTGTGCCTGAGTCAGAGACAAAGGCGGAGGCCGAGGTTCCAATCTGAATGCCGAGCGTATTATTATCAACCAGCAAATCCGCTGCGGTAAGAGTCAGGCTGGACGCGCCGTTGATATTGATGCCAAACACTGTGTTCGCTTCCGCCGTGTAAGATCCGCTGATAACCACAGCGGAACTACCCTCCGCGTCAATGCCGTTCACTGCGTTCTTTTTCGTGCTTCCGCCCAATAGAGCGGCGGAAGAGTTTCCAACAAGCAGAATGCCCATGTTGGCATTGTCATGAATATTAGTGTTCACGATGCTGAGATGCGCGCCGTTACTGGCGAAAACACCGTTAATTCCATTTCTGACATCCAGACCATTCAAGGTCACGTTGGCCGCTCCGTTCACGGTGATCGCATCCTGTTTCAGGCCGCCCACAACGGCTCCGGACCTGCTTTCGAGCGTCAAATTGCCCCGGTTGATCACGATCGGGCCGGAAC
>CAXUBB010000460.1:0-4204 GCA_964249105.1 uncultured Bryobacteraceae bacterium | reverse complement strand
ATCATAAACTAATTTATTGTCGAGGCTGCTAGAGAAATTCTCCAATTATGTTTTTCCCGCTATCGGATGGTAATCAAGTCAGTATCCGACGGTGGACTCCGTATTTTGTGAAAGCATGATCGAAAGTCACCAGGATAGCCTCATTTGCCGTCGCGTGCGCTGCCAAGTAGGCGTCCACCCATGCCTTGCGAGAGGATTCACGCAGGCTGGAGTGAGAGCGGAAGAGATCCTCCAAGGCCGGCGGTTCTGGGAAGACCCGCACTCGGTCATCAGCGAGAAACCCGTCATAGACGCTCCACGCTCCTTCATTAGTTAATGGCAAGCCGCCCATGGCCGAAGCGGTGGTAAGCAGGCGCAAAAGTCCAAGCTGAGTCAGCCGCGAAAACCTAGCCAGCGAGGATTCCTCATTCCACCAAGCGAGCGCTGCCAAATTGTGCGGGTGATCGGCTACGGCCAGCACGAACCATACGTTGACATCAGGAAAAGAGCGCTTCGTCATTTGTCACCTGCCTCATCACGCGCCCCGCCGCTGAAACTAGGGACAATGGAACACGTTTGCCGGAATGGGGCAGTTCCTCAGTGACCAGCCGCTCGAAGGATCGTAAAACTAATTGCCGGTCCGAGCAGCCGCGTCGGACGGCAGCTTCGTGCAATTGACAGCGAAGAGGAGCCGGAATATCAAGTAAGGTGCAAATGGTTTTGGGCTTCATGCCAGAATTCCGATGTACGGAAACGACTCATGTAAGTCAAAACCCGCTTTTTCCCATGCAGGATACGCCTGCAGGCGGTTATCAAAATTACAAAGCGAGTATGCTACATGCCGAGCGGCAGACGCGAAAGACACGCTGCCATGCGGGACTGAAAGCCAGCACATAGCCCTTATACAGGTCGCGTTTCAGGCGATCCCTTTGATGCGCGGCTTCCCGCAAGATTGTAAAAAATATTTGACATCACTCCGCGCGAGGAGTTACGTTACTTATGTCAAATCTTTTTGACAAGAGAGCGATTTGCATGATGACAAGCCTTTCCTACCGGGAGAAGACTCTTTACGCCTCGCTTGCGGCGGAGATCGTTGTGTACGGCCCTTATTTCTTCCTGCACCAGCAAAACTCCGTCAACAAGGTCGCAGGCATGATTATTGCGATTATTGTGCTGCAGATCGTCCTGCAGTCGGTCATTGCCGCACTGACGCGGAACCGTGTAACAGACGAGCGCGATCGGTTGATCGAGCTACGAGGGTATCGTGCCGGTTATCTGGCGCTCGCCTCACTCATGGTGATGGGATTGGGCATGTTGTGGTTTCACTCGACCGTCGGCCATCTTCAACTGGACAGCCGGATGGTAGGACTTCATTTCTTAAGCGTTTTCTTCGGCATGTTGGTCATTGCGGATATCACGAAAACCGCTACGCAGATTGTGGCTTACCGGAAGGCGCTCTGATGCCCGCCATACGCAATCAAATTCGAGAACTCCGGGCGCTCCGCGAGATGACGCAGCAGGAACTCGCCGACCGAGTCGGCGTCACACGGCAGACAGTGATAGCCATGGAACAAGACAAGTACTCGCCTTCCCTCGAAACTGCATTTAAAGTGGCAATGGCGCTGGGTGTGCCGTTTGAGCAGTGTTTTCAGTACGACTCTCGCGGTAAGCGCTAACCCGAACTGCCTGAAATAGTCTCCCACAACGCTCCACGTGATTTCATGCCCGAGCACAAATTCCTGTATTTGGGAGTCTGCGCTTTCATGTCGATTTGCGCCCAGTCGCGCCGACGATCCCGGTTTATTTCGAACCGTGCTCAATACCGAAATGGTTCTTGAAAAGCTGAGCGGCCACGTGTCTGCCGAGCGCTTCCCCATCCTGAAGAGAATGATTGAAATGGAACCCTGCGAAGATACGCGCCCAGTAAATCTCGTTGAGCCAATCTTCCGTATTTTCGAAAGTGTGGGTATGGACGCCGTCGCTGAATACCGTGCTGGTCACCACGACATGCACTTTGTGGGTTCCGAAGAAGTCCCCCACTAGAGTGGAAACCGCGCCTGTAATGCAAGCATGCGCGGCCGGATACTCGGGATGATTCGGCGTGGTGCCCAGAGGAGTCCAGTTCGCATCTGCAGCGAGATCGGAATTGTCGCCGCCTGCCCGAATGGCCGTTACCGGTCGCCAAAAGCTGTAGGTGTACTTCGCGTTGAAACAGCCGATGCCCGCATCGGCGTAGCCCGTCCAGAGAATCGCTAAAAGACGGGCCGAGTCCATGACGTCCAGGTTATAGTGCTGGACCAGACCGTTAAAAGCGCCGCTGTACTGCTGTGCCGTATTGGGAGTCCAAAACAGGCCGATTTCGGTTTGAGCCGGAGTGCGGAGCGTGCTGTTTACATCACCGAAGAGGCGGGTCACATTGTAGTCGGCTACCCATTCTTCGCTCGCCAGCGCGGTGGGTCCGTCCGGCAGAAACTGCCCGGCGCTCCGCATAGTGAACGGGCGCATTTGGCCCAGCCAGGGCGTAGCAGCGGCTAGGAAATCAGCGCCGCTGCCGCTGCTTCGCCAATGTCTATGCCTTCCGTCTTGGCCCGGGAGTCGGCCGCGAGGGCATTTAGTGAACTGTTGAACTGTGTATCGAGGCTTGTCTGCTGACCGGGAAAGTAGTTCACCAGCACGCGATGCGAGGCGGCTATGGCAGCCGTCTCCGCCGAAGCGCCCGGCCTTGCGAAACCGGAATAATAGAAGGATTGAAATTTATGGTGGTGAACCGCATTCACGGCGTCGTAAACAGCGATGCTGGCATAAGCAAAATAAACACCGGCAGCGGCGGGAGGTTAGCCCGGCATTTGTCACGATCGTGGTCGAAGCCATCGTGTTCCAGACTGTGACAGCATTTTGAGCGCTGGTGTTGACGGATGTAAGCAGGGCTACAGCGCTCAAGAGAGAAATTCGTAAGTATTGCATGGTGGGTCTCCTTGGCAGCGATTTTCAACTTTCAGGCTCCGAGCGTGCAATCCTGCCGCTCTCCTTTTCGCGTCCAATGCAAATCAGAAGCTAGGTCTGTCATTCCGCAGGAGATCATCGGCCATCTCTGAAGGCGCGGCTTCCCTGTGATACGCTTTCGCTGTTAAGAATCCCATGCCGGAGCCAACGCAGGATGCCGCCGTCCGCCGCTTCGGCGCGTTTGAAATCAACCTGCAATCAGGAGAACTGCGTAAACACGGGATGCGGCTGCGGCTTTCCGGGCAACCCTTCCAAGTCCTGGCTGTGCTGGTGGAACGCGCCGACGAGGTGGTCACCCGGGAAGAACTACATGCCACGCTCTGGCCGGCTAATACCTTTGTTGATTTCGATCATGGTCTAAACAACGCAGTCGCCCGGATTCGCGAGGTGCTGGATGATTCCTCGGGCACACCCCGCTATGTGGAGACGATTCCGCGGCGCGGGTACCGCTTTATCGCGCCGTTGACGGACGCTCGACCGGCGATCGTCTCTCCACTGACTGCTGAGCCGAAAACCAGTCCTCCGCCCGAGATCACGGGTCCGGCTGCTACCGGCTCTTCAAATCTACCCACCGAAAAGAGATTCGCTCCAGCTCGCCTGAGGGTGTTGCTCACAATAGCAGCCGTGGTGATAGCAGGCTTCGCCGTCGGCTTTGGGCTGTATCGCAGCAGTGTTAAAAATACGGGGTGGCCTGCCATCAAATCTTTGGCAGTGTTGCCTCTGAAAAACCTCTCCGGCGATCCAAGGCAGGAATACCTGGCCGACGGAATGAACGAGGAACTCATTGGACGCCTCGCCGGGATTCGCGACCTACGCGTCATTTCCCGCACATCGGTGATGCACTTCAAGGACACAAAGCTCTCGGCGCCGGAGATTGCCAGGATGCTCCGCGTGGATGCCTTAGTGGAGGGGTCGGTTATACGGGAGGGCGGCAGGATTCGCGTCCACGCTCAATTGATTCGCGGCGCAGCCGACGAGCACTTCTGGTCGGAAACTTATGATCGCGAGATGGGGGACGTGCTTGCCCTACAGAGTGACGTGGCGCAATCCATCGCCGAAAAGGTCGAAGTGACGATCACCGGACAGGAACACTCCAGGCTTGTGGCCGCATGCCACGTCTCGCCCGAAGTCTATGAGATCTACCTCAAAGGGCAATTCGGAACGCGCAATACTCGGGCTGAACTTGAAGAGAATATCACCTGCTTCGAGGAGGCCATCAGGA
>CAXUBB010000459.1:0-4209 GCA_964249105.1 uncultured Bryobacteraceae bacterium | reverse complement strand
ACGCCGCCTTCGCGCCGCGCGTGGCGCGGCCCAATCTGGTAAGAAGGCAGTTTGCCTGTTTGCGCCAGAAGGGGACTAGCCGCGGCAAATTGGAGAAATCTTCGCCGGTCCACTACGCCTTAATTCCTACTGCATTCTAACGCTTACGCTGTCCTTTAACCAACTTTTTTACTTTTTTCTTATTCGACCCGCGCGCCACGCCCGAGGCCCGTTTGGCCTTCGGAGCCGCTTTCTTCCGCGCCGCGCGTTTCAGCTTTTTACGTTCTTCTGTATCTTCTACGTGCTTTGTGTTCATTCTTGAATCTTGATCCCTGCGTATTTCTCGACAATTTTCTTTAACCCGTATCCAGGGAAACTAATAGTTAGTTTCGCATCATCGCCATCCCCTTCGCGCCGCAGGACCGTACCCCGGCCATATTTTGGATGCTGAACCGTCATGCCGCTCCTCGCGCCAGCTTGACTCTTTGTCTGCCCCGGCGGTCGGGAAGCCTTCGGCGGATAACTTACTTGAGAAGGAGCGCTTCTTCTTTCCGCCTGTTGGGGAGCGGGGAAACGCGGCTCATTTCCCGCGGATTTGGGTGAACTTGGCGGCTCCGGACGCCTGGTGAAACCGGACGGCGGAGCCATGCCGCGCTCCGAAAAGAACTGTGTGATATTTTCCACCGAATTATATGTTTTTCCGGTATACAGATTGCGCTTGACCGACTCCCGGACATCGTGTTGTTCCGAAAACAAGTCTACTTCCTCTGCCAACAGCTCCTTGTGAACCGATAAGCGTTCCCGTAAACCGGCTGGCACTTCATTGAGAAACCGGGACGGCAGACAAACTTCCGGCTGCGACCCGCCAAACCGCCGCCGGTAGCGCGCATACGTTAGATACAGCCGCTTTTCCGCCCGCGTCATTCCCACATAGCAGAGCCGACGTTCCTCTTCCATCGCCGCTTCCGAGATTAATGACCGGCTATGCGGAAAGATTCCTTCTTCCAAGCCCGCCAGAAAAACATTCGGAAACTCCAGCCCCTTGGCGTTATGGATCGTCAGCAAAGAAACCGCCGCTTCCTGATTGACCGAATCCGCGTCGGATACCAGCGCCGCATGATCCAGAAACTCCGCCGCTGTCTCCCCGCGTTCCGTCCCTTCCGCCGCCGCGTTCACAAGCTCTTCGATGTTCCCCAGCCGCGACTCCGCTTCCGGCGATACATCGTTTTTCAGCATCTCCCCATAACCGCTTTTCTCAAGAATTTCGCGCAAAATCTCAGGCACCGGTTTCGAGCGAACCGACTCCGACAGCGGTTGAATCAAGTTGACGAAGGACCTCACCGCCGATTCCGCGCGCGTCGGGAAAACTTTCTCTTCCAGCATCCTGGGCAGGGCATTCCACAAGCTCATGCCATGCTCCAGGGCATATTGCTCGATCTGCTCAATCGTGCTTTTGCCAATGCCGCGAGCCGGATTGTTAATGATCCGCAGCAAGCTCACCGAATCCTGCGGACTCATCAGCACTTTCAAATAAGAAAGTAAATCCTTGACTTCCGCCCGCTGATAAAAACTAAATCCGCCCACCACTAAGTACTGCCGTCCATAACGGCGCAGCGCTTCTTCAATCTGCCGCGACTGAAAGTTGGTCCGGTAAAGAACCGCCACCCGGTCATTCGGGTTTTTCGCCAGTAGCTTTTCAATGGTGTCGGCGATGAACAGCGCTTCATTTTCGCCGTCCGGTGCTTCGTAATAGCCGATCTTTGCGCCGGAGCCGGAATCTGTCCACAGCCATTTGCCCTTTCGCTCTTTGTTGTTGGCTACAACTGCTCCGGCAGCTTCGAGGATATTCTTGGTGGAACGGTAATTCTGTTCGAGCCGGATGACCACCGCCTTCGGATAGTCCCGCTCAAAATCAAGAATGTTGCGGATGTCCGCGCCGCGCCAGCCGTAGATCGACTGGTCCTCATCTCCGACCACGCAAACGTTTTGGCGCATCGCGGTCAGCAAACGCATCAACTCATACTGGCTGCGATTCGTGTCCTGGTATTCGTCAATCATGACGAACTCAAAACGCCGGTTGCAGAGTTGCCGCAGAACATCGTCGTGCTTCAACAGGCGAACCGATTCGAGTAAAAGGTCGTCAAAATCGAGCGCGTTCGCTTGCAACAGACGCTCCTCATATAATTCGTACACCTTCGCCATGCGGGTCATCTTCGGATCGGTTGCCGATTTCAGCCAATCGACAGGTGTTTCGTTATGGCTTTTGCCGTGGCTGATTTGAGACAGCATGGCGCGATACTGCAAGAACTTTTCATCCAGTCCGATCTGCTTGTAAATGGACCGAAGCAGGGCCACCTGGTCATCATCGTCATAGATGGTAAATCGCCGAGTAAACCCCGGACGGATCTCGGACAGGCTTTCGCCGTCGCGTCTCAAAAGACGCACGCAAAAGGAGTGAAAAGTAGAAACCAACGGCGTTTGCGAAGCCGTCGGATTGCCTAACAGATTCTCCACGCGCTGCCGCATCTCCTCCGCGGCTTTGTTGGTAAACGTAACGGCAAGAACAGACGGCCCCGGCACGTGCCGCGTTTGAATCAAGTGCGCGATACGGTGAGTAATCACGCGCGTTTTGCCGCTGCCGGCGCCGGCAAGCAGCAGCAACGGGCCTTCCGTATGGGCAACAGCTTCGCGTTGTTGCGGATTCAGACCTGCGAGGAAATCCATGAGTGAGGGCGGGGGAGCGCTTTCAGAATAACATTGGAAAGCGAAGCGGATTCACGCCCCGATTTATCCTGGATTGTCATGACGGTTGCGGCTGTTGAACACATTTTGAAAAGCTGTCTGGTGGTGCTGACGGCGCTCTTTCCCATTGTGAACCCGCTCGGAAACACTCCCATTTTTTTGAGTTTAACGCCCTATTATTCCAGCGAGGCGCGAACGATTCTGTCCCGGAAAATCGCGCTGAACAGCTTCTGGCTGCTGACCGGTTCGATGCTGATCGGCAGCCATATCCTCAGTTTCTTCGGCATTTCCATTCCGGTGGTGCAAGTGGGCGGCGGATTTGTGGTTATGTACACCGGCTGGGCGCTGTTGCAGCAACGCGAAGCCGAGCACCCACGCGCCCAGGCGCAGAAGAAAATCACAAGTCAGGACATCGCTAATCGCGCCTTTTATCCTCTCACTCTACCTCTTACCGTTGGTCCCGGCTCGATCTCGGTCGCGCTTACGCTTGGGGTCAACGAAGCCCCGGAGCGCAGCAATCTGGTGCGTCTGGTTGCCGCGATTGTCGGGCCCGCGCTGGTGGCGCTCACCATCTATCTGAGCTACCGTTTTGCGGAACGCATCGCGAGAGTGCTGGGAGAAACCGCTATGAATGTCATTGTCCGCCTCACCTCATTCATTCTTCTGTGCATCGGCGTCCAGATTATTTGGAGCGGCATTCGAGCTTTATTAGGCTCGCTTCATTGAAATAGTTGCGCGCGGCCAAGCACATCCTTAGTAGGCTAGAAGTAGTCCCCTTGCATGATTCGCCGCGTTTCCCATGCCTTCATCGCGGGAGGCCTGTCGCTGCTGTTGCTCGCCGCGCAACCAAGCGCAACCACTGACCCTGTTTTCAGTCAGATCGATTCGATTGTTCAATCCTTGTCAGAGATCACCGGCCTTTCGGAAAGGCATCCCGTTCCGTATGGACGCATGACCAAGCGGCAGCTACGCCATTTTTTGAATAAGCGCATCAAGAAGACGTTAAAACCAGAGGAAATTTACGCCGACGAGTTGGCCTTAAAGATGTTCGGCTTTGTGCCGCCGGATTTCGACCTCCGCAAATCGACGGTTGATTTGCTTACCGAGCAAGCAGCCGCATTTTATGATTACGACGAAAAGAAGCTCTTTTTGCTGGATGACTCGTCCACGGCCTCTGAAACGGTGACGCTCGCCCACGAACTGGCTCACGCGCTGGCGGATCAGCATTTTCATTTGGCCAATTTCATGGATGATACTCCTTCGAACGACGACGAAAACCTTGCTCACTCCGCAGTTGTCGAGGGGGAGGCGTCATGGCTGATGATGGCCTATACGTTGAAGCAGGCTGGCCGGAACCCGGTACCCACGGCGGACGCGCTCAGCGCGATTGTCGATTCCAGTCCCGCTGCCCTGGCCGAGTTTCCCGTCCTAAAAGAGGCTCCGCTATATCTCCGTCAGTCGCTGCTGTTCCCTTATGCGGAAGGAACC
>CAXUBB010000458.1:0-4259 GCA_964249105.1 uncultured Bryobacteraceae bacterium | reverse complement strand
CGAAGTGATTCGGTACGCTGCGTAGGCGAGACAATTACTCCCTATATGGCGGCTTCCACTCGCTAATACTTGCAAATGCTGCTTACTCCTACAACAGCCTATTCCAGCCTCTCGTCACGCCTGCCGTGAGAATTCTGACCGTACAATCACGAGTACAAAACCGGGTGTCAAACCTTCCTTTTTAGGCGTTCCCGCCGGTTCCCTTATTTCTTTTTGCCGTGTTCTCCTCCACTTAGCCCGTTTTTCACCTGCTCCTTCCGCGATTAGGTACTACCGTGGGGCCGCATGTTGTCCATTGATACGCCCATCCCTCAAGACGCTTCTGAGACCCCGATCCTGAGCGAGCGCCGCCTCGCTGCTAACCGCGCCAACGCGCAACTCTCCACCGGCCCACGCACGGCGGCAGGCAAGGCCGTCTCTTCCTTGAACGCCGTCAAAACCGGCCTGTGCGGACGCGCCGTTCTGCTGGCCGACGAAGAGGAAGCGCGCGCTTACCAGGAGCATGTCGAGCGCGTCGTCGCCTGGTGGAATCCGGACAACGTGGAAGAGCACGCCCTGGTGCAGTCGCTGGCCGACACGCAATGGAGACTGGAGTCGATCCCCGGCCTGGAGTCGGCCTTGTACGCGCGGGCGCGGCAGCGGGGCGAGCCGCTGTTGCAGCACCCCGATCCGACGGTCCAGCGCCTGCTGCTGGACGGGCAAGCGGAAGTAGTCGAAGCGAAAGCGCTCAAGAACCTGCGCCTGCATGAGCAGCGTCTGCGCCGCCAGTATGAACAGGACAAGGCGGAGCTGAACGCGCTGCGCAACGCGCGCCTGGACCGGGAAGAGCGCGAACGGGAAGCCGAAGACGAACGGCGGCAGGAAGAAGCCGAACAGCAACGCCGGCAAGAACAGGCGCGCCTCCGCAAGGAGCGCAAACAAATGCGTGAAGCAGCATCAGCCGCTGAGAGCGAAGCCGTTCTGCTCGACACGAATGGGTTTGAATTTGCAGCCTGTAAAAATTTACAGGAATCCCAAGAAGAACAGCCCGAAAATCTCGGCGCTGTCACCCTGCTATACCCATCGGTTGGGCAGACCGACGATGAGGACTCCTCTCATTAACCCTATTTCAGCGCGGCTAAACACCCATACAACCGCCGATCCATGCTATTCGCTTCCTTTCGGTTTTCCTCTGCTAAATCGTTACATAAACTAGGAATAATCCGGCAGGTACGGGATGCCGGTCATGGTATTGGAGAAAATACACCAGTTTCTGAAATTGTGAGCAATGCATAAACCTATCAAGTACTTCGAAAAGGCAGTGACTGTGGGCGCCAATGCCGCCTGGCAGATCTTCGACCGGCTCAACCAGATTAATCAGAACCCTAGCTTTACTCCAAAGTGGTCCGAAAAGCCGCTCCTGAAGAGCTATGAAAAGACTAAGCCGCCGCTCGGCTGGCCCCGCGAAACCGACTCTCTTTGCCCCAAGTGCATTCCGGAGATCCGTCAGAGAATCGTGGACGGGGAAGTTGATTACAAGATCCTTCTGAATCAGCCCGTCGGCGAAATCAAGGCCAAAATTATCGAGCGTGACGGCCAGATCATCATGGTCAAGGAATGTCCCATTCACGGGCAATTCGAAGACCTGATGTCGATGGATCCGGCCTTCTCAAAGCACCTGGAAGATGTCTTTCCCGGCCGCGACATCCGCGCCCACCACGACGAAACTCTTCATAACCACGGCACCAGCACTATTACTCATGGTCGCGGATCGGTCTTAACGATTGACCTGACTAACCGTTGCAACATGATGTGCGATCCGTGCTTCATGGACGCCAACCAGGTCGGCTTTGTCCACGAATTGAGCTGGGAGGACATCAAAACCCTGCTTGATAACGCCATCTCGATTAAGCCGCGCCGCCAGATGTCGGTGCAGTTCTCGGGCGGCGAGCCGACGCTTTCCCCTTACTTCCTCGATGCCGTCCGCTACGCCCGCAAGGTCGGTTATAACAGCGTGCAGGCCGCCACGAACGGTATTGAGTTCGCCAAGCGCCCCGATTTCTGTAAAGAAGCCGCTGAAGCCGGTCTGCGCTACGCCTACTTGCAGTTCGATGGTATCGGCAATGCCGCCAATTCGCACCGCGCCGTCGGCAACCTGTTTGACGTAAAGCTCCGCGCCATCGAAAATTTGTGGAGCAACGGCGTCGATATCGTTCCCGTGATCACCATCATCAATGGCGTGAACAACGAGCAGGTCGGACGCGTCGTCCAGTTCGCTCTCGACAACCCGAAGAAGATTCCGTTCCTCTCCTTCCAGCCTGTCTCTTTCACCGGACGCGACGAGGCCGTGACCGAGGAGCGCCGCCAAGCCCAGCGCTACACGCTCTCCCACCTGGCTCACGACGTCAAGAATCAGAACGGCATCGGCGAGCCCGTCCGCGACTGGTTCCCGATCAGCTTCATGAGCACTTTCTCCGATTTCGCGGATCTGGTCCATGGGCCCAGCGCCGATTGGGGGCAATTGAGCTGCGGCTGCCACCCGAACTGCGGCATCGGCATGGCCGTCATGTGCGACAAGGAAACCAAGGAACATGTCCCGGTAACCGCCTTCCTGCACGCCGATCAACTGGCGAAGGATATCGCCCGCATTAATGACGCCGCCCGAGGCCGCGCCTTATCAGTGGTAGGCGTTACTCTTTCGCTGCTCCGTAATTACAACCCGTTCATGGCGCCGACACACTTCAAACTCTCCGACCTGGTCGCGAAGTTCGACAAATGCTTCGGCATGTCCAAAAAGTCGCAAACCGGAGCCTATGGTAAGGTCACGGGCGACCGCACCCGCGCTGACATCGAGAAGCGCCGCAATGATCGTTGGAATTTTTTGTTTATCGCCGGCATGTGGTTCCAGGATCTCTTCAATTACGACTTCCGCCGCACCGAACAGTGCATCATTCCCTACGCCACGCAAGAGGGTGAAATCTCCTTCTGCGCCTACAACACCGGCGTGGGCTGGCGCAACATCATCGAAAAGATGCACATGACCGCGACCTTGACCAAGTGGTATGAGGAAAAGGGCCGCCACGAGATTTTCGCCGGCAACAAAAAGGTGCCGCTGACCAGCAAGGATCATAATCTGGTTCTGGTGCAGCAGCACGTGGATGCCGAACGTCAGCACGACCTCGACGACAAGGGCATTGCTAAAACCGCTCGTGAGGAGAAGCTTCGGGCCCGCGATGAGGCGCTCAAAAAGAAGGCGGAAGATGCCCGCATGGAGCGTTTGTATCGCGAGCACATCCTGGGCGAAAAGGCGCAGTCGGGTTTTGTTCCGCTCGACGGTCTTCTCTCTACCGGCAATCCCAAGCCCGCTTCCAATGTTGAAAAACAGGAAGAAGTCGGAACCATGGGCGACTAAGTTCTTCTTCATTCGCTGTCCGCTATCACCAAGCCCGCTCCCTAACGAGCGGGCTTTTTCTTTTGTTCCATACTTGTAGAAAGGAGAATTTGTTGATGGCCGCTCTACCCGAACCCTTGTTCATGACAGTGGAAGAATACCGTCAACTTCCTGACCAGCCGGGCGTCATTCAAGAACTCCGTTGGGGGCAATTAGTTACTGTGGCTTTTCCGAAAATGAAGCATATGAAGCTTCAGTTACGCTTGGCGGAGTTACTGCGGCCGCTTGCCGAAAATAACGGGGTTGTCGCTACGGAAGTGGCTTTTCGCGCGCTTCCTGAATATGAACTTCGTGGCGCTGATATCGCATTTGTATCGCAGCTCCGGTGGGATGCAACAGATGATAACGATAACCTGCATGGCTCGCCCGAACTTGTCATCGAAGTGCTTTCCCCCTCGAACACCAAAGCCGAAATGCGCGAGAAGGCGACTCTTTGTCTTTCTACCGGAGCGAAAGAATTCTGGATTTTGGACCCTAACAAAACGACAGTGACTGTTCTTTCCCGTGAAGTGCCTGCCCGTGTCTATGCAACGGGAGACAGTATTCCCCTGACGCTTTTCGGCGGTGCTCTCGAAGTCTCTCGAATTTTTGATTAGCCTACCCAAACGGCTGATGTGCATCCGCCAAAAAGCGGGCAAACTGAAGCCATGAACATAGCAAAGACCGACCTCAGCGGCCTTTCCCAAGCACTGACGGAATTAGTTGAGAAATCGGTGAGCGGCGTCGTCGCCGTAAAAGCCGCGCCGTATCGCGTGGTCAGCGGCGTGTGCCTCAGCGAAAATACCATCGCTGTCGCCAATCACTCGCTTCGGCGGGAAGGCCGTATCTC
>CAXUBB010000457.1:0-4279 GCA_964249105.1 uncultured Bryobacteraceae bacterium | reverse complement strand
ATTGCCATTATGCTGGCGGGTGCCGGTGCGGTTTACCTCAACGGTGGGCTGGGTGGGTGGGAGTTCGGTTTTTGCGCCGTGGTTACATGGATAGCATTTCGCGGCTTAAAAAACTACCGGTTTCTCGCGGTGGGATGGCTTTTGCATACAGGGTGGGATGTGGCGCATCACCTTTACGGCACCCCCATCGTCCCATTTGTTCCTAACTCTTCCTTGGGGTGCGCTCTTTGTGATCCTGTCATTGCCTTATGGTACTTTCGCGGCGCGCCAACCATTAGCTTCAAAGAGAGGCATCGATCGATGGCGGCCGAGGAACAGAGGCGCGTCGATAAGAATCAAAACCGGCCCGTGTCGTTATGATTTCCGCATAGAGAGACTTCAACTTTCAACCGCCACGGAGACCGCTTCGACAGGCAACTCACGCTTAAGCCATTCTTCGAATCCGCCCGCGAGGGGGCGGACTTTCCGAACACCGGCTCGTTTTAATTGCAGCGCCACACGGGCGCTGGTGGCTTCGTTTGGTCAAGTGCAGTAGAGGATCACTTCGCGGTCACGGGGAAGATCCTGAAAATGAGAGCGGAGTTCGGCGGGACGCAGCACCTGGGCGCTGCGGATCTTCAGGCCGGAATCTTCGATGGCTTTCGGGTTGCGCAAATCAACAATCAGGGCGGGCGGCTCGCCATGCAGCATGGCAAGGGCTTCTTCCGGGTTTACCCGGTTAATCCGCAACTGGCGGCGGAAGCGCCAGCGCTGAAAATATCGCCATGCCACGTAGGCGGCTAACAGAAGAGCTAAAACGAACCCTGCCCGGCGGCCAAACAGACCCAGGCCGACAATAACGTCATTGATTTGACGGCGGAAGAGAGCGCCGAGCGATAAATACGCGGTACACCAAAGCGCTGTTCCGGCGGCATCGGCCAGGAGAAAGCGCCACCTCGGCATCTTCATCGTGCCGGCCAAAGGCATGGATAGGAGACTCATGCCGGGAACGAATTTAACCAACAGCAGGCTCCATGCGCCCCGCCTCATAAAGCCCAATTCGGTCTTGCGGACGCAGGTATCCGGTTCGAGAGAAAACTTACATAACAAAGTGAGGATGGAACGGCCTCGAAGACGTCCTAGCTCGTACCAGAGCAGATCACCGAGCAACGCGGCGGTTACAATTACTAGCAAAGCAATGCCGAAGGAATAGCGGCCCTCGCCAATCGTAGCGCCCATGATGAGCAGCACGGGATCAGACGGAACCGGAACGCCGGCCTGTACCGCGAAAACATAGCAGAACAGGAACGCGTAGCCGTGGTGCAGAATCAGAGTGCGAAAAGAAGGCACTCTTATTAGAATCTCAAGCTGCCGGTTTGACTCGGTTCATATCGTGAAAGAATGATTCTTTTGACGCTTGACTCTCACGTTGCGTGATACCTGAAGCTGTGTTTAGCGTCGAGATAGTACCGTACCGGATTTTGAGTTGCAGTTCTGAAAACGCGGCTAGAATGGAGCAAAGGAAATTAATAGCGATGGCTGCGCAAATGCCCGAGGAGTTCATGAAATCTGCAAAGGACATGACCATCAGTGAGGCGAAGCCGGGAATGAAGGCTGCCGTGGTGGCCTGGGACATCCTGATCAGTGATATGGATCGATCCACCTTCATTAACCCAAAGGCGCATCTTCATGAGAAGGCAAGTCCACCGCTCACGTTCGGCATTGAGAGGCTCGACGAAGGCGTAATTTTGACGATTCCTCAAACTATGTCCTGGAATCCGAACTTCTCACCGCAAAAGAAAATTCCGCAAGGGGCGATTCCGGTTGTGGAGATTCGGAGAGGGTAGCTAAACCTTCTCGACCGGCACGCCTTTACGGCAGAGATCACAGGAGTCGGAACTGCTGTAATAAATAGCGCTCATCTTCGCCAGATAGAAGATGGGTAGGTTGCCGAAGCCGGCGATTGTCGGATTGGGCTGGTAAACGGCCACCGCGAGACCGACTACTTCCGCGCCCTTGGATTCGAGCAGGTTGCGCAATTCGGTGAAGCGGCGTCCGGAGCGCAGAATGTCATCCACCATCAGCACTTTTTCTCCCTTTTCGGGCTCAACAAACTGCCGGAAGTGCATGGGAGTATCGTCTGTTTCTTTTTCCGCCCAGTACACCTGATGGGCGCGCAGAGCTTCACAAACGCCGTAAGCAATCGGGAGACCGCCGTTAGTCGGGGAGACAATCGACAGGTTCTTAATCATCGCCCGGATTTCGGGATCGGCCCGCAGACGGCGGCTGAGGCCCACGCTCAGGATTTTGGCGAATTCGTAGTAGCGGAAGGCGAGCGCGACTTGCAGGTATTCATCCGTGTGCATACCGGTCGGGTACTCGAAGTGCCCTTCGCGCAAGGCTCCGGTTTGGCGGAGCATGGTGATCACTTCTTCATTGGTTGGGATCAGATGCATGATTCGTTTAATGCGCTCCCTTTCCGGCCAGCACGTGAGGTATGGTCCTCAGGATGATGGACCAGTCAAGTTGCAGGGACCAGTTTTCGATGTAGGAAATATCCAGGCGCATCCAGGTATTGAAGTCGATACGGTCGCGGCCGGAAACGGCCCACAAGCAGGTCAATCCCGGACGCATGCGGAGGCGGCGGCGCTGCCATCGTTCATAGCGGTCCACTTCTTCCGGCACGGGAGGGCGAGGCCCGACAATCGACATATCACCGCGCAGCACATTATAAAGTTGAGGAAACTCGTCAATCGAAAACTTCCGTATCCAGCGTCCGAATGGGGTCACACGCGGATCGTGGAAGAGCTTGAAAGCCACCTCGCGTTCGCTGAGATGCTGAAAATCGGATTTCATCTCCTCCGCGTTCTCTACCATCGACCGGAACTTATACATGGTGAAGCGTCTTCCGTTAAGGCCGCAGCGCGATTGGCGGAAGATGACGGGTCCGGGCGAGGTGAACTTAATCATGGTGGCCACGAAAGCAAAGAAAGGAGCCAGAACCACAAGAGCGGCGGCGGAAGCGACTATGTCGAAAAGGCGTTTCAAAAGGAGACGAAGATCATCCAACGGAGCGGCGGAAAAGGTCAGCAGGGGGGCGTCGCCCACACGGTCCAGGGTGATTTCGCTATTTACATGGGGGAAAAAGTCGATAGCTACGCGAGTGCGAATGCCTTCCTCATCGCACTGCAGAAAGACTTCTTCCAAGCCGGGCAGCTTGCTGCTGTCCACGTCAAAAATGACTTCATCAACCACCTGCCGGGCGAGCAGCGGCGGAAGCTTTTGGGCGCAGTCCGTTTCTCGAATTCGGGCAACCACCTGGATGCGGAAGGGCGAGTTCTGACACAGATGCCGCTCCAGGGCTGCGGCTTTCTCCGGGCTGCCCACAATGACCAGGTGATAGGGAGAGCCGAAGCCGCGTTGAAAAGCTCCAATCAGGCGCGGAGAATACCAGCGAAAGGCAGCCAGCAGGACCAGGCTGAAGCCGAAAAAGAGCAGGAGAAAGCCGCGGCTGAGAGGCGGGTCAAGCCGTAGCAGGTACTGGAAGATGATAACGAGAACCGTGCCCAACCCGCACTGCCGCAGCGTCTTCACCAGCACTTGCCGGGGAGTGGCCGAGTCCATATACTCATACACGCGCCCGAGAAAGCCGAGCGAGATCCATATCGCCACGCAGAAGGCAAGCAGCAGAACGTGCGGTTCGGGCCGCAGAAAGAAAAGTGTTCCTATAGCCCAGCGAGTGCGCGTAAAATAAGCGGCTTCAAAGGAGAGAACCGTGAGAACGGCATCCGCAATGGCGAATAATAGCTGAATTTTTTGTCGATGATGCGCGAACACGAACCGTCTCTTAGTCTACCTGTACAGCTTTATTTTAGATTCGGTTACTGTCTGTCCCGCGCAGAGCCGCGTCAAGATCCGCTTTAATATCGTCAACGTGCTCAATGCCGGCGGCAATGCGGACCAGGTTTTCGCGGATTCCCATGCGCTCCCGCATCTTGGGAGAGATATTGCGGTGCGAGGCGATTAAAGGGTAAAGCAGAAGCGTATGAACATCACCCAGCGAAGTTCCAGGCACAATCATTTGCAGCCGGTCCATGAAGGACAGGACAGCGTTCTTATCTGCATTCTTGATTTCAAAGCTTAAAATGGCTCCGAACAGGCCGGGAGAAAAAAATTGCCGGATGGTCTCGGCATCTGGATGGCTCGGATCGGAGCAATAGTACACACGGTCAACGCACGGATGCTGCCGAAGCCATCCGGCCAGAATCTTTGCATTCTGGCTCTGCTTTTCGAAGCGCAG
>CAXUBB010000456.1:0-4288 GCA_964249105.1 uncultured Bryobacteraceae bacterium | reverse complement strand
ATCTGAAAACAGGGCGCGAACTTCCGAACCTGATAACCCGTTACGGCGAGTATAGGACCCAATTACCTGCCCATGCCGCAAGCGGTTCAGTCCTTTGGCTGTGCCTGCCCAGAGGTCGCCTTCGGCATCCACTTCCAAGCTGAGGATTGTGTTGTCAAGCAAGCCGTCCCGCCGTGTCAACGACGTAAACCGGCGTCCATCAAACGCATTCAAACCGTGGCGAAGCGTGCCGATCCAAAGCCTTCCTGCTTTATCCTCCAGGACCGGCCCGGCCTCGTTGCTAGACAGGCCCTCCGCCGTTGTGTAAGGAGTTACTTTGCTGTCGGTGAACTGGTCAAGGCCGTCCTTGGTGCCTGCCCATAGGGTTCCCTCCCGATCCTCATATAAGGACAGGACCACGCTATGGGAAAGGCCGTCCCGCGTCGTGTAGGCGCTGATCTCTCCGTGACGGTAGCGGCTTACGCCGCTGTTGGTGCCAATCCAGAGGCTTCCGTCGCGTCCCTTAGCCAGCGCGGAAACAGCATCATCGGGCAGACCGTCGCGAGTCGTCATTCTGCGTGATGCGTTTCCCGCAATATGCACCAGCCCCGCAGAGGTTCCCGCCCACAAGCTGCCGTCGCCATCACAGCGAAGCGCCGTTACGTTTTCCTTAGCGGAAATGAAGGGATCGGTATACGGTAGATAGCGCTCGCCCACCGCTGAGCGCGCTAACCCAAAATCAAAACCAGCTACCCAGCGCGTTCCATCGGGGGCGCGGCAGGTGTCGCGAATCAAGTTGGACGGCAAGCCATGGGCGGTAGTGAAAGTGCGAACAACTTTGCCGTTCAGGCGCGCCAGTCCTTTATTCGTGCAAGCCCACATCTCGCCGCTTTCGTCTTCATCGAGACAAAACACATCGTCGCTCGGCAACCCATCTTTGGTGGTGAATCTTCTTAAAGCTCCTTCTGCAGAGATCTCCGCGATGCCGCTTCCCACGGAGGCGGCCCACAAATGGCCGTGCCGGTCCTCCAACAAGCTGCGGACCAAGGTGCGATGGAGCGCCGCGTTGCTGGAATCGTCGAACTCGCGAAAGCGAATTCCATCGAAGCGGATCAGGCTGTCCTGCGTGCCGAGCCATAGGAAACCATCTCGCGTTTGCAGGATGGAGTAGATGGTCGGCTGAAACAATCCCTCTTCCTGGCCCCAGATGCGATGCGCGTACTGCGTCAGGGTTTTACTCGGATCAAGCGCGAGGCAAGGCCGGGAAAGGCACAGAGCCAGGAGAGAACAGAGCAAGGAGGAAAGCGCGCGCAACATTTCTCAAGCCGTCATATTTACGAATCTTTGAAATCCCATTGCTTGACTTCTTCGTCGAGCGCCGCCCAGATCTCGGAGACGGGTAACGGCGTCCGACCGGGGATCTCGATGGCCGTCACCGGCAACAAGGCATGATCTGCCTTGCTCCACCGTTCGGCGGTCCGGTCCTCCGGATCAAAGACATAAATGCCCGAAATCCCCTGCGCGGCATAGAACCGGCACTTGCGCCGGACGTGTTGCACCGTGTCGCTCGGCAACAAAACCTCGATAACAATCGCCATCGGCTCCGTGGGATACGGCGCTCGGGGACGATGGCTGGCAATCACGTCCGGAACCGGCTCTTTAGTGGGATTGAGCTTGATCCGTACCTCCGCAGCGGCGACCAAGCCCTTCTGTTTCAGCAGCGTTTGCAATACAAACTGCAACAAAGAATGAAGCACCGTGGGCACGGGTTTCTGGATAGCCAAGCCGTCCCAGTATTCATAGGCCGGAGTTTCCCCGCCATAGAGCCGATCAAACTCTTCAACCGTCAACGCGAATGTCGAAAAGCTGGCAGCCATCGGACTTCTCCTTTCTCGCGGCGAGCAGACCAGTATTCTTCCATTCAATCACGGCTGTTGCCAAAGGAGCCTGCGTTAAAAATGCCCGCACGCAATTTGATACAGCCTTCTGGGAAATATCTTTCCTATAGTCCTAATACTTCCTTTCTACATCCGGAAAACTGTGCAAAAGGCGGCCATACTTGCTACTAACTCCACAGTATGCCAAATGGCATAGAGACCGTTAGCTCCTTCGGCAGTAGCGGGCAATACTCATCAATCCCCATACTAAGAGCGTGCAACCTTCCAGTACGCCTCCTTCAAAGCAGCGCAAAGGACGGCGTTGGGCCATTGCAGCCGCTATTCTTCTGACGGTGCTTGGCGCCACATTTCTCCTCTCGCAACGATCGCAAAAAGCGGGATCGGAGGGCGGTAAAGGCGGCGGCAGAAGTGGCCGGGGCGCCGGTGGTGCTATTCCCGTTGGCGTAGCGCCGGTGGAACAGGGCAATATGGGTGTTTACATCAATGCTCTAGGGACGGTGACTCCCGTTTATACCGTCACGGTGACCAGCCGGGTGGTTGGCCAGTTGGTGGGCGTTCATTACCGGGAAGGTCAAATTGTTCATAAGGGCGATTTGCTGGCCGAAATCGATCCGCGCCCTTATCAAGCGTCGCTCACGCAAGCGGAAGGACAGTTGGCGAGAGATCAGGCAGTGCTCAAAAATGCCTACCTGGATCTGGACCGCTACAAGATGATCTATGCCCAGAAAGCGATTCCGGAGCAAACACTGGCTACCCAGCAGGCGACTGTAGAGCAGGATGAGGGCGTCGTCAAAATTGATCAAGGCAATCTGGATGCCGCCAAAGTCAACTACGACTACACACGCATCACAGCGCCAATTGATGGCCGTGTCGGTTTGCGGCTGGTGGACCCCGGCAACATCGTACAGGCGAACGGCACCACAGGCTTATTGACCATCACGCAGCTTCAACCGATCACCGTCATTTTCACGGTGGCGGAAGATTACTTGAATGAGATTGTCAGTCAACTCCGCGCGGGACATAAACTGCGGGTGGATGCTCTGGATCGTTCCGATCAGCATGAGTTGGCGCAAGGCACGGTTCTCACAATTGACAACACCATTGATATCTCGACGGGAACAGTGAAGGTGCGCGCTTCCTTTACCAACAGAGATGGGCGGCTGTTTCCTAATGAGTTTGTTAATGCGCGTCTGCTGGTCAAGACGCTGAACAGCGTTAATTTGATTCCCACGGCTGCCATTCAGCGCAACAATGACATTGCTTTTGTTTACGTGGTCAATGCGGATAATACAGTGCAATCCCGCAACATCAATGTGGCGACTACGAATGGAAACACGGCGGCGGTAACGGGCGTGAAACCGAGCGAAAAGCTGGTCATTGATGGTTTTGATCGCTTGCAAGATGGCGTAAAGATATCGATCCGTCCGTCATCACCCGCGACGGATGACCTGCATAATCCACAAGGTACTCAGACTGCCACGGAACAGCGCGAGAGTGGCCGCGCGAACACGCAGATTAATACGAATCAGCAGAACCCACAGCAGGTCAAGCCGAAATGAACCCATCCCGCCCATTTATTCTGCGGCCCATCGCTACTTCTCTGTTAATGGCCGCGATTCTGCTAGTCGGCATTGTCGCTTATAAACAGTTGCCTGTGTCGGCGCTGCCCGAAGTGGACTACCCCACGATGCAGGTGGTCACGTTTTACCCCGGCGCGAGCCCGTCGGTTGTTGCGTCTTCGGTAACCGCGCCTTTGGAGCGGCAACTGGGAGAAGTGCCGGGGCTGAACCAGATGCTTTCCACCAGCTCGGACGGCGCTTCGGTGATCACGCTGCAATTTGTGCTCAGCCTGAACATCGACGTGGCGGAACAGGAAGTGCAAGCGGCCATTAACGCGGCGCAAAGTTTTCTTCCCGCGAATCTGCCGATGCCGCCGATCTACAGCAAGACCAATCCGGCGGACGCTCCCATCATGACGCTGGCGCTGACGTCCAAAACGCTTCCGTTGCAGCAGGTCGAAGATTTTGCCGATACGCGGCTGGCGCAGAAGATTTCACAGTTGAGCGGCGTGGGTGCCGTGTCGATCAGCGGCGGCCAGAAGCCAGCCGTGCGCATCCAGGTAGACCCGACACAGATTGCTTCCTATGGGCTGAACCTGGAGGATGTACGCGCCGCCATCACGGCCAGCAGTCTCGATTCGGCCAAGGGCAGTTTTGACGGTCCGAACCAGGGCTTTCAGATTAACGCCAATGACCAGCTCCTCAGCGCGAAGGACTATAACCAGGTCATTGTCGCTTACCGGAACGGCGCGCCCGTGATGTTGAAGGATGTCGCGAAAATTGTGGACGGCATCGAGAACACGAAGCAAGCCGCTTGGATGAACGACACGCCCGCCGTGATCGTGAACATTC
>CAXUBB010000455.1:2737-4300 GCA_964249105.1 uncultured Bryobacteraceae bacterium | reverse complement strand
CGCCAGCGGAAGCATCAACGCGGATGGCCGCAATCTGCTCCTGCAGCTTCTGCTGCATCTGCTGCGCTTGCTTCATCATGGACTGCATGTTGCCGGGCATCTTCATGAAATTGTTCCTCGCCTACTCATTCAAATTTCGCACGGTACGCACTTGAGCTTCCGGAAATAACTCCTGAAAACGTTTAACGCCGGGATGCGACAAGGCCCGTTGCCGGATTTGGCTGTCTTCCCCATCGGCTTTGGAATTCGATGCCGGAGCAGCCGCGACTCCTTCACCGATCTCCGTTCGGACGCGCACCGGTTTGCCCGCTACTTCAGCCGCAATGCGCGGAAGTCCTGGATCTTTCAACGACAGCATCATCATCCTCGGAGCGCGAATCACTACCTCACTGCCTTCCATGCGCACATCCGAGCTTTGCAACGCATCCGCTGTAAAGTTCAAGCCTGCTTGGCAAAGGGCTTGGTAGAGATCCTGTTTGAAGTCGCCTGTCTTTGGCTGTTCCGCCAGTTTGGTCTCAATTTTTTCAACAACAGGCGGTGCGGCTTTTTCAATTACTTTAGGAACCGGCTTCGGCGCTGCCGCTGTTTCCTTCGCGGGAACCGGTGAACTGGCGCGAATCGGCGTCTCTCCCGGCCCTCCCAATTGCGCCAAAGCTTCCTCGATCGATTGCAGTTTGCCCGCCTGCACCAGCTTGATCAGACCCAGTTCCAGATGCAAACGCGGCTGAAGCGAATATTGCAGATCCTTATACAGGCCGAGCGTCAGATTCAGGTATCGGGTCAGGTCTTCTTCGCTGAAAGCGTTCGCGGTTTCGAGTAAACTCTCCTGTTCCCGATCCGAAGCCGCAATGAGCCGTGTCGGCTTGCCGGTAATTTTGGCGACCAGAAGATTGCGCCAGTACCGCGACAGCGCACGGCTAAAATGCTGGAAGGTTTGCCCCACGCTCTCCAGTTCTTCCACGATCTCAAGCATGCGGTTTCCGTCGCTCCTCCCCAAAGCTTCGGCAACCGACCGCAGCGACTCGACACCAAACATGCCCAACAGCGCGCGAATCTCCGTCACATCCAGCGTTCGTCCACAACGGGCAATGGCTTGATCCAGAGCCGAAAGGGAATCGCGCACGCTACCTTCGCCTGCCTGGGCAAGCACGGAAAGCGCTTCTTCATCCGCCTCGATTCCTTCCTGCGCCACGATATACCGCATGCGGTTCATCAACTCCGCGAAGTCCACCGAGCGAAACGTGAACTGTTGACACCGGGACGCAATCGTGTTGGGAATTTCATTCGCTTCCGTTGTGCAAAGAACGAAAACGACCCACTCGGGCGGCTCCTCTAGTGTCTTGAGAAGAGCGTTAAAAGCCTCTTTGGTAATCTGGTGCGCTTCGTCGATGATGAAAACTTTATATCGGTCGCGTGCCGGGCGGTAGCGGACGTTTTCGCGGATCTCCCGCATCTCGTTGATGCCGCGATTCGACGCCGCGTCGATCTCGATCACATCGACCGATGACCCGGCGCTAATCTCGACACAACTGGAGCAGACGCCGCACGGGTGGGGCGTAGGGC
>CAXUBB010000455.1:0-2727 GCA_964249105.1 uncultured Bryobacteraceae bacterium | reverse complement strand
CGTCTTTTGAACATGCTCCAGCCCGATCAGCTCGCTAAAGTTTTGCGGACGGTATTTCCTGGCAATGACCTGGTACATGAAAAGCTTCTGAGAACAGCGGGAAAACTGAGAGAATATCACGCCTGAAACGGAAGGCGGTGATGGCTGTCACGGCGCGAAAAACGGTGGTTGCCAGACCCCGGGTGATCCGCGGCACACAAGCTAAACCGCTACCGTTGCTTCCTTCCGGACCTGGCGGGGTTTGCGGCCGCCCATTGCACGAAGCCCGGAGCCTGACAATCTATAATTCTAACACCTTCAGCTACTTGCGTAGCTCAAGAACGGCTTGCAGCTTTTCCCCGAACAGCGTGGGGCGAGCCGGACCCCTATCGCCTTTGTCGTCCTTTTTGCCGGGCTTGGGGGCGGCATCCTTGGCGGCCAAAGAACCGGCGGAGGCGCCGGGAACCGGCCGGTTTTCCCGAGCGTCCTCCAGCACAACGGCGAGCGGCGCTGCCGCAGAAGGTATTATCGGCTCCGGCTCCTGGAAAAGCGGCTCTTGCACGATCGGTATTACGGCTTCAAAATAGCGCTCTTTCCGAAGAATTACACGTTCCAGCGACGGTATCCAGCCCGTAAACTCCCCTTGCGCGACAGCATCACGCTTCAGCGCGCTCCGCATCGCTTCCATTTTGGAATCCAGGTTGTCCAGATGATGCAAAAGAAGCGCTTCGAGGAAAACAGGCACTTTGGGAGACCCAAACGCCAATTCCCCGTGATGGCTAATAATCATGTGTTCCAGAAGGGTGCGCAGCTTGGGCGGGAAATCAGGCATTTCCCGCACTTTGTCCCCCAAAATCCGCAACCCGATCACGATATGGCCTAATAACTGGCCTTCCGCGCTGTAATTAAAACTGCGCGCGTACGTCAGCTCTTCGATCTTTCCGATGTCGTGCAGGATCGCGCCCGCCAGCATCAGGTCCAGATCCACATCTTTATAATGCGAGGCGGTCATCCTGCACAGCGAACAAAGCGACAAAACGTGTTCCAAAAGGCCGCCCCGGCAGGCATGATGGATGCTCTTAGCCGCCGGTGCCAGCTTGTAGAGACCGGCAATCTTTCGGTCTCGAAACATGGCCTGGAGCAGGGCGCGGAGATGCGGCTGATGAAGGCCGGCAATCGTCGTTTGCAGCTCGGAAAACATCTCCTCAATGTCACGTTCAGCGCACGGGAAGTAATCCGCGAGATCGATTTCGTGCTCTTCGATCCGGCGCAGGCGATGAATGGTGAACTGCGACCGCTTCTGATACACCTGCATGAAACCCTTCACCCTGACAAACTCATCAGAGTGAAAAGTGTCCATCACCTCCGCGACGTTGTCCCACATCTTGGCTTCAATCTCGCCTGTCCGGTCCGCTAAATGAAGCGATAGATAAGGCTCGCCTGTTTTTTTATGACGAATATCTTTCGCAATCACGAGAAACTCTGCCGTGATCACGTCGTTCGGCGTTAGGCTGCCGACGTAAAATGATTTCATTTTCAGTTTGCTTAGCGGGAACTGCTCTTGCCGGTAACCGTGGTTTCCGTTCCTGGGATCGGTATGGCCCAGAGCAGGCGTTTATGACGGGTCTTTTGTTCCACTTCCGCCTTGGTCACGGTCTCCGGCTTCAATTGCGCCGGGTCCTGCCATGCCGTGTTCTGACCGGGCGCGGCGCCCGTGTCCAGATAACCGGATTTAACCTGCAAAAATGCCTGGCGGCGCAGTTCCGTTAAGTACTCGCGTACTTTCGGCTGCATCTTCGGCCCGTAGAGTTGGCTTTCGATCTCCGATTTCACGTCCGCAAGCGGCGCCAAACCTGCCTTGGTATGGTCATCGACCTTAAACACTTCAAAACCGGTCGGGATTTTAATCGGCTGCGTCACTGCGCCTTTAGAAAGGTTCCAAACCGCGTCTTCAATCGGCTTGGCCAGCTCACCCTTTTTGTAGCCGCCGAGCACGCCGCCCTCCTTGGCCGTTGTTGCATCCGAATTGTCGCGGGCTAAATCAGAAAAACGCTGGCCTTTCGAGGCCTCCGCCGCAACCTGCTTCGCCTTTTTCTCCGCCGCGACGACAGCGGCGGGATCTTTGCCTTCCGTGGAAACGAGAATTTCGCTCAAATAGACCTTCTCGTCACGAACGAAGTCCTGTTTGTGAGCGTTGTAATAATCCTCAATCTCTTTATCAGTGATGTTAATGCGGCGACCCACTTCATGCCCGATCACTTCGCGGGTCAGAAACTGATTTTTTGTTTCTGATTGGAAATCCTCATAGCTCCTGCCGGATTGCTGGCGAACATAATCATGGAACTTTTCCGGATCCGTCAGGCCCGATTGTCGCTGGAGATTTGCCATGTATTTGCTGAGGTCGGAATCCACATTGATATTCAGCTCCTTGCCCTTCTGGGTCAATAAGAGCTCGTCAATGCGGTCGCGCAACGCGTCTTTCTGCCGGGCTTCCACTTCCTGCTGAATCCGGGATTGCGGCGCGCCCTGCGCCTGCATTTCTCGAGAGAGTTCCCGAACAAACTGCGACAGCTCGTCTTGGCTGATAATATCGCCGTTCACGCGGGCGACAATCTGATCCACGACCTGCGATGTCGGCTTAGATGGGACGTCAGCGGCAAAACTGAGCGAAGCAAGACCCAGAACGGGAAGGCACTTGAACTTCATAAGCAATAAAACTGTTTCCCATTATGACAAGTTTAGGTCCGG
>CAXUBB010000454.1:0-4313 GCA_964249105.1 uncultured Bryobacteraceae bacterium | reverse complement strand
GGATCGATTTGAGGGCATCCGGACCACCATGTCGTACCTACAAACCAAGCTCGAAATAGCCGTCCGTGACCTTTTTTCTCCCTACGGGAGAATGGGCGCTCAGTAAGCGAAATAAAAAAAACTCAATCCGAATCCCCCTGGAGCAATCCAGGAGAATTTTTTTGTTTATATTAGCGTACAGAGCGCCGCAGAATCCACAGATCGAGGACGCAGAACAGGAAGGCGAGAGAACAGGTGAAGGCGGCAGGTTTGTTCCGGTGGTGAAACGCATAATTGACACAGAAGGCCATAATCAATGCGGCCGGGATAAGAACTAAGATAAGAACCCGTTTTCGATAATCCCACATATCGACGATCTTTTCATATTACACAAACAATGGCAGGATCAGTGCAGCCTTGATTGTGACCACCCCCGCCTCCTCCATCATAACCTTGCTCCTGCATAGCTTCGTAAATACCCCATGAGGCAAGAAAAGCTCCTACTACAATTAAGCCGGTGCCTACGGCCCATAAAACGCCTATGCCGATGCCCGCTGCTGCTAAAGCACCGGCAACGGGAGCTGCTACAGCCGCCGCAATCAAGGCTGCTCCTGCGGCTACCAAAACTCCGGCTCCCGTCAGTACGTTACTCCAATTGATAACTTTGAGCAGATGCGCCTGCGCTGAACCGTGTCGTAAAATGGCAGCCTGAATCTTGCGGTTCTTCTCGCGCAACTCTTCCCGCAGACGATAAGACACGCCTTGATAGCCGCTTACCATCTGCGTGAGGGAGTTCAGATATGAACTTTGTACTCCACCGAGATCTGATCCTATCCAACTATAAATCGTAGGTATGTCGGGACTGGGAAATTGATTGTACGTCAATGGATGCAGCGGAATCCCCGTTTGCTCTGAACCTATGGCAATATACTGCGTCGTGCGTTGAGGAACGCTAGGGTCATATTGATAAACTTGCTGCAAAATAGCGGGAATAGTGACGTTCCAACCGGAGCCTGCCCAATAGCCGCAAAGATTGGAAGCCGTACCGTAATGAGAACTTATCGCATTAGGCGGAATGTAACCGGCCTGGTAATTACTGATGATGGTATTTGAGGTTTGCGCTGCGGGGCTGACGAAACCGAGCGGCATATCGAGCGCGGAAGCAGAACGAGGAACAAGTAAAGCGGTCGCCGGTGCGACCAAAGCTGTTTGTATAAGGCTGCGTCGTGAGATGATACGTTCCAGTTGTGACAAGGCACCTCCATTTATGCGGAGTCCATTAAGCCACAAACCGTTAAGTAATACCAGAAGCCTAGTACGCAGAAAGTACTAGGATAGTACCTTTCAAAATATGGTATGATAACAACTGGGACGCATAGCTCAGTTGGTCAGAGTGCCGTGTTGACATCGCGGAGGTCACTGGTTCGATCCCAGTTGCGTCCACCATCACTCTTCGAGCGCCGCACGCACCTTTTCCCACGCCTCTGCGTGAGCCTCCGAAATCGTGATGGCATTCCGCATTCCTTCCAAATCCTCAAAGCTATACACGTAAGCCGTGTCCGTCCACAGATCGTAACCCACCAAGAAATCCATCTCCCCCCTGTCGTAGCGCCGGCACTTGCCGCGTCCGTTGGAACAACGAATCGGAATGCAGGGGAGTCCGACCGGGTTGCGCTTTACCCACTTCACCTGGACGCGCAGTATTCGCGCCGAGCTGCGGCAAAGCGCCGGGAGAACGGTATTGACCATTTCCCGTGACCTCTCGGAACCGGGAGCAGCGGAGAAGGTTTTCGAAGAGACCAGCCGCGCTGGTATATCCGTTGATGTCTTGATTAACAATGCTGGTTTTGGGGCGCTGGGCCGGTTTTGGGAAGGGGACCGGCGGCAGCAGCTACAAATGATCCAACTGAACATTGCGGCATTAACGGATCTGACGCGGCTCTTTTTACCTTCCATGATTGAGCGTCGCCGGGGCCGGATTCTGAATGTTGCTTCCACGGCTGCTTTCCAGCCGGGTCCGCTGATGGCCGTGTACTATGCCAGCAAAGCTTATGTGGTGTCGTTTTCTCAAGCCGTACACAATGAGGCTCGTCCCTATGGCGTCACCGTCACTTGTCTTTGCCCCGGTCCCACGAAAACCGAGTTTGCCCAACGCGCCGGAATGCACGCCACAAAGTTGTTTTCGAGCGGGATGTCGATGAGCGCGGAAAAGGTGGCGGAAATCGGCTATCGCGCCATGAAACGCGGCAGACCGCTCGTGATCGCGGGCCGCTTGAACGCGCTCGGCGCTTTTCTGACGCGCTTTGCGCCGATGCGCTTGACTGCCGCTCTCGCCCGGCGTATGCAGGAAAACTAAGGATTATGGCTCCCGCACTCGCCAGAGTGCAAACATCCCAATAAGTCCGGTAGCAAGCAGAAAAGACGAGCCGGGTTCAGGAATCACTGTGGATACTGGGGTAGCCAGAAAGGTGCCAGTAAGCGTCGTGTATCCGAGAACTTGGCCCAGGTCATTAATCCCCACTATGTTTGTACTGCCAATTTCCGAGCCAGTAGCATCAATCGTTGTGAAAGCCCCTTGATCAAATGTAAAACCATATAGCCCACGGCTGCCCTCGAATTCTCCTACGATCTCGCCATTTTTGTTAATACCCATCACGTAAGTTGTGTCGCTTCCGGGAGCATCGATCACGCTCAACACGCCGTTGTGGTACAAGAATCCGCTTGAGCAAAGGAACATGGCACCGAGGTGGCAGTTAAGTTGGCCGGCGTTGGGCTTGTGATAAAACGTTCCAACTACATCACCGGCATCGTTGATTCCCGACACCATGGCTAAAAATCCAGGTGAATCGATCGTAGTGAAGCGGCCTTCGGAGTATAGGAAGCCATGCCGGTTGCCGAGGCCGCCGAGGTCATAGAATCCCACAACGGATCCGGCATCATTGAGGCCAAAAGGCGTAGTATCCAAAACTCCTGGAATCGAGATAGTGGTAAAGCTACCGCCCGAGTATAAGAAGCCCAAAGAGTTACCGGGTCCATACCATCCCACAATCTGCCCATTGTTGTTGATGCCGGTCGCCCCGACGCTGTCGCTATTGCCGGGAATCACAATGGGAGTGACTACACCGTGATCGTAAAGAAAACTGCTAGTAAGATCTCCGCCTAGCTTAAAAGTGTCCTTTCGCACAAGGATCTGGCCCGCGTTGTTAAGTGCGGTAGGAGTGCCGGGCAGATCGGAGAGAAACGTAAAAGTGAACGAGTCGGCTCTAGCGCTAGACAAAACTGTAAACCAGAGCAAAACGAAAAATGCGTATTTTGGCGCTGATATGATTATTTGCAATCCTCCGAGTCCTCCTACCTATATCAAAAGTGTTAATCTAATCGCCGTGCAGCGCTTGCTCAATGCCCTGCGTGACGAACGCTCGCGGGTTCCTCTCGATATTGCCTCCCTGGAGATGGCCACCATTGAATTTCCGGGCCTGGACGTAGACGGGGCCTTGTTTCGCCTCGACAATTTAGCGGAACAGATCACCTCCCAACTGACGCCGAATACTTCCGGACTTGATTTCATCAAGGCGACAAATGAACTTTTGTTTGATGTCCTGCAATTTCGCGGCAATGAGGAGGAGTACTATGATCCCCGCAATAGTTGTCTAAATTCCGTGCTGATGCGGCGTCTTGGTATTCCTATCACGCTCTCGGTGGTTTATATCGAAGTGGCGCGCCGCTTGAACCGCTCGGTTTATGGGGTTGGCCTTCCAGGTCACTTCATTGTTGCTTACGAAGATAATGAAGCACGTTATTGGATCGACCCGTTTCACCGTGGGCGCATTCTGACGTTTGCCGAGTGCTGCGCTCTCGCCAAGGAAGCGGCAAACGTAGATATTCGACTCAATCCGGCGGTTTTTGCGCCCGTGAACAACCGCCAAATTTTGGTTCGCATGTTGAGCAATTTGAAAGCGATCTACCTGCGCGGCGAAGCTTTTGATAAAGCGCGCGAGGTGCTGGACCTGCTGATTGAAGCCATGCCCGACTACGCGGAAGAATACCGCCATCGCGGCGTTGTTCATTTGAAGCAACTCAATCACCGCGCTGCGAAGCAAGATTTTGAAACCTACTTGCGCCTCCAGCCTAACTCGCCGGAACGCGAGGGGGTGGAAAAACAGTTGATTCTGATCGAACGCTACAAAGCCGGGATGAATTAAGAGAAGTTCTGCTCAGTCGCGCTATTGAAGAAGCTGCTGGATGGCTTGTTCGAAAGTGACTCTGTCCACTACACCCGCATGTGAGACGGCAATGCGCCCTTTGTGGTCGATCAGGAGCGTCAAGGGCATGGT
>CAXUBB010000453.1:572-4320 GCA_964249105.1 uncultured Bryobacteraceae bacterium | reverse complement strand
CTCCCGCGCCGCCTTGGCCATCTCTGCTTTAGGTACTTCCCGCGCCCGGTCCTCGGGGGTAAAGATCAGTTCCGCCGATTGGCCCAGCCATGCCGTTTCCGTGTATCCGAGAATGCGTTCCACGCCTGGATTCCAGCTCACGATGCAACCGGTCGGGTCGGTGAGAAAAATGACAAAGTCAGTTAGTTCCGCGACGAGCATCTCGTAAAGCTGAGCATGATCGGCATTCTCCGGTTGGTGACACAGCAGGGGTTCAAGCATTAATTCGGTTCCAAAGAAATTTGGTGGTCAAAGAAGAAAAGTTCCGTCCTGGCTGTCACCGGGATGGAAGCGCCTCAACGGGCACAAACAATAGGGACACTTTTAGGATAAAAGATGCTCATCACCAGGATTCCGGCGCCTGGATTCGATCTCACCTTTTTGCAAAGGTGTCGTTTAGGCCAAAGGCTTTCCAGAAAGCGTCCATAACGCCCTCGGCCAATCTCTTGGGACTTTCGGTCGGCCTTTTCGCATTGAGAAAAACATGCCAATAAATCATGGGCCCGAGCAGCAGGGCAAGCGACAGGTCAGGATCGAGTTTGGGTGAAAGCTCGCCTTTTTCGATACCTAGTTCGAGCAGATGCCTCAGTTCCTTTCGCGGGGGTTCCATAACCATTTTCCGCCATGCGTTTCCGAACCCGGGATTACGAGCGGAGTAGGCAATGAAATGAGGCATGATCCGCTCCCGGAACTCGGCGCGTTCCGACGGCCGATAGGACAAAATCGCCAGCATGTCGGCGCGGGTATTGCCTGAATCGAAGCTGGGCCTTGCGTGCAGGCCGTTAGCCTCTCCCATCATCTCCAACAGCAAAGCGTCTTTGTCGGTCCAATGCTTGTAGATAGTGGCTTTACTCACGCCGGAGGCTTCGGCAATGGCATCCATGCTGGTCCCCTCCACGCCGCGTTCCGCCATCAATTGAAACGCGGCGTCCAGAACTTTCCTGTGCGCGCTGGCGCTGGGCCTTCTCGGCATCGTCAGATCTGAATCTTCGCGAAAAGATAGCTGCCGGTTACCAGCAGCAGACCGGCGACAAGCACCAGAACGATGCCGTCCGTGGCGACGCCGAAATGCGTGATGCCGATAAGCGTTGTCCGCAGGCCATCAACGCCGTAAGCCAGCGGATCAAGTCTGGTTACTGCGCTCATGATCTTGGGTAGGCCGTTCAGCGGATACAGAGCGCCGGATAGAAAGAAGATCGGCATTACCAGGAAGTTCATGATTAATTGAAAGCCCTGCATATTCTGTAACACGGACCCAATGGCGGTTCCGAGGGCTGAGAACAGGCACGCAATCAACAGCAAAAACAGCAGCGCTAGCGGGATGACTCCGAGGTTGACCACCCGGAAACCCGCGATGAAACACACGACCGCCACCAATAGACCTTGAATGACCGCGACCGTGGCGGCGCCGAGCGTCCGGCCCAACATGATTTGCAGCCTGGGTACGGGCGCGACCAGCGTTTCCTTCAGAAAACCGAATTGCCGGTCCCAGAGCAGGCCCATGCCGGAGAACATCGAACTGAAGAGGACGGTCATAGCCATCACGCCCGGCGCCACAAACTGCACATAGTTTCCTTGACCCGCTTTTTGGAACACGGGACCCATTCCGAACCCGAGCGCCAGCAGGTAGAGCAACGGTTGGCCCAGAGAAGCAACGATCTGTGCGCGCGACCGGACGTAGCGCCGCAGTTCCCGCAGCCAAAGAATATAAATGACGCTCATCGGCGGTTCCCCCACATCTTGGCGAATTGCCTCATTTGATCCTTGGAACTGGCGGCCTCGTCCCGAATGGTGGAACCGGTGAGAGCGAGAAATGCTTCCTCCAGGGAATCAACGCCCGTTTGCTGTTTCAGTCCACCCGGCGAGTCTTCGGCCACGATCTTTCCATGATCAATAATTGCGATCCGCTGGGCAACGCGCTCCGCTTCGTCCATATAGTGAGTTGTCAGAAAGACCGTAACTCCTTCCGTCTGGTTCAGGCGCTTCACATGAGTCCAGAGCTGGTTACGGGTTTGCGGATCAAGCCCCAATGTCGGCTCATCCAGGAACAGGATTTTGGGGGTGTGCAGAAGTCCGCGCGCAATTTCCAGACGCCGCTTCATGCCTCCCGAAAACAGCTTTACCTGCTCATTGCGACGCTCCCATAAGTCGAACAGGCGCAGCAATTGCTCTGTCCGTTCGAGGCGGATTTTGCGCGGCACATGATAAAGGACGGCGTGAAGCTCCATATTTTCGTATGCGGTCATGTCGCCGTCGAGACTTGGGTCCTGGAACACGATGCCGAATCGTTTTCGCGCCTCATTGCCGTGGAGGCGCGGGTCGAGTCCGTCAATCTCCAGTGTTCCGCTTGTCGGCTGCAAGAGCGTAGTCAGCATTTTAATGGTAGTGGTCGTGCCCGCGCCGTTGGGACCCAGAAAGGCGAAAATTTCGCCCTGGCCTACTTCGAAGGAAATGTGATCGACTGCCGTGAACTCGCCGAATTTCTTAGCGAGATTGCTCACTCGGATCATGCGGAGGCAGATCTCCTTTCATCTTTACGATACTAAACGGTTTAGTTATTACACGTCAAGCGGTATAAGGGAAAACTCCGGCACCGCCCTCTTGAAACTTCCTGCCGGTGTGCGCCATGGAGCGCCGGTGCTATTCTCAGCGCAGGAACATCAAGACCCGATTTATGCGCGAGGTGAAGAGTTAGAAGGTTTATGGGGCGTAGAGGAATCTGGGTGCCCTTTGTTCTTGTTTTGGCGGCTCTCTCCGTTCTCTACGCCGTGGAGCGGACTCCGCCGCAGCCGTTTCGTGAGTACCCAGGCGATGAGTACCGGATGATGCAAATCCCGCTTCCGCCGGATTACGCCGAAAAAACGGAATGGGTTTTTGCGCGCCTGATGTTTCCCTCTATTCCGGATGCGCACTTTCGTCATGCTGGCTGGGATTGGACGCAAGGGCATTCCAGTTGGACGAATGATTACCCGCGGTCTGACCGTCACCTGCTACAGGCAGTCCGGCGTTTGACGCGCCTGGATGCGCGGTCGGTAGAGCAACCGGTCAACCTCGACGATAAAAACGACGTTTTCAACTATCCCTGGCTTTACGCCGTGTTTGTCGGAGAGTGGGATCTGACGGACGCGCAAGCGAAAACCTTGCGGGAATACTTGTTGCGCGGCGGTTTTTTATTGTGCGACGATTTTTGGGGCACGCAGGATTGGGAAATCTTCATGCAAAGCATGAAGCGCATCTTTCCGGACCGGCCCATTGTCGATTTGCCGGATGGAGATCCTATTTTCCACACAGTTTATGACCTGGACGACCGTTACCAGGTGCCGGGTCAGTGGGGGGTGCGCACGGGCGTGCCGTTCCGCAATGACGGATATGTGGCGCACTGGCGCGGTATTTATGACAACAAAGGCCGTGTGATGGTGGCGATGGCGTTTAATTCCGATCTGGGCGATTCCTGGGAATGGGCTGATTTTCCGGGGTATCCGGAGCAGTATTCGGCATTGGGCGTAAGAATCGCAGTGAATTATATTCTGTATTCGTTAACGCACTGATTAAGGTAGACTGCTGGGTACGGTGGTTATGCGGCGCTTTCCCCTTTTCCTTCTGGCGGCGTTTGCCGGTATTTTGCTCGCCAATGAGCTTGGCAACGATGAGCTGAAGATGTTACAGGATTCGGGAGGCTGGGAATACATAAATATGTCCAGAAATGAGC
>CAXUBB010000453.1:0-562 GCA_964249105.1 uncultured Bryobacteraceae bacterium | reverse complement strand
ACGCAACACACCTGTTTCGATGGCCTTCCTCATCCGGGGCAATGCAGCGGGACGCTCATTCTGACTTCTAGTAAAACTTTTTCGCAGACCGTGCGGATTCAAGGCAAGACAGTAAGGCGCACGGGAACGTATCAGCTCAATGGAGACCAGCTTGCTTTTATCGATGAACTGGGTACGCAAGACGGGCCTTACACGCTGACCTTGAACACGCAAGCCAAATCCCTGGTTTTGCAAATGCAGCAGGCGCGGATTGAGCTGCTGCTGGAATCGGAGTACCGCAAGAATATGCAAGAGCAGAAAAAGAAAGGAAGCGCGCCGTAGTCCGCGCCTGCTCTGCCCTTTATTGCCTTACCATAAAGTGTGACGGAAACCACTCGTGTGTTGAGCATCAGCTTGCCGGTAGACCTCGCCGAGCAGGTCGAGCGCACAGCGGCTGATGAGGGACGCAGCGTCAGTGAACTGCTGGAGGACAGCTTCCGCGCCTATCGTGCTGCAGAGGTACGAAAACTTTTGGGAGAATCGCAAGCCGAGTTCCGCAGGGCCGGAATTGAAGCTACTGAGG
>CAXUBB010000452.1:0-4326 GCA_964249105.1 uncultured Bryobacteraceae bacterium | reverse complement strand
CAGATTGCCGTCTGGAGTGAACAGAGTCCGGCCTTTACGAGCGAGGGGACAAGCGTGGCGACGTACCCCGCAAACGATATTTTGGCTTCGGGTTGGTTGCTGGGCGCGAACTTAATTGCGAACAAAAGCGCCATTGTGGACGCAAAAATGGGGGAGGGGCATATTGTCCTCTTCGGCATGCGACCGCAATACAGAGCGCAGAGTTATCAGGCGTTTAAGCTGTTTTTTAATGCGTTGATTGCTTACCGGTAAGTGATTGTTTTTATTTATAAAAAAATATAGAGAAAAAATACCCGGTCGACGAACTAACTTGGAATATTTTACTCTCGTTTCAGTCACAGATCTGTAACATTTATTTTATTCCTTCAAAATCAGAAGCTTAAATTGTAAGTACCTGCATGGGCCATACTTCCTGCTGTGTAAGAAATACGCAGGAGGTTCGCACATGGCGCGGCCTAAACAGGAATCAACAAACAAATCAAAGACAAACAAAAAGAAAGAATCAAGGGTGGGCAATCGGCAGGACACGAACGCCCGGAAGGATAAAGATCAAATCAGGCATAAGTGTACCCCGAAGAACCCGAAGAAAGAGTTCGCCTTCAAAAAAGCTGGGGCAAACGACGAAGTGATGGAGGCGTTGTTTGAGATGGCGAAGTCGGGCAAGCACACGACAGCGGCCATTTTTTGGGCTAAGGCGCGCTGCGGTATGCATGAGAAGGGTAGCCGGAAGGAACGGCAAGTGAGCCAAGCGCCCACGATTGTGATTCGGGCCGAGGAAAAACACGCTTGACCATCGATCTGTCATTAAGGCCAGCGCAGATGGAAGTGCTGACCAGCAACAAAAGATTTCGAGTGCTGGTGGCGGGCAGGCGTTTTGGCAAAACTCATCTAGCATTAGTGGAACTGCTGCGGGCGGCGTGCGGACCGGACCGGAAGGTCTGGTATATCGCCCCGAGTTATAAACAGGCGAAACGGATTGCGTGGGATCGGCTGAAGAAGCTGACGCAGCCGTTTTGGGCCTCAGCGCCGAGTGAAACGGAATTGAGCATCCGGCTCCAGTGGGGCGGCGTGATTGCGCTGCGGGGAGCCGACCAGTATGACTCGTTGCGCGGCGATGGCCTGGATTTTGTCGTGTTGGATGAGTATGCTTCAATGCACCCGGAATGCTGGACGGAAGTGATTCGTCCGGCGCTGGCGGACCGTCAGGGCGGCGCGTTATTTATCGGGACGCCGCAGGGCTTCAATCATTTCTACGAGCGTTTTGAACACGCGCAAAAAGATCCAGAGTGGGCGGCGTTTCAGTTCAGCACGGAAGAAGGCGGAAACGTCTCCGTGTCGGAACTGGTGAGCGCGGCGCGGGAGTTGGATGAGCGCTGCTTCCGGCAGGAGTTTCAGGCGAAATTTGAAAGTATCGGCAAAGGCCAGGCTTACTACGCATTTCAGCGGGCAGAGAATGTATCGCCGTGCCGCTATAAGCCGGGTAATACCTTAGTTTGGTCGATGGACTTCAACGTCGATCCGATGTGTTCGGTTCTCGCGCAGCGCGAGGGAGATATGGTTTACGTGCTGGATGAGGTCATTCTGCCGGATGCGAATACCCCGGCGGCATGTGAGGCCTTTTATGAGCGGACACGTCCAATGCGGGAGCAGGGACCCGTGACGGTGCAGGTGTATGGCGACGCGAGCGGGAACCAGCGGAATACGGCGGGAGCGCGAACGGATTGGAGCATCATTCGGGACTTTTTTGCGAGGGTGCGCGGGGAGTTTGAGGTGACGTTCCGGATCGCTTCCACGAATCCGGCGGTAAAGGACAGAATCAATTGCGTAAACAGCAGACTGCGGAATGCGGTCGATGAGCGGCAGCTCATCGTTGATCCCCGCTGCCGGGAATTAATTCGGGACTTTGAGCAGGTTTGCTGGAAGAGTGACGCGAACGGCAACGCCACGGGCGAGTTGGACAAAGGCGACCGGCAACGGACGCATATCAGCGATGCGCTCGGATATTATCTTTCACAAGCGTTCCCGATGCAGCCCAAAGCGGGCGAGCGCCAAGAGCGATTATGGTAAGGGAATAACCAGAAAGCGGAGAGAGGCATGTCTTCTCCGCTTATGCTTTAACTTTTGCGGGTGGAGGCCATGGCATCGCGCAAGATGCCGTTAATTCTAGTTTGGTAGGGACCAGGTTGTGATTTGAGCCAAGCAAGAACGTCCGAGTCCAGATTGATAGCAACCGGTTCCTGCTTAGGGCGATAGAACTTGCCGACAACGCCTTTGGCCCACTTTTCGGGTGGAAGAACGGGAGCATCCGGGTCCGAAGTATCAATGTCAGCGTCGGTCATCTTGTCTAGTTCTTCCAGTTGACGGCGGCGTTCATCCGCGCTGATCCCAGTAAACTGTTTGTTCATACTCGACTGCTTTTCTGGCTGTAATGATCCAGGGAACTTCAATACCATTATCCTCGCGGTACACATGAGCGACCATGAGAAGTCAGCCTTCTACAAGGTCAAGCGTTTGATAACGCATTTCACCATTGTCATCAATATAGTCCTCGGTCGTGAATATGAACAGATCATTAAACACTTCTTGAGCGACTTCGAAACTCAACCGGTGTCGGCATTGATTAACCTGATTTTTCCATTCGTCCCATGCGCAAGGCATCCCCGTATAATTCTACAGTTGGGCTGTTATTGATCACTAGGCGAAATTTTCTGTAACGCTCCTCATTAGTACTGTTAGTACTTTTTTGGTTATTAGACGCACTTAAAAAATCAAAACTGATACCTTTAAAACTTTTGATCGCGGCATGCGTAATTACGCTAGACTGATTAAGTAGAGCTGAAGGCAAGTAGGCCTAAGCCGTACGTTATAGTTCAGCCAGGGTACCATGACGCTACCAAATGCCAGTGCTTACAATTGCTCTCCTAAAGGCGTTTTTGTCGTTATTCCTGCTTATAACGAAGGGGCTGTTCTTAGCCAGACGGTTGATGAACTCTCCTCCTACAATTTCACTGTTGTGGTTGTCGATGACGGATCTTCCCTTCCGGCCTCACAGTTTCTCCAGAACCGACCGATTCACTACCTTCGTCATTTGACCAATCTCGGGCAAGGTGCCGCGCTGCAAACCGGCATGGATTACGCCTTATTGAACGGTGCCGATGTTATTGTGCATTTTGACGCAGACGGCCAACATAGCCCCGAACTGATTCACAAACTTATTGAACCAATCTGTTCTGGAGAATGCGACATCGTCATGGGTTCGCGTTTCATCAACCCGAGCGACCGCCAGGAAGTTCCGGCTTTGAAGCGTTTGGTTTTGAAAGCAGGTGTTTGCGTTTCCTGGTTGTTTGCCGGTTTGTGGTTAACAGATACCCACAACGGTTTTCGCGCCCTGTCCCGTGAAGCGGTTCAGCGAATACGGTTAACTGAAAACGGATATGCTCATGCCACCGAGATTTTGGAGCTGATTCGAAAATCCGGCTTACGGTACAAAGAAATTCCCGCTACCATCCGGTATACCGAACACTCGTTAGCCAAAGGTCAGAGCGTGTTCAACAGCATTAATATACTTTTTGATCTTGTGTTGCGTAAACTCGTCCGATGAAATCTATTCAAATTATTCTCATTGCGTTCAGCATATTGGCTGCCATTACGGGCAGCGTTGCTTTCCGCTCGAGATTAGCTTATAGATTGCTGGCGGTTCTCTTCTTTCTGCTGGCGGTTGGGTTTGTGATGTTCCCCAACTCGACATCGGACATAGCGCAATTCCTGGGAGTTGGCCGCGGAACTGATCTGCTGCTCTATCTGACAATTTTCGCCGGCGTTCATAGCTGTTTACTGCTCTATATGCGGACACGGCGGATGGAACGCAAATTAACGGAATTGGTGCGCGGATTGGCTATTAGGAATGCGCAGTATCCGTCCGATACGCAGTATCAATCCGCGGCAGCCAGTTCGGCCCAACGCTAAGGCCCAACACGAAGGAATGATTTCCGCCATTGGTCCCCAGCATCTCGGAAACGAGAAAGCGCCGAGAGCGTTTCAGGAGCCTTTAACGCGAAGAGCCGAGGGCGGACTGTGGCTGATCTTCTTCCTGTTGTTGTGCCTGATCCTAGGTCCCAGGCTCTTCCGAAGTTTCTGGGTTGATGAAGCCGGCACGTTCTGGATGGCGCACGATGGTCCCCTTGCCGCGATCCAACACACTTGGCACTGGCCCGGACAGTCGGTTTTATTTGCCTTTATCAGTTCATTCTTTGCTCTTTCCGGCGGTCCGCTCCGCGAATTTGTTTTGCGTGTCCCGGCGATCTTTGGTTTGCTGGCGTCTTTTTT
>CAXUBB010000451.1:3427-4342 GCA_964249105.1 uncultured Bryobacteraceae bacterium | reverse complement strand
GCCGTCAATTTCGATCAGCATTCCCGGCGACGCGGGGGCGGCGGTTCCGGACGAAAGATAACCGCCGGATGTGGTCACTGTCAGGTTGGCGGTATTGGAAGCCGAAGCAGCCAGCGAAATGGCGTCAAACGGCAGATTCACGCCCTTGGAACTCAGATAAAGCGACCCCGTGCCCGCGCCGCTGAAGATCGCCGTGACGTTCGCGTCTCCGCTGCCGGCATTGATCGCGCTCACTAGCCCTTGCGCGATGATATCAACCGTGTCGTTTGTCTTGACTGTGTAGGTATACGGCGTTGTCTCCCCGGCAATCGTAACCGAAACCGTATCATTCGCGGTAATGGCTCCGCCGCTAGTCAAAGCGACTGTGACCACGCCCTCCTGCCGGATGATCTCACTCGCCCAATTCACGACTGAATTGCTGGGCAGGGAGATATTACCCGGAGTGAATAGCAGAACCCGACGGTTATATGGATCACTCACATACAGGTTGGTGCCGTCGAAAGCCAGGCTGGTAGGCGACGGGGTGGTGTCAACGGAGGAGGTATTGTCGATAGCAGTGCTGGCAATCGATGCTGCTTGATTGCTGACAATATTGCTTGTAAAATCCGGCTGCCCCAGAACCGCATCCGCCGCCGCGCCGTTGGTGGCGGGAATCTGATTAAAAATCAAAACACGATCGTTTCCGCCATCAGCGATAAAAAGCCGCGTTCCGTCCGACAAGGCAAAACGCGGAAAGTTCAAAGTTTTTTCGCAGGGCAGGCGCTGATTGTTGGCATTAACAGCGCTGGAGCCGCAAAGCGCCACATTCCAGTTCGGAACAGAGGTGGTCATAAGCGGCTGGCCGATTACGACATCAGCGCCCTGATCCATGCTCGTCGGAATGCTGTTCCAGATCAAAACCCGATTAAAACCAAG
>CAXUBB010000451.1:657-3417 GCA_964249105.1 uncultured Bryobacteraceae bacterium | reverse complement strand
CGTCCGAAGTGACCGATACCGGATTCAATAACTGGTTCGCGGCCGTTGTCGGATTGCCGGTGGTCACAGGCGGCTGGTTGGCCGTGCTGAAATTAGGCTGACCCAGTTCCAGATCCGCGGCTTGATTATTTTGCGTCGGAATGCTGTTCCAGATTAAGATGCGATGGTTCTGAGTATCGGCGACAAACAGCTTTCCGTTCTGTATCCAGACGCCTTGCGGTCCTCGCAGAGAACTCGCGTTAACCGCCTGCGAGGTGGCGAACGCCGTAAAGTTGGCCTGCCCGAGCACCACGTTAGGCGGCGTGGTCTGATTGGCCGGCGGGGTATTCCAAATCAGTACGCGGTTATTATCGGTATCGGCTACCGCCAGAATCCGGCCATCGGGGCTGATCGCCACAGCGGTAGGATTACTTAGGCTGCCATTGGAACTGCTCGGAAGATTGTTGCGTCCGGCCACGGTGGTCGTGTAATCCTGCTGTCCGATCACAACGAACGCCGCATAACCGCAGAGCCAGCACTCGGGAGAAGGATGTACGGCGTTGGAAACATCCGCTTGCGGACCGGGAATCTGAGTCGTCGAGAACCCCAGAACGCGGTTGTTTGAAGGAGTCGCGCCCAATCGATTTGAATCCGCGACATACAGAACGCCGTTCGCGTAGGCCAATCCGCTGGAGCCGCCAAGAATATTTTGCGCGGCGAGCTGAACAGTCCCGCTATAAGGAATCACATAAGAATCCGTAAAGCCGTCCTGGCCGATAACGGCCCGAGCCGCTTGACCGTTGGTAAAACTAGCGCCCTGGGCGGCAAAGGCCAGCAGGGGGAAACAGAAAACAAGACTAAACTTTCTCAAACTCAAAATCCCAAAACCACAGAGTAATGACCTGACAACGCGGCGCATCAGCGGGCAGCCGATGGCCGGAGCAGCCAGCGTGGATGGCTGCCAGGCTGACTCAGTATAACAGCGCATGTGACGCGCGCCCGCCGTTTCGCGTTGCGGCAAACCAGTACTTTTCTTCTAAATAATGACGGCGTGTACAATTTTGAGGGATGCCCCTTCTCGACACCGTGCAAAAAGATATGGTCAGCGCCATGAAGTCGAAGGACGAGGCGCGGCTGGGAGCGATTCGCATGATCAAGGCAGCGCTCAAAAAACAGGAAATCGACGCCATGAAGCCGCTCGACGAGGCGATGGAGATGCAGGTCATGAACACGCTGCTGAAACAGCGCCGGGAATCGGCCGAGATGTTCCGCAAGGGCGGCCGGGAAGAGCTGGCCGCCAAGGAAGAAGGGGAGATCCGGATTATCGAATCTTACCTGCCTTCCGCGCCCACATCGGCGGAGATGGAAGAAGCTGTATCAGCGGCTATCGCCGAAACCGGTGCCGCTTCCTCCAAACAAATGGGAGCCGTCATGAAAGCCGCCAACGCCAAGCTGGCCGGAAAGCGCGTGGACGGGAAAGCGTTGAGCGAGCTGGTCAAGAGCAAACTGGGATAGGCTACTTAAGAAGTTACAAACGCTATAGCCCTCGGAAAAATCAGCTTCAATTTGCCGGTCCCACGTATTGGCATCTTGCCTATTGAGCCAATCAATCAGCGAAATCCGTTCCGCGTCGGGAAGTTCAGTAATTGCCTCTTTGATCGCTTCCAGCGTCATGTCTTCACCTTACGCTCAAGATGCCGGAATGACAAACGCGGAACATTGCCCGCGCCTTTTACGTACTGCACCAATAGGAGAAAAACACGTTGCAAGCGCGTCCATCAAAGCTGAATTTAGCAGTCATGCTGTTGGGAGGGTTGTTGCTGCCTCAGGCCAAGGGAGAGCAATGGAGCAAGCATTGGGCCGTGGGAGCCAAGCCGGAATTGCGAGTTCATGCGGGTGATGCCGCCGTCGTGATTCAGGCGGGAAACACCGACGGCATTGACGCTACGGTGACCACGCGCGGCTGGTCCATTGGCAGAACTGGAGTGCAAGTCACCGAACACCAGAATGGCAACAGCGTCGATATCGATATCAAAGCGCCTTCGACGCACTTTAGCTTCGGCGATCACTCCATACGGCTGGAGGTGCGTGTTCCCCGTGAACTGACCGGCGACATACACACCGGAGACGGTTCTATTAAATTGTTAGGGCTGCACGGTTCGCTGCGCGCCGATACCGGCGACGGCAGTGTCCACGGCCAGGATTTGGACGGCAGTCTGGAAGTCCGCAGCGGAGACGGCAGCGTACATGTGGCGGGCCGGTTTGATCGTTTGCAGTTGCATACCCAGGACGGCTCCGTGGATCTAAACGTCCAGTCCGGTTCCCGGGTGCAAGCGGGATGGCGCGTTGAAACAGGCGATGGAAGCGTGCGTGTCAATCTGCCGCGCGACTTGGCAACGGATCTTGAGTTGCGTACCGGAGACGGACATTTGCATATCGATCTGCCTCTATCCGTAGAAGGGACGAGAAGCGATCACGAAGTTCGCGGCAAGCTGAACGGAGGCGGCCCGCCGCTGGTCGTGCATACCGGGGACGGCTCCATCAGCGTCGGGGCGGCGTAAGCGCCGGTAACGGCGGGCGGCAATTTGTAAACAGCGCAGAAACAATCGTTTAGGCGAATGTAGGACAGACGGTCTGATGATACACGGCCTTACTGTTCAGGCGTGTCTCAGACCATAACAAAACCTTCGCTGAAACGCGGCTGCCAGGGCCAAGGCGTGCTGGATCTACAGTGCGCTCTGGCCGCCGCTGGCATCTATACCGATAACTTTGATGGCGGGT
>CAXUBB010000451.1:0-647 GCA_964249105.1 uncultured Bryobacteraceae bacterium | reverse complement strand
CCGGCGGTTTGTTCCCTTGTAAGTATAACGGCGGAGTCGGTTGCAAAGTTGTTTCCGGGAACGCCTGCCGCGAATATCGAAACCAATCTTCCGCATGTGCTGAATGCGTTGGCCGGAGCCGGCCTGGCTGATAAGCCAATGGTGGCGGTAGCGCTCGCAACCATTCGCGTGGAGACAGCTTCATTTCTTCCAGTCAGCGAATTGCCCTCGGCATTTAACACCTCGCCGGGCGGAAAGCTTTTTAATTTGTATGACAATCGCGCCGCTCTTGGCAATGGAGGATCACCGGACGGAGCGAACTTTCGCGGCCGCGGCTTTACGCAGTTGACCGGGCGCGCGAATTTTCTGCAATTTGGTAAAGAAATCGGACTGGGAGACCAATTGGTAGTCAATCCGCTGAAAGCGCATGAATCAGCAACGGCCGCGAAAATTCTGGCAGCTTTCTTAAGATCACGCGAGGGTCGCATCCGGGCAGCGCTGGCGCAGAACCGTTTAGCGGACGCGCGGCGTCTCGTCAACGGCGGAAGCAACGGCTTGGCGCAGTTCACGGAGACTTTCAACAACAGCATGAAACTTCTGCCGGATCGAATCGCCGCGTAAAAGTACAATACAGCGATGAGGACCTTCATCGCGCTTCTGCTCACGGT
>CAXUBB010000450.1:0-4401 GCA_964249105.1 uncultured Bryobacteraceae bacterium | reverse complement strand
GTACAGAATGGGCGCGTAGCAGATGAGCAGCAAAGCACCGAACCAGGCTATCGGTTGCCAGGCAACTTTAGCGGATGAGTCCGGGGCCTGCGTTGGGGGGGCAACAGGCGCGCTTACCATGAGTAAATTTTCACCTTTAGTTTAACCATAGTTTCGACTCGCAAACCAGTGTGCGGAACAATATGGATGTGAGTCATACGTCTTGCCGTTCAGAGCCGGAGCGCCTGTTTCGACTGTTTAGCTTATTAGTTCTTGTTCTTCTCCCGCATGCCAGCATCGCTCAAACCTTCTTTCCTTTAAAAGACGTCCATCCAGGCTTACGGGGTAACGGCCGCACCGTTTTCAACGGCAATAAGATCGAAGAGTTCCAGGTCCAGATCCTCGGTGTCCTTGAAAACCTCACTCCAAAGCAGACCATCATACTCGCCAAGCTCAGCGGCGGACCACTCGAGGAAACCGGCGTCATGCAGGGCATGAGCGGCAGTCCCGTCTATATCGACGGAAAGCTCCTGGGTGCCGTCGCTCTCGGTTTTCCCTTCTCTAAACAGGCTATTGCCGGCATCCAGCCGATTGAGCAAATGATTGCCGACTCGCCCCTCACTTACCAGAGACAAGCCGGATTGACGCCGTTCTTCCGGTCGTCTCACCAGGACACGCCCTCGATCCTCAACGCAAGCCAGCCGTTCACTTCTTCCTCTTCTATCGGTAATCTGACTGAAATCTTTACTCCTCTGGCTCTTTCCGGGTTCACCCCGCGCACTGTCCAGACGTTTGCCGCCGAATTTCACAAGTTAGGTTTAGATCCTCAACAGGGAGTAGGGGCCGGGACTCCTAAATCTCAGAGTCTGACCGGAACAGTCCTGCCAGGCTCCATGATTAGCGTCCAGCTCTTGAGCGGGGACATGGCGATCAGCGCCGACGGCACGGTAACCTACGTTGACGGCAGGCATGTTTATGCTTTCGGGCATCGTTTTCTTGACTCCGGCGGAACGGACCTGCCATTCGCCCGCGCCGATGTGATCGCGCTTTTGCCGGCGCTGAACTCCTCTGTTAAACTTTCCGCCGCGCGGGAGTGGGTGGGCAGCATTACCAGTGACCGGAGCACGGCCATTGCCGGCGAGATCGGGCGGCCTGCCCATACCATTCCTTTGACCGTTTCCGTGCAATCGACGGACACCAGCGCGCATCGCTATCAAATGCAGGTGGTCAATGACCGGCTGCTCACCCCGTTCATTATCCAAACGGCTGTTTTTTCGACGATTGATGCCACAGAGCGTACTCTGGGTGTCGGCACCCTGCGTCTGCGAGGACAGGTGGAATTTGACGGCTCGGTACCGCCGCTTACCATTCATGACATCTTTGTGAGTGATAGCGGCTTGGCGCAGCAGGTCTCGGTGGATGCAGTGGTCCCGCTTGGGTTTCTTCTTGGGTCCGGTTTTAGTAATCTGCGCATCAAACACATCAATTACGACCTTCAGCCCGTCGAGCGCAAACGGCAGTTGCGCATTGCCCAAGCCTGGACATCACGCAACGAGGTCCACGCGGGGGAGCCGGTTGAAATTACAGCCTTACTGCAGGGAGAAAACGGGATCGAGATGACGCGCACAGTGAGTTACCGGGTGCCAATCGGCGCTCCCAATGGCCCTTTGAATTTCACGGTAAGCGACGCCCTTACGCTGAATGGGCCTGACTTTGCAGGTATCACCCAGTCTTCCTTACACTCGCCCGAGCAAGTCGTGGCCGTTCTGAATGCTTATCGAGGCAGTGAGGCGGCCTACGTGCGTGTGTGGCGGCAGCAGCCTGCTTTTACCATTTCCGGCCCGCTGCCGGGGGGCGATATTACAGACCCGCCTCCTTCGGTTGCTCTGATTCTGGCTGATCCTTCCTCCTCGCCCACCAGCAACGCCGCTCTCACGCTGCTGCGCGGATCACAAGTTGCCGAGATCCGGATGCCGGTCGATGACTACGTCGTTACCGGCGCAAAAACCGTTCAAGTGGAAGTTAAAGATTGAAACTCGCTGCCTTTCTCCTTGCCTTCTTTGGCTGTACAATTTCCCTCTCCGCCGCGACCAGCACATCCTGGGACACCAGCGGCTTTGCGGATTTTCTTAAGGGCCGGTTATCCGGGCTTTCTCTGTCTGCGGAAGGCTACCTGCAATTAGGTCCGGTTAGACGTTGGGAGGCCAACTTAAATCAGCCTGCTCTCTGGAATATTGCTTCCGCTCCGGATGGAAGCATCTATGCCGCTACCGGACACTCCGGGAAAGTCTTCCGCATTTCAGTGGATGGCAAATCGGCGCAGTTCTGGAATGCCGAGCAGGCTGAAGTCTTTGCACTAGCGGTTGATTCCAAAGGCACGGTATTCGCCGGAAGTTCCCCAAATGGAGGTGTTTACCGGATCGAAGGAGGTAAAGCGCGGGAGATTTGGCGCTCGCCTGCAAAGTACGTTTGGGCCATACGCATAACCTCTGACGGTTGGCTTTATGTGGGAACTGGCGAGGACGGCCGTATCTACCGGATTGATCGGGAGGGGAAAGGAGACGTTTACTACGAAACGGGGCAGTCCAATATAACTGCTCTCGCGCTTGGCCCGAATCAGCATCTATACGCCGGCACAGAGCCGAATGGACTGATTTATGACATTACCGGGCAGCGGCAAGGCACCATTCTTTACGACTCGAGTCTGCCCGAAATTCGAGCGATTGCCGTAGACCCGAACGGCTCTATTTATGCTTCCGCCATGGGCGGTGCGTTATCCACACGGTCCGGCGCTACCGCTTCAGCAGCCGCGACCTCTTCCACGCCGTCGGTTGTGACAGCCGCCTCTCCGACGGTGATTACCGTAACGGAAGCTCAAACCGGTCATCAAGCAAAGCCCGCCGACAATGATCAAACTCAGATCAAAGTGCCTTCCGATCAGTCGAGAAGCGCCGCCACGGCCGCGACGACAACGACAAACACGGGCGTCGTGACTGAAACCAGCGGAGTGGAAAGATCAGCCATTTACAAAATCGCGCCGGGGGGAATCGTGGAAACTCTTCGCAGTTCGAAAGAAGATAACGTGTACGACTTGGTTCTGGATGGCGATTCCATTCTGTTTTCCACGGACGACCACGGACGTATCTATCGATGGCGCAACGGGAGAAGCGCTCTTCTGGCCGAAGGAGGCGATGGCGAAACAACCCGCCTGATCAAGACGGAATCGGGTTTCTATGCGGCGATGAGCAATCCGGGGTGCCTGCTGGCATTTGATTTGGCCCCGAACGGAACCGGATTCTTTCAGTCTCAGGTCCATGACACGGGGAATATCGCGCATTGGGGCCATTTACGATGGCATGGCACGGGCTCCGGCGTGATCTTTCGAACGCGCAGCGGCAATTCAGCCCGGCCTGACGAGACCTGGAGCAAGTGGTCCGCGCCTATTGAGGAATCCGGACGTACTCTCATTGCAAGTCCTGCGGCGCGCTTCGTGCAATGGCGCGGGGAGTGGCCCACAGGTGCTACCGCAAACGTCAGCAGCGTTTCCCTGCCCTTTCTTCCGCAGAATGCACCGCCTGTGATTCGCAGCATAACCGTCAGTTCAATCATTGGAACCAACCCGGCGAAGACGTCGGCGAATGTTTCTTCCGCTGCTTCCGCCTATTCCATTACCGTCACGGATACAGGCGAAGCGCCGGCAGCCAGCACCGGTTCCAGCGGAAGCCAAGTGGCTTCACGGCTGCAAACGACACAGACACAGATCTCCTGGCAGGCGGATGACCCGGATGGCGATAAGCTGGTCTACTCTCTTTATTTCCGTCCGGAAGAAGCGACCCAGTGGCAATTGGTTCGCAGCCGGATGACGGAGAACGCGATTCTACTTGACCCGGACGTTTTTGCCGATGGCCGTTATTTGTTCCGCGTTGTCGCTTCCGACGCGCCCGCGAACGCGCCCGAGTATGCGAAACAGGCGGAACTGCTCAGCACGCCGGTTGTTATTGACAATACGCCACCGCTGGTCACGGTAGGAGCGCCTCGCCGAGCCGAGGCAGTGGCCGATATCGAAGTCACCGCCAGCGATGCAACGAGTCCGCTCCGGCGTTGTGAATACTCCTTGGATGCCGCTTTCTGGCAACCGGTAGAAGCAGTTGACGGCATTACGGATTCGCAGCAGGAGAGCTTTCACATTCACCTTGAAAAGCTCCGCCCAGGCGAACATCTTTTGGTTGTCCGGGTTTATGATTCGGTCGGCAACGCCGGTCTAGCTCGCGTTCTTCTACATTAGCTCGGTATGCGGTACCCTGGTAGGGGAACGGCAAGCCGAGGCATTGACATGATGCCGTTCCATTCATACTCTCAAAAACGCTGCCGGTGTAGCTCAGGTGGTTAGAGCGACGGTCTCATAATCCGTAGGTCGCAGGT
>CAXUBB010000449.1:0-4435 GCA_964249105.1 uncultured Bryobacteraceae bacterium | reverse complement strand
CACGTGGCGGATGGAGCCGTTTCCGCCATGAGCGGCACGACCAGTCAGCCGAACCTGAACTCGATTGTGGCGGCGCTGGCGCACACCGAGCGGGATACCGTCCTTAGCTTCGACGCGCTCCTGAAATGCTCGGATTATTGGGAGGTGGTCCGGACCTACTACACGCCGTTTGATAATGCTCCGAAGTCGGGCAGCGCCGATGTTTACGTTCACGAGATGCCGGGTGGCCAGTTCACTAATCTGAAAGAACAGGCGGAAGCCATGGGTCTCGGTAACCGCTGGCCTGAAGTGGCGCGCATGTATGCCGATGTGAACTTTGCCTTTGGCGATATTGTGAAGGTCACGCCTTCGAGCAAGGTAGTCGGCGATTTGGCGTTGTTCCTGCTGAGTCACGGCATCAGCATTGAAGAATTCAAAAATCTGCCGTCCGATCATTCCGTGACGCTACCCAATTCAGTGGTCGACATGTTGGAGGGCTCGCTGGGACAGCCGGAAGGCGGCTGGCCGCCCAAAATTCAGGAAATCATCCTGCGGGGCAAGAAGCCGGAGGAGGGGCGGCCCGGCGCACGACTGCCCGCAACGGATCTCGACGCAGCCGCCAAAACGATTGCCGACCAGTTCGAAACAGCAAGCCGCACGGATCTGATGAGTTATCTCATGTATCCGAACGTGTTTGCGAAATTTGCGGCGGCGCGCGCCGACTATGGAGAAGTGGAAGTGCTGCCGACGCCGCAGTTTTTTTACGGCTTGGCGGAGCGTGACGAAATCACGGTGGACCTGGAACCCGGCAAAACAATTATCGTCCGGCTGCTCACAGTGGACGAACCGCGAGAAGACGGCATGCGCATCGTCTTTTTCGAGTTAAATGGGCAGCCCCGCGAGGTGGAGATCCGTGATAAATCTTTCCAGCAAACGGCAACCGCCCGGCGTAAGGCCGACAGCTCCAAGCCCGGCGAAGTGGGTGCGCCGATTCCGGGCGCGGTGACTACCCTGCATGTCAAGGGGGGAGCGGAAGTGAAGAAGGGGGACGCGCTGTTGGTTATGGAGGCCAGGAAAATGCAAACCACGGTTTACGCGCCCGTCTCGGGTCGGGTGACGGAGGTTGTGGTCAGCGCGCGGGAAAACGTCGGGTCGGGAGACCTTTTGCTTATCATCGAATCACGCTAGACTAAAAACAGTGGGGGCGTAGCTCAGTTGGATAGAGCATCAGCCTTCTAAGCTGAGGGTCACAGGTTCGATCCCTGTCGCCCCTACCACCCAACCAATCCTTAGAGCTGGTGAGCAAAGGCTTATGGCCGCTTACAGGTACTGCTAGTTTGAGCTAAAGTATAGTTCTAGCAAGGAAACTCAACTATGGGCAGCAGTCCGCCGGATGGTCAGGTTACGATGTTGCTTCGAAACTGGTCAGCCGGAGACCGCAGCGCCTTTGATCATCTGGTGCCTGCGGTTTATGCCGAGTTGAATCGGATTGCCCGACGGCATCTGCAGGCGCATAAGCGCGACACCTTGCAGCCTACGGCGCTGGTTCACGAGGCATACCTGCGTTTATGCGGATCTGAACCGGTTTCATGGCAGGACCGGACTCATTTTTTCGCGGTTTCCGCACAGCTCATGCGGCGCATTCTGGTCGATCATTTTCGCGCCCGCATTGCCCAGAAACGAGGGGCCGGAAGCGCGGCGATTACGCTGGACCAATCACTGGCGATCGGCGGCTCCCAGCCGCCTGACCTCCTGGACGTTGATACTGCTTTGAACGAACTGGCCGAGTTGGATTCGCAGCAAGCCAGAATCGTCGAGCTGCGATTCTTTGTCGGGCTTTCAATTGAGGAAACGGCGGAAGCGCTGCATATTTCCACCGCCACCGTAAAACGCGATTGGCTGGTGGCAAAGATGTGGATTCAACGCCGTCTGACAAAGCCCGAATCGCACCCCGCAAAACGCTCATGACACCGGTTTTGTGGAGAGCGGTTTCAACGCTGGTTTCGGCTTGCCTGGACTTGTCGGCTGAGGAGCGCGGGAAACTGCTAGACGAAGCACAAGCAGAAAACCCGGAGGTGGCTCAGGAAGCCCGGAGCCTGCTCCAGATACACGATGAGAATCGCCACTTTCTGGAGAATCCCGTTCTTGCCGACTTCACAACGGTAACTGGAGAAGGTTTGCCGGATGACGCAATTCCGGACCGTATCGGCCCTTATCGTGTCATCGCCAAGTTAGGTCATGGCGGGATGGGCACGGTTTATTTGGCGATACGGTCGGATCACCAGTTCGAGCAGCAAGTAGCCATCAAGCTGATTAAACGCGGCCTGGATACCGATGACATTTTAAGACGGTTTTATCAGGAGCGGCAGATTCTGGCGCGTCTGATTCACCTCAATATCGCTAGGCTACTGGATGCCGGTTCCACGGAAGACGGCCGTCCTTATTTCGTAATGGAGCGGGTGCGTGGGGAACGGATTGACGTTTACTGTGCCGCCCAAAAGCTCTCGCTCATACAACGGCTGCTGTTGTTCCAACAGGTGTGCGATGCCGTTCGTTACGCTCATCAGCATCTTGTCATTCACCGTGACATTAAGCCCGGCAACATTCTGGTAACCGAGGACGGCGCGCCGAAGCTGCTGGATTTCGGAGTGGCCAAGCTGCTTGCGCCCACGGCGGAAGAAAGAGGCATGGCGGCCACCATGGCAGGCTTCACTCCTGAGTACGCCAGTCCTGAACAGATCCGGGGCGAACCTGTCTCCACAGCCACGGATGTTTATTCTCTTGGTCTGCTTCTGCGCGAGCTTCTGGAAAAAGCGGGTACCGACAATCTGCCGGTTGACCTGCGAAACATCATCGGCAAGGCTATCAGTGATCGCCCGCAAGATCGTTACAGTTCCGCCGAGCAGTTATCGGTGGATCTCGAACGTTATTTAGAAGGGCAACCTGTTCTCGCCCGTCGGCAAACCTTCGGGTATCGGGCCTGGAAGTTCATACGGCGGCATCAGACGGCGATGGCAACGGGTCTGGCGGTCGTCCTCGGGCTGGTGTCCACAACGGGATGGGCCTTATGGCAAACGCATATCGCACGGCAGCAGCACGAGCGCGCCGAGCGCCGCTTCAACGATGTTCGTGCCCTTGCGAACTCGCTCTTGTTTGAGGTTCACGACTCCATTCAAAATCTTCCAGGGGCCACGGCTGCCCGCAAGCTGATTGCCGACCGCGCCATCCGGTATCTGGACAGTCTGGCGCGTGAAGCGGGAAATGACATATCTTTGCAGCGGGAATTAGCCTCGGCATACGAAAGAGTAGGCGACGTCCAGGGCGGCTTCCGCTCGACCAATTTGGGGGACATCCCCGGTTCACTGGTGAGCTATCGGAAAGCATTGACTATCCGAACCGCAGTGGCGGCAAGCAACCCGCATGACGCCGCGGCACAACGGGAATTGCTCATCACGCACAGCAAACTGGCCAATGCTTTAATTGGTGCAGGCGATCGGTTAGGCGGAATGGAGCAGCAACGCCAACTAGTGACAATTGCCGAACGGCTCTTTGCGAGCGATCCATTAAACTTCGAGAATCGCCGATTACTCGCAAGCGCCTATTCCGATTCTGGATGGACAAGAGCTCAGCCAGGCACTTGGATGAGCGGATTAGCAGATTGCCGTAAAGCAGTAACGCTACTTGAATCTTTATATATAACAAAGCCGCGCAGTGAAGGCTTACGCTGGTCGCTTGCAGTCGCTTATAGCTGTACGGGAAACTTGCTTTCCGAGTACACACAAAACTTTCGGGAGTCCCTGAGCATGCACGACAAAGCACTCGGGGTTCTGCGTTCGATGTCGCAGGACGGAACTGTAAACATTCGAATACAACGCTTCTGGGTTTGGGAGATGATACGGGAAAGCGACCCGCTTTGTAATTTGGGTGATACAACCGGCGCACTGAGCAGAGATCGCAATGCTTTAGAGATTTTACGGAAGCTGTCCGCCTCCGATCCTCAAGACATGCAGCTCCATATCGATACTGGAGGCGCATTGGGCTACATAGGAGATGTTTATTTAAAGCGTAATGAGCTGGCTGCTGCGATCACCGCGTGCCGGGACTCACTTGCGGAATTAGCGCGGTCTGATCATTCGAATTCGTCCAATGCAGAAACTCTGACTATCAGAGCTTACAGTCAATTCCACATTGGCAAAGCGTATGCTCTCTTGGCATCTAAACCAGTTCTCTCCCGCACGGCGCGTGCTAAATGTTGGCGTCAAGCAAAGTCTTGGTACCAGCAAAGTCTTCCAACTCTGCTCGAAGTGAGGCAGCGCGGTATCGTTCTTAACGATACGGAAGATATGATTGGCGAAGCGCAGAGAGAGATTGCAAGGATCCGATAGCAGCAAATCTTTTTTCATTTCCTGATCCAAGAAGTTTTCCGTTTCCGCTTACTTCAGTGAAAGCCAAAAGG
>CAXUBB010000448.1:0-4456 GCA_964249105.1 uncultured Bryobacteraceae bacterium | reverse complement strand
TTATCAGTGACAACCAAAGCAAGGAGTGATATCGATGACATTTCTCTCTGATTCCCGCCATCTTTTGGCGCTGCCTTTCGCGTTCCTCCTCTCGAGCATGTCGGCGTGGGCCCAAATCACCTCCACGTTGAGCGGCCAAGTGCTCGATTCGCAGGGATTGGGATTGGCCCGGGTCGAACTTCGTTTGGTGAACAAGGAAGAGGGTGTGGAGCGGCAAGCACACTCGGATGACTCCGGTTCGTTCAGCGTTTCAGGACTTCTGCCCGGCCATTATGAGATCACGGCCGTCAAGGCTGGGTTGGCGCTAAAACACTCACCGTTGATGTGACAGTCAACGCCAGTCTGAATCAGAATATTCAGATGTCCGTCGCATCTGTAAAGTCAGAGGTCAGCGTCAGCGCGGAAACGCCGTTGCTTGAAACCACCACGTCTTCCTCCGGCCAGACCATCACACCGCAGCAGATTCAGGGAATGCCGATCAACGGACGCAATTATTTGGACCTGCTGCAACTGGTTCCGGGCGTGGCCCTGAACCGCCAGGCGGACCAGGGTTCCGATTCATCCGTGCCGATTCTGGGCGAACGGGCGGGCAATGCCCAGTTCCTGATCGATGGCCTGCCCAACAGCGATTTGGTGGACGGAGGCGCCGCTTCCCAGTTCAATCAGGAATCAATTCTTGAATTTCAGGTTTTGACGGCCGGCTACAAAGCGGAGTTCGGGCACGGCTCCGGCGGCGTCATCAATGTCGTGAGCCGCAGCGGCACCAACGATTTTCACGGCGGCGTTTCGTTTTTCCACCGCAATTACAAACTGGACTCTTCCGACATCAAGGGCCAGAGCGACGCGCCGTTCCTACTGCGCTACGATCCCAGCGGCCAGTTCGGCGGGCCTATTTTGAAAGACAAGCTGTTCTTCTTCTTGTCCGCCGAGCGCATCCGCGAAAGCCGCAGCCTGAATTTTCAGTTCCCGGAGAATATCCCGCAGAGCCTCATCAATTTTGAAAGCCCTTTCAATCAGCACTCACAGACTTACGACACGCGCCTTCGGGGCAAGTTGGACCAGCAGTTCGGCCGCCAACGGTTGAGCGAGCAGTACAACTACACCAATACGCATATCACCGACTTCCTGCCTCTTTCGGCGGCGCTGAACTTGCCCTCCACGCGTAACAACCTGGACTCCCGCCACTCCATGTTCGGCGTGTCGGACATCGCGCTTCTCGGCGCGTCAGGCAATCCGTTTATTTTAGAAGGTTATTATCAATACCGCCGCGAGCCTTCTCTGCAATCTCCCTCTCACCCCGAAGCGGGCGCTGCCTCCACTCTCTTCAATCTCTTCGATGGACTCAACTCAGGTAGTCTCTTCGGCAATCTGGGACAGGTGACCTTTGGACCCGGCTACACGCCCATCAACATCGACCAGCAGTATCATTCCAGCGGGCTGAACCTGTCCAAGCAAGCCGGGCGGCACGCCTTGAAGTTCGGCTGGGAGTATCAACATACGCGCGTCAACGGCATCGAAGCCAGCAATCTTTTTAACCAGTTATTCTCAACTATCGATAACTTCACGATTTATGGCCCAATTTACTCCGGCATTGACCTGCTTACCTACCAGGGCGGCTTGATACCAGCCGACAATTCGATCCGCCTCCGTAATAATTACAATGGTCTATTTGCGCAGGATGATTGGAAAATTTTTCCCACCGTTACCCTCAACTACGGCCTGCGCTGGGATTACGATTCCGCGTTTGCCAAGAAGACCAACTTCTCTCCACGCGTTGGGTTCGCCTGGTCTGTCACTCCGAAAACCGTGGTGCGCGCCAGTTGGGGCCTGTTCTACGATCACTTCCGGCTTGGCTTGGCGCGTGACGTGCCGGGATTGGGAGGAGCTAATATCACAAAGACCCGTTATCTTGGATTTCCGCAGCTTTTTGCAAACAATCCCAGCACCGTGGTCAACAACTTCGCGGTGCGCGGCCTCGGCGTTCCTTGCGTCTCAACCACGCTCACCGACGCGCAGATCCAGGCATCCGGCGCGCAGTGCGTGTTTAACGGCATTGCCCGCCCGAACCTGCCGCTTTACGGCACCGATCACCTGAACAACGTGGTGGCTCCGGGGCATGCGCCCGTACCGACCGGCGCGGTTGTGACGGAGCAAAATGTCCAACAACTCACCGGATACTCCGCGCAACAGTTCGCGGATGCGGCCAGCGCGTCGGTCGGGCAGAAAGCCGGTTTTTTCAATTACGATCCGTTTGGCAATTTATCAACGAGCGTGATTGCCGGGATCGGCGCGCAAATTCCCATTACCGTGGACCCAAGCTTCTCCACTCCCTACACCAGCGCCATGCAAGTAGGCGTGCAGCATGAATTCGGCAAGGATTTTGTGGTCCAAGCTGATTTCTATCACCGCGATATTTTCAACATCCTGGGCATCCGCAACACAAATCTGGCGTTTCAGGCGCGCATTCCGGGCAGCCTCGGCCTTTTGCAGCCCGGTACGGGCAACGTCATCATTCAAGGCTATGGCCCCTGGTTCGCGGGAACTTATAACGCCGTCATTATACAGTTGCGGAAGCGCTTTGGCTCGCATATGACGGTGGATGCCAGCTACACGTTTACACACGCGATCGATGACGCTCCTCCAGACCTGATCTCGGAAAACCAGACTGGCAACGGCCTCGGGTTTGCCGCCAACAGCAATGGCGCGCTTGACAGTTTTGTGGGCGTCGTGCCGACCGTGACCGATCCGACCACGGGTAAGACCAACGCCAACGGCCCGTTTGTGGCGAGCAATGGAAATCCCGTTCCGCAAGCGGGCAAGTTTTATAACGGCGCCGAATTGCTGAACGGTCCTTCCGATCTCTCGTTAAATCACACTTTCCTGCTGCACAGCATTTTTACGCTGCCCAAAGGATTCAGCGTTAGTGCCATCTTCCATGCGCAGAGCGGGTTCCATTACAGCGCCTCGAGCGTGGATTCGGTGGACGTGGATGGGGATGGTCTGTTCAATGGTCTCGATTTCACCAAGGGCCGCAACCATTTCACCGCGCCGCCTTTTGTGAATTTGGACATGCGCTTCGCCCATCAATTTCATATCAAGGAAAGAATGCTGTTCCACAGTTACGTGGAGTTCTTTAACATCCTGAACCGCGCTAATCCGGCTGCGGTGCAAACGCTCCCTGATCAACCGACCCCGTTCGGCGCCGTTTTGCAGGTGCTGCCCGGCCGCGAAGGCCAGCTCGGCATCCGTCTTGAGTTTTAACGAGACCGCGCCAAAGCAGGTGCTTGGTTCGCATCGCGCTCAAAATTCTCTGCATCCTTTGTTCGCTAATCCCGTCGCAGGTATATGAAGGGCATTAGGTAGGTTTAGCAGAACGAGAAGCGCTTTTGAAGCTTACGGACGACGGTGTTCTTGCGAGACGGATGCGATGCATTCCGCAGAACCGCCGAATTTCTGAAGCGACCAAGAAGACTTGCTATTTCAGCCTGAACCACGGACGCTTATGAAGAGAGAACCAAAAGGACGCTCGCCACAGCCGGCTTATCAACAAGGAGACGCTCCGACATTAAGGCAGGCTAACCGGCATACATTTTTATGGAAGGGCGCCGCTGCACTCACTGTTTTCCTATTGTGTGGTGGAATCATCGCCGCTCAGGATCAAAGCGCGCAACAGTTGCGCCAGTATATCGATCAGCAGGTTGGGGGCATTCAGAAATTGATGGTGCCGGACGACGCGCATCTTCCCCCAGCGCGGCTCCCGGATGGAACGATCACCGCAGACCCGCGTTTCCAGCTCACCGATGCCAAGCGCTACCTTGGGAAATTGCTCTTCTTCGATCCGGTTCGAACGGACAGAATTCTCACGCAGTTCGGCGGCGTGCTCGCCACACGGCAGACCGGCTCCTGCGGCGCCTGTCACCTGGGCGAGCTGGCGGGGAAATCCGGCACGCTCTTAAACTTCAACGTGGGCGGCGAGGGACGGGGCTACACCGACGCTTCAGGGAACTTCATTCCACGCCGGCGAGCGCGGGTCGACATCCTTCCGCAACTTCGGCAAACTCCTCTTTTCCCCGGTGACGCGCTGGTGGATGATCTCCCCACGCTTACCGACGTGTACCAGAACGTGGTGGGTCTTCCAGGCCGATCGCGCAAGCAACCGCCTCCTGGTAATCTGGTGGCCACCGGTCGACTCGACGCCTTGGACAGCGTAGGGCGAAATACACCGGGATTAGTCGGAACCGCTTTTAACAACCGCCAGTTGTTGGGTGGGTTCGCCGGCGAGCCAGACTCGTCGCCCGGCGGCCTTAATCCGTTCGGGTTTCCAGCGGTGGAAAGCGTGACGCAATTGCTGCTCGACGCTCATCGGATGCAGGATTTCCAGTCCGCCGTACTCCAGCAAAACCCTGTCTTCGTCAAGCTGTTCCGGGACGCCTTTCCCCCAGAGGCGGCCCAAGCC
>CAXUBB010000447.1:0-4480 GCA_964249105.1 uncultured Bryobacteraceae bacterium | reverse complement strand
GGAAATAAGGAGAACCGGTGATTGCTGTTATCCTGCTCTCCCGGCATGGGAAACGTGCCTGCGGAATAGTTACCCGACCGTACGCCTGCCTCGGTCCAACTTCCGCCCAAGTCCATGGTCACCAGTTCAGCGCCGCCCTGGTTGATGTAATGCTGGCGCCCATCCGGAACCACGGTAGGCGGTCGCAGGACCACCTGGATATCCTGCGTCAGCGTCGTGGTGCTGCCCCGAAAATCATTGGAGCTGGCTTTTAATATCAACTGCGCTGGACCTTCCTTCAGGAACGGAGCCTGCTTCTGTCCGGCGGTAAAAGTATAGATGCGCGCGCGTTGCGGCGAGCGGGTTTTATCTTCGTAAACCGTCTGCGTCTGGCTGTTCTGCTCCACGGCAGCCGAGAAATGCTTCACGCCATGTTCGGCATCCGCTTCCACGGACAGAGTGGTCGCGCTTCCAATGGCGGCAGTGGGACGCGCAAGTTTCAACTCTACGCGTTTACCTGATAGTAAAAAGATTCCAAAAACAAGGACAATCAGGCCGCCAATTACTGCAAGTATGCGTTTGTACATCAAGGTTTGGAAATTCTAAGTTTGGAAGACCCGCCGTCCCTCCGTACGATAGTTACCGCGAAGAACCCAGGCAAGAGCCTCTGAATAGATTTTATGTTCTTCGGCAAGAATTCGCGCTGACAGGGACTCAACAGTATCATTGTCCAGGATCGGCACAGCCGTTTGCAGCAGAATCGGGCCGCTATCCAGATTTTCATCCACAAAGTGAACCGTGCAGCCCGTTATTTTTACGCCATGCGCCAGCGCCTGGTATTGCGCATCCAGGCCGGGAAACGCGGGCAGAAGGGAAGGATGAATGTTCAGGATGCGCCCGGCAAATTGCGAAACAAACGCGCCGCTCAGCAGTCGCATGTATCCGGCGAGACAAACCCAGTCAATCCGGTGATCTTTCAAGAGTTCGGCCACTTGCGCATCAAATGCTGTTCGCTCCACACCGGCGGATTTGATAGCCGCATGCGGCAGGCCCAACTCGCGGGCGCGCTGGAGACCCGCCGCTTCCGGCTTGTTGGAAAAAACCAAACCGATTTCGCAAGGCAATTTGCCGCCCAGCACATTGCGCGCAATCGCTTCGAAATTAGAGCCGCGGCCCGAAAGAAGAATGCCAAGCCGCGCCTTCACAGATAAACAACCCTCGAACCGCGCTGCGACTTACGTTTTGGAATCACCTGCCCAATCCGGTAAAACGGCTCTCGCAGCTTATTCAAAATCCGCGATACTTTCGTGAGCTTTTGGGGCGACACCACCAGCACCATGCCTATGCCCAAATTGAAGGTGCGGCGGAAGTCGTCTTCCGGCACCGTGCCCAACTCTCGCAGTAATTCGAAGATCGGCTGTTTCGGCCACGATAATGGATGGATCTCCACTGCGCAATCCTTCGGCAGCACGCGCGGAATATTGTCAGTCAGGCCGCCGCCGGTAATATGAGCCGCGCCTTTCAGCAGCTTGGCCTCCTGCAGCGCCGCAATCGGCTTCAGATAAGAGCGATGCACCTTCAGCAGTTCGTCCCCCAGCGTGCCGGAGAGGGAAGGGAACCGGGCATTCACCGCATATCCGCCCTTTTCCAATAAGATTTTGCGCGCCAGCGAATAACCGTTCGTGTGCAGCCCATGAGAAGGAAGACCAAGCAGCAGATCACCGGGTCTGATCTCCGTACCGGTCAAGAGGCGTTTTCGTTCCACCGCGCCGACGATGAATCCCGCCAGATCATACTCGCCCTCGGCGTACATGCCCGGCATTTCGGCTGTTTCTCCGCCGATCAGGGCGCAGCCGTTATTTTTGCACCCGCGCGCGATTCCCGCCACCACATCAGCGCACACTTGCGCCTGGAGCTTGCCGACAGCAAAGTAATCCAAAAAAAATAGCGGCGTTGCCCCCTGCACGGCGATGTCATTGACGCAGTGGTTCACCAGATCCTCGCCCACCGTGTCGTGCCGCCCGGTGGCGAACGCAATCTTCAGCTTGGTGCCGACCCCATCCGCTGAACTGATCAGCACGGGCTTGCGCCAGCCCTTCAAAGCGAATCCCGCTCCAAAGCTGCCAATAGAGGTAAGGACGTCCGGAGTCAGTGTTTTGGCGGCGTGCCGTTTAATTAGGGATACGGCGCGATCAGCCTCATTGATGTTGACTCCCGCGTCACTGTAAGTTGTCCGTGAGCTCACTGCTGAAGAGATCAGTGTAGCGGATACGAAGGACGGGTACGCTCATACCCGTCCCCAATTTACTAATCCTGCGGAAAAGTAAAGTCCGAATTGAACCCGCTGCCTGGATCCTGATACAGCGCGGGTTGTCCCGGCTTCTTCGCCGGTGATTTTTCCCCTGCGGGCACAATCGCATTCCGCTTGTCATCGGCCTTTTTGCGATTCGTTAATTCCTTAAATACATGCTTTGTAATTGACCCTTTCGGGCTTTCTTGACGCTTCATGCGGGCACGGTAGCGCAAAATTTGTCGTTATTCACGCCATCTTTGCCCTCAGTGGAATGGAAACTCCAGGCAACTCTCTGCTTCTATTCGGTTAATCCGCCCACGACATATCAACAAGATTTTCCATTCGGCTGTGACTGGCTCACTTCAGTAGCAGTAGTAGTGGATCGAGAGCATCACCGTCCGCGATCGATAACAACGCGGTTTTCAACCATGAGAACAATTCGCGCCAAAACGACCCTCGCTCCTCTTCGTGATCCAGCGCCGTTTTCTACGCCCACATCGGCTTCCGGCGGAACTTGACTTGGCACGCCGAAGTAGTATACTGGCCCTGAAGCTAAGAATTCTTAGTATGGGGCGTAAGGCAAAGAAGAACGAATCGCTTCCGGGGTCGCTGGACATGCTGATCCTCAAGACCCTGACACGAGCGAACCTGCACGGGTATGCCATGGTTCAAAAGATTCGGCAGGACTCCGACGACCAGATCCTGATCGAAGAAGGCTCTCTCTATCCGGCGCTGCAGCGCCTGGAACTCAATGGTTGGATCAATGGCGAGTGGGCGCTCACGCCTGCCGGTCGGCGCGCGCGCATCTACAAGCTCACGCCGCAGGGGCGCAAACAACTGACCCGTGAAACGGAACGTTACGCGCAACTCACGCTCGCCATTGCGCGCGTGATGGGAAGGGAGTAAAAAGATATGCTGACAAGAAGGCTCCGCTACTGGCTCCAAAGCAGGAAACGACGAACCGCCTTACGGGCGGAAATGGAATACCACCTCGAAGAAAAAGTGGCTGAATTGTGCGAGGCGGGCTGGAGCGAATCCGACGCACGCGCGGAGGCGCGACGGCTTTTCGGAAACTTCGAGATCAAGCAGGAAGAATCTCACGAGATCTGGATCGCACGCGCCTGGTCGGAGTTCTGGACCGATCTTAGCCACGGCGCGCGCACGTTGGTAGCGCAACCCGGTTTCACGCTCGCCACTGTAGCCGCTCTCACGATCGGCATTGGCGCGAACACCGGCATCTTCAGCGTGGTCAACAAAGTTCTCCTCGAGCCCCTCCCCTACCGGGACCCGGAGAGCATCGTCCAACTCGGCCCCAAGTTTCCCGCCGGTGTCGGATATCTTGTCTCCATTCCCAAGTACATGGTTTGGCGCGATAACAATGTCTTCTCCTCCATGGCGCTTTATGATTACCAGGGTCCGGGCTTTAATATCACCACCGGCGACCATCCCGAGCAAGTCCAGGGCGCTCATGTGTCCGCCGACTACTTCACGGTCTTCGGCGTCTTCCCCATGATGGGCCGCACCTTTAAGCAGGCGGAAGATCTCCCCCACGGCCCCAGAGCCGCTGTGATTTCCGAAAATCTCTGGCGAACCCACTTCGGCTCCGATCCAAAGATCCTCACCCGCACGGTAGACCTCAACGGGTCGCCTTACCCGATCATCGGCGTGATCCCATCGCGGTTCGCCGCCATACCGGACGCTGATGTCTGGATACCGCTGCAAGCTGATCCGCACAGCGCCAATCAAGGCCATTTTGTCCTCCTCACTGCGCGTTTGAGACCCGGCGTTTCCACTTCGCAGGCGCAAGCCGCCATGCAGGCAGCTGGCGAGCGCTTTCGCCGCCTGTATCCGAAGCATATGGACAAAAACGAGAGTGTCGCAGTGGTGCCCATGCGCGAGGTCATTGTCGGTAACATCAGGAAAGCTCTTTACGTTCTATTCGGTGCGGTCGCCTTCGTGCTGCTGATCGCTTGCGCCAACGTCGCCAATCTGTTGCTCGCCCGTTCCGCCGCCCGCCACCGTGAACTCGCCATTCGCGCGGCCGTGGGAGCCGGTCGCTGGCGAATCGTCCGCCAACTGCTGACCGAGAGTGTCCTGCTCTCCACGGTTGGTGGTTTCTGCGGCCTGCTGTTGGGAGTTCTGGGCGTGCGCACCCTTCTGCTTCTCATCCCAGGCAGTATCCCGCGCCTCGGTAATCCAGCTCAACTC